>CAZKDQ010000006.1:0-19654 GCA_964551345.1 uncultured Rhodothermales bacterium
TGAAGGGATGCGATCGCGAGAACAACCAGGAGGAAACGCTTCATGATACTTCGGTCGTTTCGGAATGCGTTATGGCTGTATGGGAGCCGTTGATGACGTAGCCGCGGGCGACCCGGCGGAACGCCTCGACCTGCTGATCCTGCCACTCCTGCCGGCGCCCGAGCTCGGCGGCCATGACTTCAGCGACCACCGGAGCGCACTCTTCGGCTGCGGCGGCATCCAGCAGCAGAGCACGCGTGCGGCGAGACAGCACGTCCTCGACCGTTCGCGCCATCTCGTGCCGCGTTGCCCATGCGACTTCCGCGCGCCGGTATGGGAGCCGCGGGTGAATGAGCTTCGCGCCGTGTTCCATCTCCTTCATCATTCGACGAAGCGCCGGAGCATCCGAGCCATAATGAGCAAGGTCTTCGTCGAGGTCACCATTGGCGAGCCACCCATGCACCCGCAGATCCTTCGTGCGCGACGGGCGAACATCCAGCCCGGCCACCTTCGCGCCCTGATCGACCGTATCCTCTCCCATCTTCCGATACGTTGTCCACTTTCCGCCGGTGATCGTGAGCAGCCCTGAGGGCGAAATGCGGAGCACGTGATCGCGCGATATCGCAGACGTGTCGCCATCGCGGCCGCTACTTACGAGCGGACGAAGGCCGGAGAAGACGCTGAGAACGTCACTTCTGCGGGGTGCTTTCGTGAGGTAGCGAGCTGCGTGGCTCAGCAGAAACTCGATTTCTTCCTCGAGGGCACGTGGTTCGGCATCGATGGTGTCGAGTGGTGTGTCGGTCGTGCCCAGGACGACGCGGTCGTGCCAGGGCACGCCGAAGAGCACTCGGCCGTCGTCGGTTTTGGGGATCATAAGAGCTTGATCACCCGGCAGGAACGAGCGGTCGAGAACGAGATGGATTCCCTGGCTCGGGCTCAGCATCGGCTGGACATCCGGCTGATCCATCCGGCGCACGGAATCAGCGAAAACACCGGTCGCGTTAACGACGACGCGCGCATTCAGCTCGATTTCCTCACCCGATTCGTCATCGCGCATGATGACGCCCGTCACGCGATTTCCCTGCTTCCGAAGGCCCGTCACGGGCGCGTAATTGAGCAGCACCGCACCTTCTGCGGCCGCCGTCTGCGCGAGATTGATGGCGAGGCGGCTATCATCGAACTGGCCGTCGTGGTAGAGGACGCCACCTTTCAACCGCCCATTGCGGTCCGACAGCGTTGGAAGGTGCGCCCGCGTCTCGTCTGCCGAAAGCAGCCGGGATGTGCCGAAGCTGAGCCCGCGGGCGAGTTTGTCATAAAGCTTCAGACCGATGCCGTACTTGGCGCGCTCCCACAGATTGAAGCACGGCACCACGAACGACATGTTGCGCACCAGATGAGGTGCGTTCTTGATGAGGTAACCGCGCTCGCGCAGCGCCTCGAACACAAGCGGTACGTTCCCCTGCGCCAGGTATCGAACGCCGCCATGAACGAGCTTCGTGCTCCGGCTCGACGTGCCTTTCGCGAAGTCATCCCGCTCGAGAAGCAGCGTCCGGTAGCCGCGAGACGCTGCTTCGACAGCCGCTCCCAGGCCGGTGGCGCCGCCGCCGATGATGATGAAGTCCCAGAAAGAGGGTTCGTCCCTGACCTCAGATAGAAACGCGTCCCGGCTGAATTGGGGAAGTGTACTCATGATTCACTCCTGCCGCCACCGCGGCTGAGTTGTCTTGCGATCAAGAGGAGATGCGCGCGAAACGTCTGCCTTTTCACCAGGCAGGGTCGACGAGCGGATGAGCGAGCCGGCCTGTGTGGCTCTTGAAAATGAGTGCGTCCGGCGACCCCGGCGGACCGGCTCCGCTCACCTCTAACGTGTCGAGCACATCCGAGTAAACCTCGACCGGGTGACGCTGCCGCAGCTCCTCCAGATACGAATCCATATAAACACGAAGCCTCTCGACCTTCACATCCTCCCGCACCTCATCAGCGACTTCATGAAACGGCGCCACCTCCTGCTCCTGACCACGCAAATATTGACGGGGATGGGCATCGTAATATGCACGCACATCCTCTTCGGAGACCGAAATCGAGTCTCGCACTTGTCGGATGAGCTCCTGCTGCACCCACTTGTCGCGCCAGATGCGCAGTTCGTGGCGAACTTCCGGGTTGTCGCCGAGCTTTTCCTTTTCAGCGATGCGCACGAACTCGGCGTCCCGCAGCATCAGGCCGATTGCGTCATAGAGGTCGCGATCAAACTCCGACTCGCTCCTCGTCGATAGCGGGTAGCGATCAACGGGATACTCTCGCAGGAACTCCTCGACCGTCCACGTGCCGTCCGTGCTCGTGATCAAGACGTCGGGGTAAAGCTCGCGAAGCGCCTGGGCCGCGGCATCGTCCGATTGATCGACAGACACCTTCAAATTGACAACCGGCGCGCGATCGCGGTACCAGGTCCAAAGTGCATCGCGGAGAGCGAGAAATGGCTTTGAGCTTACTTCCACCTGTCGCGGACCCATCATTTCACCGATCAGACGGCGAGCCGCTGCTTTCGCCTTCTGCTGGAAGACGACCTGCTCATAGCGGCTGCGTTCGGTCGCATCGGTGACGGGTGGGATGGGCTCCTGCCGGATGTCGGTCACCTGAAGAACGATGTAGCCGTCGCGGAACCGGACCGGCTCGGAGAACTCACCCACCGGGAGGTCCTCGATGGCGTTCATAAGAACAGGATCGATATCGTGCGCCGTCACATACGGACTTTCGAAATCATCGCGATTCCAGGTGTTCTCGACGTCGCCGGCGATCAGACGATCGAGCGTCGCGTCGAAACCGTCGCGCTCGGCATCGGCCTTCATCCGTTCGGCAGCTGCCCTATCGAAGGCGAGCAGGTAGCGCAGTTTGAACGAGACGCGGTCCTGCTGCATCGCCTGAACGATATCGTTGTCGCTGACGCTGATCTGATCGTTCACGCGCCGCTCGAAGACCTGCTCGACCAGGAGTTCCTCGCGCAAACTCGCCTCGCGCCTCTGGACCTCCCGCGCTTCATCCAGGCCGAGTCGATAACCTTCAGCCGCCATCAGCGCCTCCTCTATCATCCGATCCAGGTAAGCACGGCGCGGGTCCGAGCCGCGCTTGTTGACGTTGAACCCGAACTCGTAGCTCTTCACGAAATCCGACGCCGTGATCTCGATCGAACCGACGCGGGCCACGAGTGGATCGCCATCTTGAACATCATTCGCCTGACAGGCGCTTAGCATCACGGCGCACAGGAGCATTCCTGCGACGCACATTCCACTCAAATATGTCTTCATCCAGCTCACTATACCTTACCTGACAATTGTCAGCGGACGCGAAACCCGCTCCTGTGGCCCCTTCGCGACGGCGAAATAAACGCCTGGTGAAAACCCTGCCGCATCCACGTTGAACAAGTGCCTGCCCGACCCAAGCGGGCCATCCGCCACGCGCGTGACGAGACGCCCGAGAACATCGACGATCACGATCGACCAGTTGCCGGCTACCTCGACATCGAGGGTGATCGTCGCAGAGTCACGAAAGGGGTTGGGGAAGCTACCGAGGTCGGTCCCGTTTGCCGGCCGCGTCGGCTTCTCGCTGCTTACGGCTGTGAGCCCCGGAATCAGCCGATGCCCCGCAATCGAATACACAAAGGGGTAGAAGCGTGACCAGCCGGCAGTGTTCTGATAGTAGTCCGTGCCGGATTCCGAGTTCGTCCAGAACGTGCCGTCAGGCCAGAATGAAACATCCTCGATGCCGTGCACGGCTGGAACGCGCTCCTCGGCGGTCGGCACACGGTATGGGCTGAGCGCGGATCGATTCATGCGAAGGATTTCGGCTTCGCTGCTGGAGCGGTTTCGTACCATCAGGACATGCTGCACACCGTCGTGCTCAAAGAAATCCACACCCTGGATGTTGCGCGGAAGCGCATAAACGGTGGAGGTCTGGCCGGCTATCGGACGTCCCTCTGCATCGGTCGCGTGGCCGTAGAGGAAGGGCGCGACATCGTTGGCCGGCCGCCAGTCTCCGACCCACAACGTGTCATTATGCGCGGAGACGAATGAAGCTTTACTGGCGACGCTGATGGTGCCTTCTTCGTCTGCGTGGAGGTCGAGCAGACGCGGCTGCGACGGATCGTATTCGGGAAGCGGATAGCGCTCGAGGATGCTGCGGGATGAGACGAAGAGCGCGTCCTTGTAATAGGCGATTCCGCCGGCGTGGGAGCGGCCGAGGGTGCCACGGAGGCGGAAGCCACGCCGCATCTGTCCGGTGGCAACATCGATCTCAGCAATTACGCTCGCCTTGGATTCCGCCACGCCGCCGCGCGTCATGTGGTAGTACGCAACGTAAACCAGCGCGGCCGTCGTATCGGCTCCATCCACTTCAAACGCAGTCGCCGTTCCCTGCGGGACGTAGTTATCGTTCACGAACGGCAAGAAGAACCGGTGGCGAACAGGCGTAGGTGAGGTCGCGATGCGCTGATCCATTCCCGAGGCGAAACCCTCAATCGGCTGATCGAGGAAGGACGGCAGGCCCATGTACATCGATCCATCCTTGGGAAGACCGGACGTCAGATACTCTTCGCGGGCAACGTAATCACGGACGATGGCCGCATACAAAAGCCCGCTGTAGCTGCCGCGCAGCTCCGAGCCGTCGCCAACCTCATCCGTTCCCACAAAAAATGGCCGGGCGACAACGTAGAGCGGCAACAGATCGGCATTGTAACTCGCGTTGCCGGCGAGTCTGCCATCCACATATACATGCAGACGCAGTGTCGCACCGTTGCGCTGGAAGGTGGCGGCAACCCAGTGGTCGCTATCCACTCCGAGTGCGGCGGTGGCATCGACCCGGTACGTCGATCCATTCACATCGATCTCGGCGAACGGCACGCCATCCTGCATCGCGAGGCGAAAGCCGTCGTTCTCTAATGTGCGATTGGTGATCAGCGTCACATCACCATCGATGGATGAGGGCCGGATCCATGCTTCCGCCGTGATGGCGGGGCCGAGTCCCTGACGAATTTCCTCAATTTCGCCGCTTTGCATCGTTGACGTCGGCGCTTGGAACGTGGCCGCATAGGTGGCGGGAAGTCCCCACTGCGAGCGAATGCTCGCCTCGGGCGCTCCGGTAAACGGTGCAACGGTGATTCCTTCAGTTTCCGCCGGTGTCGACAGAGCCGCCTTGTTCGGCAGATACCGGAACACGATGCCCGACGCTTCGGCATCGACCGGCATGGCCAGAAGAGCGACAAGAAATAGAATGACTACAGCAGGTACACGAGACATCAGCATCATCAATGTTGAGTGCGACACGCAGTCGCTTAGAGACCGCAATCGGGCGCCGGACCCATTGGCCCGGCGCCCTGCGGTCAATCATCACTTCAGCAGTACCATCTTCTGGACGAGCTGCACATCATCAGAGCGCAGCACGTAGAAGTAGACGCCGCTTGCAAGCCGGCTGCCATCGAACGTGATGGTGTGCGTGCCTGCCTGCATCGGCTGGCTCACGAGCGTCTGCACCCGCTGGCCGAGCACGTTGTAGATCCCGATTTCGACATCCGCTGCCTGCGGCACGGAAATGTCAAAGGCCGTGACGGGATTGAACGGATTCGGGTAGTTCTGCCCGAGCGTGAACCTGCCCGGCAGCTCCGAATCGCGGTCGGCGTTGACGCTGGAGGTCACGCGCACCCACATCGGGCGCGACGCCTCGTCGAACGTGCCGTCATTGCCGTCGCCGCCGAGGTGGCCAACGAGGTATCCTTCCAGGACGGCGTTTTGGGCAATGTCACCTTCACCCTCATCAAAGTGATAGAGTGCGACGGTGTACATATCCGTATCGAACGGCTCGGTCTGCAGTTCGAAGTCGCCGTCGTAGCGTTCGATTGCGGAGATCCGGACCTCGTCGATCATCCCCGGAAAGCCTTCCATGGAAGAGTGGATCGCGTTGTCGGATCCGTTGCCGATCATGATCACCTGCTCACCGCCCAGCAGCGGCATCGTCGACTCAGCCTCCTGGCGGAGCTTGCCATCGATGTAGAGGCGAAGCTTCTCGCCCTGCTTCCAGGTCACCGCGAGGTGATACCAGCGCGGGTAGAAGATCTCCTTGTCGTTGTTGCTGCTGAAGACCTCATCCTGGTTGCCGCCCTCGTCGTTCATGTAGACCATGATGTTGCCCTGGCCACGCCGGAAAGCAATGCCGAGGTCGCCCGGGGCCGTCGCTCCTGTCTTATTCTTGCCGAAGAGGTAGGTCCAGTCGGGCGGATGCGTGTCATGGGTAATGACGGAATCAGGCTTAAACCAGAACTCGATCGTTCCTTCTTCCATCGTCGTTGGGAATTCGGACGAAGCGGTGCGGATTTCCACGCGGTCCAGCTCGTAACGGTTGAACGCCAGCGCATGGCCCGTTCCCCACGGATGCGGGACGTCGACAAAGTCATCCATTCCACCCAGACCCGTGACGGTCTGCGCCGGCGAGTAGGCGAGGTCGCTTGCCTCCGTGTGCGGCACGAAAGGATCGGGCGTCAGGAAGTTGCCGTCCGGCGAACGCGTGATCGAGACGTTGGTCGCGAGTGAGGCGCTTGTCGAGAGCGCAAACTCCCACTCGACATCGCCGACCTCCGGATCACCTTCTCCTGCGGCATTGCCGTAGGCTACGTACGCATCGTAGCGGCCATCCGGCGAAACGAGCACGGCATATCCACCGGCCGGATTCAGACCGAGTGCCGCGTCGGCAACGAAGGCGCGCGTCTCGAGCTCGTTCTCATCATAACCCGGCAGCTCGGATACATCGCCGCCGCCGAAGACGGCCACGAAGGAGCGAGGCTGCAGCATGTAGCCTTCGGGGAAGGTGAAAACCAGACCTGCATCCGAACCGATCTGAAAGCCGGAGAGATCGACTGCCTCATCATTCCGCGGGTTGGCGAGCTCGATGAACTGGTCCTCGCTTGCACTGGCTACGCCATCGGCATTGACGTCCGCATCGACGTCCGCCAGAATCTCGTTAATCACGACCGTTACCGGAGGCGTCGGGCCGGGCACGAAGTCACGCCCGTCGATCGTCTGGTTCGGTGAGAACACGCTACCGGAGACGCTGCCGTGAAGCACCCACGGGTCATCTTCGAGGACGTTGCCGTCGGGGAAGCGGGTGATCGACTGATCCGCGTTGCCCGGCTGCTCGGTATCAACCTTGACCTCGAAGTCGACATACGGCGGGAGCTTCGCTCCTCCGTCCTGGAAGGCAAGGCTGCCGTAGGCGAAATACGTGTCGTAGCTGCCATCCGGCGAGAGCAGTAGAACCACGTCACCACCATTGGCGAAGCCGTTGCCAATTCCGCCATGCTGAAGGCTGTCTACGCGGAAGACGCGCGTCTGCAGCGGATCCTCATCATAACCATGCGCCTGATCCACATATCCGCCACCGAAGACGGTCACGAATTCGCCCACGCCGAGGATATAGCCGTCGGGGAACGTGAATGAGACGTAGTTCTCGTCGTCACCGAGTGTGTATCCCGAGAGATCGAACGGCTCGTCGCCGACGTTGGCGAGCTCGACGAACTCGTCTGCCTGCGGATCGCGCGAGCCGTCATTGTTGGCGTCACCGGCGTTTCCGTTCGGCGGGTCGATCAGCACTTCGTTGATGATGAGAGTGAGCTGATCCGGGACGTGCTGCTCGATGGACGTGTTGCTGCCGTCGATCGTCGTGGCCGGCGAGAATGGTGTCGGGGCAACCTCGCTGTGCAGCACCCAGGAGCGGTCGTCGCGGTTTCCATCCGGATACCGGGTGAGGGAGCCGGCGCCCGTGGGCTCGACTTCCACGCCGAACGCGAACTCGATTCCCTCGACGGAAGCAGTGGTCGGCGGTCCCTGGCCGAACTTGTTGCCGTAGTTCAGATACATGTTCTCGGTGCCGTCGGCCGAGAGGATGACGAGAACATCACCGCCATTGGCGAGGCCGTTTCCGATGCTGTCGCCGGTAGCGAAGACGCGCGTCTGCAGCAGGTCCTCGTCGTAGCCCGGCAGATTCGAAACGTCGCCGCCGCCGAAGATCGTGACGGTTTCACGGGGAAGAAGGAGATATCCGTCGGGGAAGCTCCAGGTGACGCGCTCGTCGTCGCCGACCATCCAGCCCGTCAGATCGAGCGTGTCTGGCGTAGCGTTCAGGAGCTCGACGAATTCGTCATCCTGAGCGCTGCGCACGCCGTCGCCGTTGGCGTCACCTTCGTCGCCCGTTGGCGGATTGTACATAAACTCGTTGACGATGAGCCGCGGCTGCGATTGCCCGTAAGCGGTTCCGCTCACGAACAGCAGCAACAGCAACAGTGCGTAACACTTTCTCATGGTGCTGGTGGTTGTTGATGGATAAAAATCCGCCGGCACAGCTTCATCCTCCGACATTCGGTATGGACGGCATGTGTCACTGGCTGATTGCGATGGTGATGCGGTGGGTGTTTTCGAGCAGGCCCCAGTCGGCATAGGTGTAATCCGCCGAGAAGCCGATGCCGCCGAGCAGTTTGCGCTGCACGCCGAGGCCAAAGGTGGCGCCACCGGTACGATCGCGCTCGAAGAGCGATGCATAGCCGCCGCGGAAGGCGAAGGTGTCCCAGAAGACGTACTCGGCGCCAAGGTTGATCGCTTCGCTGTTATCCGACGGGTGCAGGAAGTCTGCCGCCAGCGTAAAGCGGTGCAAGTCACTCGGCGTCAACGCGTAGGCGACACCGAAGCGAAAATGCAGTGGGAGGGAGAACTTGTCTGTGTCGAGGCGGACGTTCAGCTGGTCGTTGCTGTAGTTCTCGGGATCGTCGTCGTGGGGGCGCAGCAGATCGCGACCGTCAAGCTTCATGTCTGAGCCGAAGTTCGAGATGCTCGCAGCGAGGAACAGGCCCGGGAGCTTCGTTCGATACGTCACGCCGAAATCCACAGCCATCGCGCTAGCCGATTCGTTCCAGAGTGACTCGCGGACATACTTGCCCGTGACACCGGCCGAGAAACGATCCGTTAGCGCCATCGCATATGTCGCCGCGAGCGCGAGGTTGGATGCGCTGTAGAACTCGCCCGTCCCCTCCGGCAGGTCGATCGTCCGAACGGGCTGCTCATCGATCATCTGGAAGTTGACGACGCTGATGCCGAGCGACCCGATTCCACCAAAGTTGAACACCGCTCCGAGGTAATCCAGCTTGGTCTCCGCCAGCCAGTTTGTGTGGTCGAAGGCGACGTTTACCATCCCCTCGAGATTGGTGATGGAGGCCGGGTTCCAGTACATCGACGTGGCGTCACGACCGTCGGCCGTGGCGGCATTTCCCATCGCCTGCGCACGCGCGCCGACGCCTATCTGAAGGAAGGCCGCCGCACTCGTACCGGCATTGGTGACCTCATCGACGTAGTTCTGCGGCGCACGATCAAAACCGTCTTCCTGTGCCGCCGCAGGAGCCGCCATCAGGACGAGAAGGACGCCTGTGATCCAGTACTTCATGATCGATTCCATTACTTGATCAGCGTGAACTTGCCGACCTTCGTGCCAACACCTGGCGCGTCGACGTGGAAGATGTAGACTCCGAACGAGACGGTGAGGCCGTCCTTCGAGACGAGGTCCCAGCTCATCGCACCTCGCTCGGCAGTCGATTCGTGCTCGAGTGTCTGTACGAGTTTACCGGCGACGTTGTAGATGCGGATCGTCGCACGCGGGGGCAGATTGACGAAGTCGATGCGCCGCTCGCCACGCCCGCTCGCGTTGTGCAGCGGCTTCTCCCATGATGCGCTCACGACGTATGGATCCGGCACGACGTAGATGTCATCCATCCGCTCCGCCGCAAGCTCTTCGGAGTAGCTGCTCCCGGTCGTTCGGAACGTCAGCTGATCCAGCGATGAGAACGGCTTGGCAACCTCAACCCGATAAACATCCCCGTTCGAAGGCAACACGGGATCGTAATCCTCTGGAATCTCGAAGGTAATGCGCCAGCCGAGGCTGTAGCGGAAGCCCTCGCGATCGAAGACGGTCGTGATGACGTCCCCCGGACTGAGGATATTATCCTGGATTCCGGCTTCCGTGAAGAAGAAGTCATACTTCTTGCCGGTGGTCGTTCCCACGAGTTCGAAGTTGACAGGCGTCCCCTCCTGCCACGGAAACTCAGTGAAGGAGGTGTCCACGCCTGGTTCGCTCACGCGAATCTCGAGATCCTCGGGCAGCGCGACGCTGCGCTCAGTTTCCGTCAGATCGACCCAGGCCTGGATGTTGCTCCCGCCCTTAACCCAGCCATAACTCGTTGGCACCGGAGCGGGCGGAGAGTAGACGTGGAACGTCATCCCGTCGATCAGCTCGTGCGAGAGCGACGTGCTGTCGAACGTTTCGGCCTCGTAAACAACTCGGTTAGATGTCAGCTCATCGATGCGGATGCCTCTCGTAAGGCGTGCGCGGGTGGTGTCGGTAAATGTGATGCGGTAATGATTGCCTTCGAGCAGGCTGTCCGCAAGGACAACGTTCACTTCGACGCCGCCGGTTGCCGGGCCGTCATGCTCGACCTCCCCATCGATCTGGCCCGCGACGAACCCACTGCTGGGCGCCATCGGCATCACCGCCGCCGTGTTCACATCGACAGCCACGACGTTGCCGACGAGGTCGGTCTGGATGATCTTTGAACTCTCGCTCGGAGATATGGGCGTCAGGCGCTCGCTATCTGTCAACCCGCGCTCGAAGAAGTCAAGATCATAGCCGCGGTCATAGGAGACGACGGCGTAGTAATACCGCCTGCCGTTGTCGAGGCCCTTGTCGACGTGGAAGTACCGCAGCCCCGTGTCCTCGCCGACGTTGAAGACGGCGCCTGTCTCTCCGATCTGAATCGGATGCGGCCCGCGAAGTCCGTTCATGATGTCGTACTGCGCGATCGGCTTCCACAGAATCGGGTTGCCGTAGGCGTCGGTGATCGTCTTGATCGAGTTGAACGAGGGGTCGGTGGAGCGATAGATCAGGTAACCCTCGAAATCGCGACCGTAGATCGGATCGATCGACTCTTCTGCGCGGTCATCCCACGTCAACACAACCTGCTGGTCACCGGGCGTTGCCGTGATGTGCGGCTTGTTAGGCGGCTTGGCGAACGAGTAATCCGCATCGTAAATCCGCTGCATCGTCCGCTTATTCCGGAGGATGTCATCGTAATCACGCCCGAAGAGGTTGGCGATGGCGAACTTCCGCGTCTCACCTACAGGCAGCTCGAAATAGCCGGAGCCGTAGATGAAGGCGAGGTTGCTCGGCATCTCCCCAGCGAAGCGTCCCGGCTGCATCTCGTTGAAGGTCCGGAGGTCATCGCTCACGTTCCCTGCCGGACGAAGCAGGAAGGAAGTCAGGCCAATTTGGTCGGATTCGTCATTGTCCGTCGTGCCAAAGTTCGGCTCACCCGGATCAGGACGCCCATTGCCTTCGGTACCGTCGCTATCCGGCCCCGTGTATCCTTCATCATTGGGCCCAATGCCGTCGGAGCCCTTGTCGTCAATGATGGTCTCGCCCTCATCCCAGACTCCGTTGCCGTTCTCGTCTTCGAACGCAACCCAGTCGAGATCCTCATCACCCGTCCACCAGCGTCCCGCCTGGAAGGCCGGGCGTGACTCCAGCGATCCGAAGAACTCCTCGAACGCGACCATGTCGTAGTTCGCATTCACGTGCGAGCGGATCGCCTCCTGACCAACGATAAGCTCGCCGGGACCATTGTCCTGGCGCTCGTCGATGATCCCGTTCATATTGTTGTCGATGCCGTCGAGCGGGTTTCCGGGGCTCTCGAGGAACGCGTAGCCGAAGTATCCGAGACCGGGCCGCCCTCTATTGTCGAGGCCGTCGCGGTCCCACATATAAACGATGTTATCGGCGCGCTGGAAGTCGGCGAGATCATCCACGGAGTCGCCCTCACCACCGATAGCGGGGTCGACGTACATCCCGAAGACGACCTTGTCGAGATCCTTGTCGGACACGTTCTCGATGTCGTACCGAACGATCAGGATGTCTTCCGCCTGGACGTTCACCCACTGATACCCACGGACCGAGACCTCCATCCCCAGGCCGCGGCGCCCGATCGGATAACCCGCTGAATCCGCACTGCTCCCGATGAACGGGTAGTAGGGAAACTCATCATTGTTGCGGTCATCCATCACGTAGTAGCTCTCCTGATCGGCTCGCGTGTAGGCGCCGAACTCACCGTTCCACAGGCCGTCACGCGCACCTGGCGAGCCCGGATAATCGTGCGGCCACGACGTCGGCCACGTTTCCGGCCGGTGGCTCATTGCCGGATAGTTGAGCCTGTTGGCGGGGCCTGCGTTGAAGTAACCGGCCAGCGGCTCCCATCCATAGGTGTGCGAGCCGTCGGGGCTGATGTCGAAGGAGCCGGGGTTCGTGTAGTTCTCCGTGACGATCTGCGTGAGGCGGCCGTTGGCGTCCACAACCTCGGCGCCGGCCATCATCACGAACTCGAACCCGTACCACTGGCCTGATCCTTTCGGCCACTCCATCTTGGGCGGCTCGTAGCGCGAGCCCAGGTTACCGAAGTTGGAGAAGCGCGTGTAGACGAGGTTGCCGTCGTGAACGCCGGTTCGCCGGTACTCACGGCCGGCAGGACGTGCCTCCTGGGCCAGCGCGACGCCCCCGTCGAGGCAGAACAGCAGCGCGAGCGTCAGGAGCAGCAGACGCTGAAGGCGAGGGAAGGCTTTCATTGATTCCTGTTGATAAGCATCATTGCCGTGGAGGCGAATCTGAAGATTCGCCGCCGGCACTAAAACGAGACGTCGATACCGAGGATGATCCGCCGCGGCGGCGCGAAGAAGTCCGGCCGGAGGTCAATCTCATCGAGAGAGAAGTTGGGGTTCTGGCTGATGACTTCCGTCTCACCCAGCGTCCGGTACGGATGGTTCGGATTGCCCGTGCTGGTGTAGACGCTCTTCGGATTGAGCGCATCGAGGATGTTGTAGCCGCGTGCGAACAGCTTGACGCGTTGCCCCGCGATCGTGAAACGCTGCTGGAAGCTCAGATCAAGGTTCAGCCGCGCAGGGCGCCGTTCGCTGTTTGCAAGCTGCCGCGTGAGCTGGCTGCCGGGATTCGACGGCGTGTAGGGCTGGCCTGTCATAAAGCGGCCGATGAGGCTGAGCGTCCAGTCGCTCGGGTCGCCGATGATCACCGTGCCGTTGAGCGCGTGGCGCTGGTCCCAGTCGAGCGGCAACACCTGCTTCTCCGGCTCGATCGGCGGCTGCGTCTGGTTGTTGAAAAACACGGCGTTGGGATCGGAGGCGTTGCCCCTGGCAACCTGATACGTGTAGTCGATCGTCGCAGCGAAGCCATCCGCATACTGCTTGATCAGCGAGAAGACGAGCCCCTTCGTGTTGCCGTAATCTCGGTTGATGTAGCGGGCGTAGATCTTGGTATCGCGCGTGTTGATGATCTCCTGGCCCAGCAGGTTCTTGATGTCCTTGTAGTAGACGGTCATCTCGAACTTCCAATCGCGCGTGATGCCCTGCTGCAGGCCGATCTCGTAGGCGACCGTCCGCTCAGGCTTGAGGTTCGGGTTGCCCATGATCGTCTCCAGGTCACCGAGTTCGACCTCGAATTCGGAGTTGGTGAAGATGTAGTTGAAGCGCGGTACCTGGAAGAAGTGGCCGTACGAAACGTGCAGCACGCCGTCTTGCGAGATGGGGAAGGCGATGCCGACGCGCGGGCTGAGCTGCATGCTCGTCTCCGACTTCACGAGCGGTGAGGTCAACCGGATGCCGTCCATCGGGTCCGTCGTCGCCTCAAGATCCTCCGGCAGATATGCGTTCGGATTCCAGTAGTCGAATCGAAGCCCCGCGTTCACGATGATCTCGTCGATCTCGATCTTGTCTTGCAGGTAAGCAGCGAATTCATACGGCCGCTGTACGTAGTGGTCGTTTCCGGCCGTGTTGCGAGCGGGCAAACGCAGATTTGCGGGAAGGTAGACGGGCCCGTCGGCAATCGTCGTGAGCCGTGAGGTCTCGACCCGGTGCACCTGTGCCTCGATGCCGCCCTTGACGAGGTTGAAGCGGCCGATCTGGCTCGTCACGTCGATCTTGCCGAGAGCCGTCTTCTGATTGCTCCACGTGTGGGAGTTGCTTGTGCCGCCGAAGTTGAACCCGTTGTCGCTGTACGCCGGGCCCTGAAAACGGGAATCAAGCGGGTTCTCGAAAAGCTTCGTCTCGACGTTGCTCAGCTGATAAGAGAGCCCGACGCGATAGAACGTCGTCGGTGTGAGCATGTGCGTGAGGGAGAGGATGTGGTTGGCACCGCGATCAACCGTCGTCGGCTGGCCGTCGGGTGCGTAACGCCGGGAGTCGCTGTAGCTCTTGCGCGACTCATCGGTCAAGAAGGTCGAATAGCTGAGCCGAACGTTATTGAATGGGCGGAAGGACAGACTGCCATGGACCGACACCTTCTCGTTCGGATTCATCGGCACGTACGCCCCGTCTCCCGTGATGAGCGAGTCCGGAATGGCGATACCAACAAGCGTCTCGCGATCGCTCGCCTGCGTCTGCGCATCCCGGATGTACGCCTGGATCGGAACCGTATCCTCGATGCGCGCACGGCGCCGGCCGTAGAGATATCCGTCCGACTTGAAGTAGCGCGCGTCGACGAAGAACGAACTCTGAGGAAGTATCTTGAGCGGACCGCTAAGGCTGAACTCACCGTTGTACTGGTCCGGACGAACATCCCCCATGTTCATGAAGACATCGTCGCGGGTCGTCAGGTAGGAGCCGATGTATCCCGAGGCGCTGCCGGAGTAATTCTGAACATCGCCTTCTTTGGTGACGATGTTGATGATGCCCGACTGCGCCTGGCCATATTCGGCGTTGAACGTGCCGGAGATCACCTGGAGCTCCTGTATCCAGCTGTTCTCGATCTCGATCTTACTGCCGCCCCGGAACTGGTCGGTGACGGGAATGCCGTCGACCATGTACGCGACCTCACCCGATCGCCCGCCACGCATGTGAAGTCGACCTGCAGCATCGTAAGCAACGCCCGATTGAAGCTGCAGAAGATCGCTCACCTCCTGAACGGGCAGGTTTTCGATCGTCTCCGATCCCACATAGGAAGCGGACGTGGTGCGGTCGCGCTCCACCAGAGGGCGCCGAGCCTCCACCACCACCTCTTCACCCTCGATCACTTCCTCCCGCATCTCGAATTCGATGCGGGTCGTTCGATCGATCGACACCTCCACATTCTCCATGCGCGTGGTCGCATAGCCAACCATCGACGCAATCAGTGTGTGCGTGCCGGGCGCAACGTTCAGGATCGTATAATCACCTGAAACACCGGAAGCGGCGCCAAGCGTCGTCCCTTCAACGACAACGGTCGCGCCAGGAAGCGCTTCGCCGGTCGCCGCATCTATGATCTTTCCCGCGATCTTGCCCGATGGCTGTGCGGCGGCGCCCGTTGCCCCCATTAGCAGCACCATCGAGAACAGAAACCAGGCCCGTCTCATTCTGCCATTCACGTTTTTACGGGCGGTGAGCCCGAGATGAACGCGGCCTCCTCCACACGGCACCATCTATCGGCACCCCATTCCCAGCCCGCGTCGACTGATCATTTTCGTTTCCCTGCTGGCGGCAATGATAGCGATACGGTCGGCATCAGTCAACATCGAAAGCGATATGATCATGAATTGATCACAAACGATCACCGCGATTGTTGCGTGTTGGGATTACGTCCTATCTTTGGAAGGCAAGCAATATGGGTCCACCGGTCCGCCTTGTCGCTCTTCGTATAACATCACGCATGCAGAGTCCAGCAGAACGACATTCCTTTATCCTCAAGCGCCTCACCGAGCAGGGTTTCGTTGCCGTCGCATCCTTGAGTGAGGACCTCGACGTGTCCGAGGTGACGATCCGGCGCGACCTGAAGCATCTCGAACAGCGCAACCTGCTCTTTCGCACACATGGCGGAGCGGCACCGACGAACCCGTTCGTTTACGATCGTCCGGTTTCGGAAAAGGCCAAGCAGAATGCGGATGAGAAGCGGCGCATCGGCGCGGCAGCAGCGGATCTCGTGGAGCAAAATGATTCCATCCTGCTGGCCTCCGGAACGACGATCCATCAGGTGGCCCGACATCTGCAGGGTAAGAGCGATCTGACTGTCGTAACCAGCGCGCTGCACGTTGCGACAGAACTCCTCAACCTGCCGCGTTCAGAGGTCTTTGTGCTGGGCGGGATGTTGCGCAGGACCTCGACGTCCGTCGCCGGCCCGGCTGCCGAAGAGATGATGGGGAAGTATCGCTGCCGCACGCTGTTTCTCGGGGCAGACGGCGTCGACCTCGACTACGGGCTCACCACCTCCAACTCGCTCGAGGCGTCGCTCAATCAGCGGATGATCGAGGCCGTGCAGCAGACGATCCTGGTGACGGACTCCTCAAAGTTCGGGCGCCGAGGCTTCAGCCACATCTGCAATGTCGATGAGATCGACGTCGTGATAACGGATGATGGCGCGCCGGAAGGAATGGTTCGCGCGCTGGAGGATCGTGGCGTCAGGGTCATCACGGTCTGATACCACGGATGCATTCTCGCCCGTCAGCGTTTCGCGCACTGCCGTCTACCTGCCGATACGGTGACTTCCGAGAGGCGTTAGCGTCGCTCCACCGCGGGGCGGGGTGTCGATACGTTCGAAGAGCTCGATAAGCCGAGCCACGAACGGTGCCTCCTGGTACAGACCGTAGAAAACGGCCTGCGCGTCGCGACGCGAACGCACGAGACGGTTGCGGCGAAGCTTCTTTAGCTGCTGCGACACGGCCGGCGTCGATACGTTCAGAATTTCGGCCAGATCGTTCACGCGGATCTCGTCGTGACGCCAGAGGAGATACAGGATCCGAATGCGTGTCTCGTTACCGGCTGCATTGAGCAGTGACGAAAGTGAATCCAGACGCGCGTCGGCCGTTATCTCCCGACGGAACGATGAGATCTGATCTTCGGATAAGGCGCCTTTTCGCGGCAACGGGACAACTGTCAGGTACAAAAGGGGATGACGTGCCCCGTAGTATCGGCCCGACTGCGGCAGGGTTAACCGACTCTTGATTAATCCGTGATCCTGCTCGTCCCGGCGTCCATCAACCGCGCCGCTTCATGGTGATGATGCGATGCGCGATCGGTTAACGGAGAATCACTCTCCCTGCCGAACCTTACGCTTGCGGTTGAACTGCACATCACGCCCACGGCGATAGACGGAAAGCCCCATCCCGAACGTCATGATCAGAAAGCCAACCCACAAGACGTTGATGAATGGCTTCTCATACGCCTGAACCACGATCCAATCTTCCGGCATCACATCGACGCCCTCCAGGAGGAAGTTGGCCTTGCCTGTTTCCACATCCAGCCCGGTGAAGGTGACGGTCAGGTCCCAATCGCGGATGCGGTTCTGGATAAACTGCTGCGTCCGGTCCTGCATGATCACATAAATTGGCCGCAGCTCACGCCGAACATTCGACTGCAGGTCCACGATTTCGAGGTTGGCCGATATCGCGATGTCGGTCGAATCCGGCAGCAGGTCAGACGTCACGGCCGTGTCGAAGCCCTTGAGGCTGATGGCATACTGCCGATTTCCGATGATCGTGGAATCTCCTGGTGCCAGCGCCAACTCACCGCCCTTCTGCGCCCGTTCCTCATCAGTCTCGAACATGGCACTAGGCGTCACGGAGACGTAGAGGTCCTTCTCGACGAAAAGCTTCAGGTCCGGATGCTGGATCCACTGATCCTGATTCGAGCGGTAAACTACCGGACGCAATGTGTACTCGCGCCCCTTCGGATCCACGAAATCCAGGATGTACTCCGGCCGGTTTCGAGGCGTCATATCCTGCCCGCGATACGTCACCTGATAGCCGCCGACCGATCGTGTCTCGGAACGCGTGAGAACGAAGTTATCGCGGCTGTCGCCGATCGCAACACCGGATGCGCGAACGAGCGGGTTGTTGAATCCGCTACTGGTGATCAGGCCGAGCACGAGCAGCGCGAATCCGACGTGCGCGGCAGCCCCGCCGGCCATCTTGAGGTTGCCCCGCCCCACACGCCACAGCACCATCGAATTGCCAAACAGCGCGAAGAAGGCCACGAAAACGAGCAGTATCATCTGAATGCCCGTCCCATAGAGCGCCCAGAACTCTCCGAGACCGCCGAACATGCTCATTTCCGCCAGTGGCTCGGCCGCCGAACGCTGGCTCAAGACATCGAAATTGATGGTGCGCTCGATGAACGGCGTAAAGATGAGCACCCCGATCGTGCTGGCAAGCGCAAGCGAAAGCGGACGGATGAGCACGCGGTTGACGTTCTCGATGCTCATCTTATTCCACCAGAAGAGCTGCCCGATGCCCGCCAGAAATACGAAGCCGAGCGCCAGCGGCAGCGTCCACTTGTTGTAAAACTCGATTGGGACGGCGGATGGGTTGTCGCGGAAGATCCGGCCGAGGATCGGCGCGCTGGTGCCGACGAGCACGACCGCCGCGAGCGCCGCAAGCAGCATCGCGCCCGAGAAGATCATGAACTCTCGCGACAGGATGTTCGGCTCCTTCTCCGGTGTCGGAAGCTCATTGAAGCGGGCCGCGAACAGGCCAAAGCCGATGATCCCGAGGCCGAGGATCCAGATCAGAAGCTGGTTGTGGAGCCCGAGGTCGACGAAGGAGTGGACGCTCACATCACCGAGAATGCCGCTTCGCGTCAGGAACGTCGAGTAAATTACGAGCATGTAGGCGAGCAGACTAAGCAGGAGCGCCGCCTTCTGCGCGTTGCCGCTTCTTTTCTGGATGATCATTGCGTGGAAGGCTGCCACACCCACAAGCCACGGCACGAGCGACGAGTTCTCCACAGGATCCCACGCCCAGTATCCTCCAAACGAAAGCGTGATGTAGGCCCAGTAACCGCCGAGCGCGATACCGACACCGAGGACCAGCACCGCGAAAAGCGTCCACGGAAGCGCCGGCCGCACCCACTCGGTGTACTTGCGCTTCCAAAGTGCGGTAACGGCGAAAGCGAAAGGCACCACCATCGCCGCAAATCCGACAAAAAGCATTGGCGGGTGGATCACCATCCAGTAGTTCTGCAGCAGATCGTTCAGGCCCGAGCCATCAGCCGGAACGAAACCCGGCACCTGAAGCATTGGCGCATCCGGAAAGCGCTCCGCCAGCAGCGCAAAAGGCGACGACCCGATACCGAGCGTTCCGATCTTCAATCCCACGATCATCGAGATCAGAAAGAACTGCGAGAACGCCACGATGGTCATGACGGGCGCTTCGTACCGCTTTCCCCACCAGACTACGCCCGTTCCGATCACCGCCGTCAGGAGGATCCAGAGCAGGAACGATCCCTCCTGCCCCGCCCAGAACGTCGAGAACAGGAAGAGGAAAGGCAGGTCGCGCGAGGAGTTCTGATAGATGTAAGCGTACTGAAACTGGTGATCCAGAATCAGATACATCAGAATCGCTGAGGCCGCGAAAATGGTGGCGCCTGTCACCAGCCATGCGCTGCGACCGACCTTGCGCCACGACTCGGATTCAGCCTGAGCCGACTGGAAGTAGGCGAAGATGGATAGCCCGCAGGCTATCCATGCGATCAGGATGGCAAAGTGGCCAATCGTTCCGAGCATGACGAGCGCTTAATGCGATGGATTCCCGCTGCAGTTAATCTGCAATATAACCGCCCGCGAAGACAATCAG
>CAZKDQ010000006.1:19754-50136 GCA_964551345.1 uncultured Rhodothermales bacterium
CGATGGATTCCCGCTGCAGTTAATCTGCAATATAACCGCCCGCGAAGACAATCAGCATGGCTTCGACGTTTGCGAAGCCGGATTCACGGGTGATTACACATCCAGTGGTTACGACTGCGCAGCCACCGGCACCCCTTCATCGAGCGACGAAGAAAGATGGCGGGTTATGACGGCAGCGTGATGTCGGCCGTTTTCGATGAACCAGCGGCTCGTGTCAAGACCGCCGCAGACGGTACCTGCAAGATAGACGCCATCCCGATTTGTCTCGAACGTCTCGTCGTCAAAAATCGGCGTCTGCCCTTCGTCGGCATCGAATCTGATACCGAGCGCCGTAAGCAGCGGATAGTTGGGGCGATAGCCGGTTAGCGCCAGCACCCAGTCGTTGGGCAGTTCCATCTCGCCGTCCGGCGTAGATACGCGCACCGAATCAGGCGTAATTTCCTGCACGACCGACCGGTAGAACGCCTTGATCTTCCCTTCCTTGATGCGGTTCAAGAGATCCGGCCGCAGCCAGTACTTGACCTTCGGAGATATCTCCTCTCCCCGAACGATCATCGTGACCTCGGCGCCGTGCCGCGCACACGCCAGTGCCGCCTTAGCCGCTGAATTCTTCGCGCCTACCACCACGACACGCTGTCCGGAGTACGGATACGGCTCTTTGTAATAGTGCGTGACGTTCGGCAGATCCTCGCCCGGCACGTCCAGCGGATTGGGGACGTCAAAAAACCCCGTTGAGACAATTACCTTGCGGCAGCGGTGCCGGCCTCGCGACGTGTGTACCGTGAAGTGGCCGTCTTCCCCTTCAAGTGATTCGACGGCTTCATAAAGTCGCACATCCAGTTGCTCGCGCTCGGCGACCTTCCGATAATACTCGATCGCCTCTTCGCGCGTGGGCTTGTAGCCGAGGCACGGGAACGGATATCCACCGATCTCGAGCAACTCGGGCGTCGAGAAAAACTCCATCTGAGTCGGGTATCCGATGAGGGAGTTGACGAGGCCGCCTTTTTCGATGACAATCCCGTCCAGCCCCGCCCTCTTTACTTCTATTGCTGCAGCGAGCCCGACCGGACCCGCGCCAATCACGATGACGTCATGCATGCTCGCCTGCCCCTTATCAAGTGCAGAGACTGCAACCGGGCCCAGCGCGCCTCAGTTTCGCGAATTAGCCGTTATGGCCGGCGCGGCGCATGTGGAAGAAGTCGCGTAGCAGCGCGGCGGAGCGCTCGTCCTCCACGCCGGAGACGACCTCGACCGTATGATTTAGCCTTGTGTCTCGCGGAATGTTGTAGAGCGTAGACGCCGAGCCCGCCTTCTCATCGAATGCGCCGAAAACCAGCCGGTCGACGCGCGACCAGACGATCGCACCTGCACACATCGGGCACGGCTCGAGTGTGACGTAGAGCGTGCAGCCTTTCAGGAATTTGTTCTTGAGCGTCTCGCACGCGGCGGTGATCGCGAGCATCTCCGCGTGAGCGGTTGGATCCTGAAGCTGCTCGACCATATTGCGGCCGCGACCGATGATTTCGCCGTTTCGCACAACGACGGCGCCAATTGGCACTTCTCCGGCATCGAAGGCGCGCTCAGCTTCCTTGAGCGCCACTTTCATCCATCGCTTCTCGTCGTCGAAAAACGCGTCTAGACTCATGCCGGAAGCGCGGCTCTGCGGAGCGGAAGCGTCATACAGCGAGGGCCGCCTCGACCGCGCGATAGCTCGTTACCTTCGAGCTTGATGGCAATTTTGTCGCCCGCGGCGAAATCACTCTCCTCGTACCACGACAAAAAGCCGCGCGCCGAAACCACGCGGTAACCACGATCCTGCATCACCTCGAAGGTGCGATGGTTGCGCTCGTATCCGATCACGACGCCGGGGGCGACGGCGAAAAAGTTTGCGCCGTCGGTCCACTGCTCGCGCTTCTGGCTGAGCAGATCGTCACCGCCGCACGGGATGAAGGAGATGTCCCGGCCCGTCAGCTCTTCCAGTGCCGTGCGCACGTTCGGCAGTACGCGGCTCTCGAACGTCCCTTCGCTGCTTCCCTTCGTAAAATGGACGACGTTGCCCTGCTCATCCTGACCTATGATCGGAGGGAAGTAGACGACCTCGTCCTCGGACGCAAAGGTGAAGACCGTATCCAGGTGCATGCAATAGCGGCGCTTCGGGATATCCACCATCAACACATGCTCGACATCGCCATGGCGGAAGAGCTCCTGCGCGATCGTCATCACGCCTCCGAAGGAAGTACGCTCGGAGTGCCCAATCAGCACCGTCTTTTCATCGACCATCAAGAGGTCACCGCCTTCGAACGTCACACCGCCGGGCAGCTTGATCATGTGCTCGCGCGCGGCATCAAACCGCGGGTGATGATCGAAAATCACATGAGCCAGCACGCTCTCGCGCTCTCTCGCAGGCGTCGCGGCGTGGCTCAGAATGAGGCGCTTACCGACGGCCGCCGAGATATCTCGCGTGAAGATGAGATTGGGAAGCGGGTTCAAGTTGAGCGGCAACGGCGACTGCCCCGTCAGTGCCAGACGATGCAGTTCATCTGGTGAAAGCCGCAACAGGTCATTCTCGAAGGCGTGGAGATTGACGGCCGATGAGACCCGGCAAAGGCGTTCCACATAATCGCGCCGCGCATCTTCTCGATCGAATGTCTCACGCAGAAGCTGCGAAAGCTGCAGCACAGAGCCGTTCTTGCCCACGACCTTCTCGAATATGCTGCACATGAGCTGGTGCTCGCGTCGCGCGTGGGTGACGAACAGGATGTCGTCGAAGAGCAGGTCGAGGCGATTCTCCGGCGAGACGAGCTCCATTTCTTCGCCGGGCGTGTGAACGATCACGTCCTGCAGCAGCGCCGTCTCGGAATAAATCGATAAACCCGCCGATTCCATCGAGGCGGGTGAGTGCTGCGTTTCTACTTGGGACACAGAATAATGGGAAACGTGGAGAAATCCGGGCGACGGCCGGCAAATCCAACTGCTCAGTAACGGCGTTTGTGTTGCAGTACGCCGACGAATCTGAGCACGATCGCTATCAACAGCAGGATCAGCAGTACCTTCAGCGCGACGCTCAGAAGCGCGGCACCGATCTTCAGGATGAAGCTGAAGAGCGAAACGGCCACGACCAGTACGATCGCGACGACGATCCACCGAAGTATCTGCTGAATGTCCATAGTCTGAGCTGCTGGTTTGGACTGCTTCCGACCGGGTACGCATACTCAAGCTGCGTGCCGGCGTTTCCCGTGGTTGCTCAACGTCCGTATTCGAATCGATGCAACTGAGGTTTCACACCTCGCGATCTTCTTATCTCGCGGCCGCAATGATACGCATAGCGGAAATCGATGTCGAGATTCACCTCACTCCGCAAGCATCCGATCGTATGCATCGGCCGCGAAGGGCTTGTCGTAAACGACATGCTCGAGCACGAGGCCGTGCGCCGGCGCTGCCGCACCCGCTGAGCGCCTGTCGGAAGCCGCGAGTATCGCCTCGATATCCGACGGCTCGCGGCGAGTACGTCCGATCTCGATGAGGGTCCCGACGATCGTGCGCACCATGCCGTGCAAAAACCGATCCGCCACGATCTCGAAACGCCAGTACGTTGACGGGCCAGGTGCGTACGCTGGGTCGGAAATCCATCGCGCGTGATAAACGGTGCATATGCGATTCTCGGTTTCCGATTTCGCGCGGCAGAACGAGTCGAAGTTCCTGCGACCAAGCAGCAGCCGCGCCGCCTCGTTCATCCGGTCGAAATCCGGTGCGGGACGAAGCAGCCATCGAGCCGAACGATCTAATGCCGTCGGGACGGTCGAAACGTGATAATGATAGCGGCGCATCCGGGCATCGTAGCGCGCGTGGAAATTTGGCTCCGCCTCCTCGAGCGCCCGCACGGCAACGGTCTCAGGCAACAGGCCATTGAGCGATCGTCGCAGGCGCGCCACATCCGCCTGCTCCGGCAGATCGAAATGCGCCACCTGGCCACGCGCGTGAACGCCCGCATCGGTACGGCCCGATCCCACGACGGCCACGCGCCCACGCGTCGCAACCTCAAGCGCTCGTTCGACCGCTTCCTGCACCGTCGGGCGATCGGCTTGCACCTGCCAGCCGCTGAACGACCGACCGTCGTACTCGATCAGCATCCGAAAACGTGGCACGCGGTGCGGTCTGTTGTAACTTGACGGCAGAAGCTGTCCGATCAACGACTAACCATCCAATGGGTTTTCCTTCCCGCATCTACCTGACTGGCTTCATGGCGTCGGGCAAGTCGACCGTGGGGCCGCGCCTGGCCGCTCGGCTCGGCTATGATTTTGTCGATATGGATGCCATGATCGAAGCTGAAGCGGGCCGGTCGATCAAAGACATTTTTGTGGATGAAGGGGAAGCGGGATTTCGGATTCGTGAGCGCCGCGTCCTCATCAGCCTGACCTCACGTGAACGCACAGTGATCGCCACCGGCGGAGGCGCTATCGCGAACGAAGAGAACCTGAGCGCCGCCTCTTCGAGCGGATGCGTCGTGTTTCTTGACGTCAGCGTCGAGACGATTCTCTCGCGCATCCGATCGGATGCCACTCCACGACCGCTGCTTCAGGGGGAGGCGGATCCGGAAGTGAAGGTTCACAAACTACTCTCCCGCAGGCGGCCTTTCTACGAACGCGCCGACCTCACTGTCGACGCCAATGATGCTGATCCGGATGCGATCGCAGCCGAGGTCATCCGTCGAGTGCACGCAGGAGCCGGAACGAGTGACGATGATGAGGCGACGGACCGTGCTCGGCAAGCGCCTCGTAGTGCGCGGCCGTTGGATAGCCGACGTTCGTGATCCACTGATACTGTGGATGCTGGTTGTGTAGCTCGTGCATCATTCGATCCCGCTCCGTCTTCGCAATAATGGATGCTGCCGCGATGCACATACATTTGGCATCGCCCCTCACGACGGTTTGATGCGGCAAGCGGCAGTCGGGGTAAGCGCGGTCTCCGTCGAACAACAGGTAATCAGCAGCGGGACGGATGCCGAACACGGCGCGGCGCATGGCCTCGAGTGACGCCCACAAAATGTTCAGGCGGTCGATCTCGTCGGGTGAGCAGACACCTACGCTCACAGCGACAGCCTTGGCACGAATCTCATCGCCCAACTCGACACGCGTCGCGGCACCGATCCTCTTGCTGTCGTCGAGGCCATCGATTGCCGCGTCCGGCGGAAGCACAACGGCGGCAGCAACTACGGGGCCGGCGAGGCAACCTCGCCCCGCCTCATCCAAACCCGCCACGCGGCGGTATCCGCTGAGCCAAAGCGATGATTCGACGGCGTAGGAAGGAGGCATCAGGAAGCGGCGGATGACGGACAGGAGCCGCAAACTACGCCTTCCCAATCCAAAATCCAGACGACATCACGCCTCGTCGTACTGATCCGGCAGGTCGTTCTCGTAGAGTACGACATCGCCGGGCCGGAGGTATGTCTTCAGAAAGGCGCGTGCATCGAAGAGCGAATCCACCACGCGAATCTGATCCTCAGGAAACCCGCGCGCACGAAGGCCATCCTGCAGCGGCCCCGTCTGACGCTTCCCCACCAGCAAGGCCAGATCCACATGATCGGCCATATACGCGCCGAGCTCCCGGTTCTCCTCCGCCTCACGCTCACCGAGTTCAACCATGCCCGGCGTTACGATCACCCGCCGTCCTGAATCAAACTGCCCCAGGATCTCGACGGCGTTTCGCGCGCCGACAGGATTCGAGTTGAAGGCATCATCGATCACAGTGATGGGTCCTTCCTGCTTCAGTTCAAGGCGGTGTTCGACCGGTTTGATACGAGATGCCGCATGTGCGAGCTGGCGCAGCCGCAGTCCGTTCGCGCGCCCTACCGCAACACCGAGCAGGACGTTCAGCACGTTGTGCTTACCCAGAAGCGGCACGACAAAATCCGCCGTATCGCCTGTCTCATCAATCACGGTAAAGCGCGATCCCTCGCGTCCGTATCGGACAGAGCTGGCGCGGATGTCCGCCTCACGACCTTCCACCGAAACTGTCCATACGGCGCCCGGCGCCAGATCCCGCATCTCCATAACGCGGTCGTCATCTCCATTCAGCACGACGACGCCGTCAGACTTCATGTGGCGAATGATCTCCGCTTTCTCGTGCGCAATCGCTTCGATCGATCCCATCGTCTCCAGATGCGCAACGCCGACACTCGTCACGACCGCGATATCCGGCCGCGCGAGCTCGCACAGCTCGCGGATGTCGCCCGGGTAGCGCATTCCCATCTCAAGCACGAGGATCTGATGCTCCGGCCGCAACTTGTTGTTGACGACGATGCATATCCCCATCGGCGTGTTATAAGACGACGGCGTGGCAAGGACGCTATGCCGCTGCTGAAGCAGCTCCGAGATGATGAACTTGACGCTCGTCTTCCCATACGAGCCCGTGATCCCGACGACCTTCAAATCGGATCGCGACGCGAGCGTGTGGCGTGCCTGGCGCTTGAACCCTTCCTGAATCCGCTCCTCAACCGGCTGCATGATCCGCGCAGCCAGCTGCACCCAGTAAGGAGCCCCGAAGTCCGTGATCCAGAAGCCGGCGAGGAAGAGCAG
The DNA here is from genome assembly GCA_964551345.1 of uncultured Rhodothermales bacterium. Classification (GTDB taxonomy): domain Bacteria; phylum Bacteroidota; class Rhodothermia; order Rhodothermales; family CAZKDQ01; genus CAZKDQ01. The sequence goes on from CAZKDQ010000006.1 coordinate 26,330, forward strand.
TACGGTCCAGTCGGGGATCGCGGCCAACCAGACGATCAAACCCACCAGGACGGGAATAGCAGCTACGACGATAGAGGCGATAAGCAGTCGTTTCAATCGCGGCGTGTAAGCCAGCGGCTTTTTTTGCTGATCGCGACGGTAAATGCGTGATGACGCAAACGCCATCGCCCACAACAGAAGGACGAGGCCGACAGCCCATCTACCCGCACCGAGGCCGAATAGCAACGCTCCGAGAAGAAGGATGACGAAACCGGTGAGGTGGGACGTCCGCAACAGTAGGCGCCTCGAGCGCTTCCCGAACCACGCCGCGAACTCGTTTCGCTTGTAGCCTTCGAGCTGAAAGATGTGGAGGAAGAAGCTCAGACGCCGCCAGGCGCGCCAGCCTGCGAAAGCGAGAGTGAGGAGCGTAAGGAGGAAAATCATCTCTGCGTAGCGACCACTCCCGAATCCGTGACGGATAGAAAATGCGAGATACCCGCTGCGACGGTATCGAAGTCGTCGAGGTAGCCGTAATGCCCCGCGCCCTTTAGTTCAACGATGCCCGCGTCGGGGATGCGATCTTCAAGGACCTGCATCTGCTCGCGCGAGATCGCCTCGTCCTCCGTTCCCCAGAATAGCAGCACCGGCACCTGGATCGTGTGCAGCCGATCATCGACATAGCAGTTTACCGTTCGGACGAACGTCTCCCGCATCACGCCTTCGAGCGCTCGATAATCGGATGATCCAAGGAGCCGCCAGACGAGGCTGTGGCGGAGCCAGTCAAGACCGAACTCACGCGCCGGATCGGGAAGAATCTCGAACGGCGCTTTCAGCACCTGCGCCGTGACCCGTTTTACATGATAGCGTGCCGTGCGTGGGCGCGGAACTCCCGACGGGCTGATCAGAATCATCCGATCGACGTAAGGGCGCAGCTCGTCATCGGATGCCATGTATAGTGATATTCGTCCGCCGTTCGAGTGCCCCAGCAGCGTCGCGGATCCACCGCATTCCTCCTCGATCAGCCCCGCGATGAGTCGTGCGTGTTCGGGCACGCCCCACGGTTCGGGTGGCGGCGCGGAAAATCCATGCCCTGGCAGATCCACATTCCACACGCGATAATCCGCCTCGAGCTCCTGCGCGAGGACCTTCATGTTGGCCGCGCTGCTCCCCCAGCCATGCAGGATGACGACCGGAGGCGAATCCGCCGGACCGGATCGTTCTAAATGTAGATCGGAATGGGTAAAAGTGCTCCCGGACATCAGGTTGCTCATGATCGCGTGGAAGCGCGGGAAACCAACGACAACACCCCTCGTTCCAATCTTCGGGTACCCGGCCCGCTTCTCGCCGCATCTGGTTGCGCTGCCCTCTTTGAGGCACTATACTTGCAGGATCGGAAGGTACTCCAGCCACTGCGGCGTCCGTTCGGAATCACGCGCTTGAATCTTCCGAGGTACGTCTTTATCCCGGAGCATGGGTGCGGCAAGTCGATGCTGCACAATAGATTAAGCCGCTGCGTCAAAGATCGTATACCAAACCGGTAGCAGGTTTCTCGACTGGATCGACCGGTACGTCATCGTGCCGCACGTGCGGATCCACCCAGGACTTTCCGGCTTTCGCAAGACAATAACACTATGTCAGGATTACTGAATCTCTTCTTCCATGGCTGAAAAGCGTTTTCGTGGAATGCTGGAAATGATCGGCGATAAGAAGTTCGGCTTCATTCGCGAACTTCGGCCCGATCTTCCCAAAGGCGACAGCGATTATTTCGTGCCGCCGCCCGTTATCAAGAAGCTCAAGCTGCGTGACGGTGTCATTCTCGAAGGAACACTCAAACCAGGGCGCAAGGGCGCCATGCAGGTCGCACGCGTTGACAAAGTGATGGACATCGACGTTGGCACCTGGCAAACGACGCGCGACTTTGACTCCGGCCAGATCGTCTATCCGGATGAAAAGCTCAACTTCGTGACCAAGCCCGCCGACATTTCGATGCGTGTCATCGACCTCGTCGCACCGATCGGGAAGGGCCAGCGGGCGCTGATCGTGGCGCCGCCGCGTACGGGTAAAACCGTCCTGCTGAAGCAGATCGCGGAAGGCGTCAGCGAGAATCACCCGGAAATCGATCTCGTTGCGCTGCTCGTTGATGAGCGCCCCGAGGAAGTCACCGATTTCATGCGCGCCACTCGCGCGATGGTGTTCGCCTCGTCGAACGACCGCGAGGAAGACAACCACGTTCGCGTTTCCACGCTCGCCCTCGAGTATGCGCGGCGTCAGGTGGAGCTCGGCAAGGATGTCGTGCTGCTTCTTGACTCGCTTACGCGGCTCGGACGCACGTTCAACCTCTATCAGGAAGGTAGCGGGCGCACGCTCTCCGGCGGTTTGGATGCCGGAGCCATGAAAATCCCACGTCGGATTTTCGGCTCGGCTCGCAATATTGAGGGGGGCGGCTCTCTGACGATCATTGCCACGGCTCTGATCGAAACGGGAAGCCGGATGGATGAAGTCATCTTCGAGGAGTTCAAAGGCACAGGTAACTCCGAGATCGTGCTCGACCGCGAGATGGCAAACAAGCGGATCTTCCCCGCCATCAACATCCGCAAGAGCGGCACCCGAAACGAGGAGCGCTTGCTGGGGGAACGCGTACGGCAGCACAATGTGCTCTTCCGCGCGCTCAACACGCGTCCACCCATCGACGCGATGCAGGCGCTCCTGCGCCACCTGCAGACCTCGCCGACAAACGAGCATCTCCTGAACGAGCTCGTTCCGGATTGATCAATTTGCAAAGCGTGCTTTTTGTGGATATGCAGAGCTAGTCACCGCGGAAGCGAGGAAGTGACCGTCTCTCCACCGCGTCTCTGTAGCAGACATTCAGGTTATGACCGGCGGGCACCGGCGTCTTATGAATAAAGAGACGCCATGCAATCTCCTCTCGCCGCCATATCTCCCCATCCTCCGGCTGGTGAGCCGGCCATTAAATACGATGCTCCGATCCGCGAGTGGATCGAGACGGAACGCCCGCGCGAGAAACTGATCAAGCGCGGGGAAGCTGCGCTTTCGGATGCCGAACTGATAGGCCTGATTTTCGGTAGCGGCACCCGAACGAAAGATGGCCGCGCCTCCGCCGTGCAGCTCGGGCACGCGTTGCTGCAAACGTACTCATCGCTGCGTGGGATTTCTCGGCGGGACATGAAAGAGATCACCCGCGTGATGGGCATCGGTCCGGCCAAAGCCGTACAACTCATTGCGGCATTTGAGATTGGCCGCCGCGTTGCCAGCGAGCCGGAGACAGAGCGCGTTCAGGTGTGCAGTCCAGAAGACGTAGCTGCGGTTTACGCACCGCAGCTACGCGATCTGCCGCGAGAGATCTTCAAGGTCGTTTTTCTGAATACGGCCAACTACATCATTGGCGACTATACCGCGAGCGAAGGCGGGCTGGCCGCAAGCATCGTCGAACCGCGGGCTGTATTTCAGAAGGCAATACTCGAGAACGCGGCCGCCGTCATATGTCTGCACAATCACCCATCGGGGAATCCTGAGCCCAGCCGCGAAGACATCCGCATCACGCGCCAACTGACGGAAGCCGGCAAGTTGATGGGCATCCCGCTCCACGACCACGTAATCATTGCCGGAAGCACGTTCACGTCTCTGGCTGAGCGCGGACTTATGGGATAGACGGAAGTGCAAAGTTGGAAATAAGAAGTTTGGAGTGGAAGAAAGCGTTAGCCAGCCTCTGCCCTCGTCACTTCAGACCTCCCACTTCTCACTTCTCCCTTCCCCTCACCGTACTGGTTTCGGACTGAGGTACACATCGCTCTCGCCGGCGTCTCCATCGAAGCCGCCGTCGGTATCGGAGATGCTGCGCAAACGCGGGCCCTGTCCGAGCTTCGACCCCACGGGACGGCGATCGGTTGTCTCGAGCTTGCGCATCGACTTCGCGGTGATGTCGCGAATATCTGACTCATAACGCTTGTGCGCCTCCGCCTGGAAGCTGTCGTACGACTGCGCATAATGCCCCGCCAGGCTCTCAACGATATCGTGCTTGTCGTTGTAGACGTCCTTGTAGGTCTTGAATTCGTTCAGCTGATCCCAGTACGAGATGCTCCTCATTTTGTAGAAGTTGCTCTCGTACTCCTCGTTCTGCCGCAGAATCGAATCAATCTGCGCGAGGCGGCTGTCGATCTGCCGGTTTGCGCGCGTCGTCTTGTACCTGTCTACGTACTGCATTGCATCCCACCGAATCGTGCCCGCGATGATCGGCAGCAGTAGCGAAAGAGCAAGGAAGCCGTAGTACAGCAGGCCGCTCCCCGAGGCATCGGCAAAACTATCTGCGCGAACGGACACAATGCCGAGAATCGACAACTCGATCCCAATCAGCAGAAAAACCCACAGCACGCTGACCGCTCTTCGCCGCACGGCCACATCGTCATCTTCAGGGCCGTTCGGAATGACAGATTCCAACAACCGCTCGACAACGATCAAGCCGCCACCGGTCAACGTCAGCGCCATGATCGCCGAGACGATCCAACGCATGAAGTCCGACAACCCGGTTTCAGGGCCGACGAATGCCATCACAGAGATGTGATACAGGAAAAATGAGGCCGCGATGATCCCGGTCAGAAGCAGGGAGTTGGCCCACACGCGCCGCCGGACGCTGAAGAACTGGCCCGGGTTGAGCAACGACTGCTCGGTCAGCTCGTCCTGGCGGACGCGCAGGTTCGCCTTCTCCACCAGCAGGTTCTCATTCATCTCGCGGAAGAACGCCGACTTCTTCGTGACCTTCCGGATGAGCTGGCCCATGCACATTTCCGCGAACTTCTTAACGCCGTGCTCGCTGTGCAGATACGAGCCATAACGGGAGGAGAAATACAGTCGTCTTATCATCGATGTCTATTCAGCTGAGGACTTGGGTTCAGTGCGTGTCGCGGGCGTAGAGATCCTTTTCAAGCCGATCCGCCACGCGTGCCACCTTTTCAATCATCTCCCACACCTCCTCGAAATCCATCGTGGCAAGCAGATGGGATGCGCGAAGCGTGAGGTATGTAATCAGATCATTCTCTTCATCCCGAAAATCCTCGATGCTGATCGCACCTACATCGAGGCGTGCGTTCATCCGAAGCAGGCGCTCACCATCAAATCGAGGCGGAAGCTTCCCGATAGGGCTCACGACCACGACGCGCGATACATCCTGCCCCTGAGCGACCTGTTCCTTGTACAACAGATGCACGACCTGTGAACGCTGGTCGTCGGTAGCCACCTCAAACATCAGGTGGTTGGGCTCCATTTCGCGCGAATCCTCACCGAAACGATCCCTGAGCATGGACGTGAGTCGTTCAAACCTCATGCGATTTAACGGTATGTAACGCCGTGCCTCCATTTTGACACCTTTCAGTAAGTCCCGCAACAAGGCGGATGTGGTGAACGCAGCAAATCATCATCCCAGTTCCTATGCGCATAGGCTGCATCACACGAATATTACTGCGAGGCCGGGGTAGCCGTAGACTGCCGGTCTCACCCCGATTTCAACCCGCAGGTTTGTTTCGTGTGTATGCACATGATAGTTTCGGCGCTTCTCGTTCGGCATCCGCAGCCGGCGCAAATTTCCATCACCTTTGACTGATGCCTGCGCGCACACGTGCAACGGCACGCAGAACTTCCCATGAGCGACGTCCTCGATAGAATCGTTTCCCTGTCCAAACGCCGCGGCTTCATCTATCCGTCGTCCGATATCTACGGTGGCCTTGCCGCTACGTACGACTACGGTCCGCTCGGCGTCGAGCTCAAGCGCAACGTCACCTCGCGCTGGTGGCAGGCGATGGTCTATCAGAACGACAACATCGAGGGAGTCGATGCCGCAATCCTGATGCACCCGACCGTATGGAAGGCATCGGGACATGTCGACGCCTTCAACGACCCGATGATCGACGACAAGCAGTCGAAGATCCGCTACCGCGCCGACCAACTTGTCGAGGGGCATATCGACCGGCTGCGCAAGAAAGGCAATGACGACCGGGCGGATGCCGTCTACGAAAAGATGGTGGCGGCGCTTCATTCGGATGACATGGGCAAGGCGCTTCATGACATCATTATGGAAGAGGAGATCCGCTCACCGGATTCGGGCGCGTTCGACTGGACGGACGTGCGGCAGTTCAACCTGATGTTCAGCACGCACGTCGGTGCGCTCTCCGAAGAAGACAACCGCGTCTACCTCCGACCTGAGACGGCGCAAGGAATCTTCGTCAACTTCAACAACGTGATGGACACGTCGCGCCAGCAGATCCCGTTCGGCATCGCTCAGATCGGGAAGGCGTTCCGCAATGAGATCGTCGCGCGGCAGTTCATCTTCCGGATGAGGGAGTTTGAGCAGATGGAGATGCAGTACTTCGTGAAGCCCGGAACGCAGATGGAGGCGTTCGAGGAATGGCGCGGAAAGCGGATGCAGTGGCACCGCGACCTCGGCGTCCGCGAGGCGAAGCTGCGCTGGCATGAGCACGAAAAGCTGGCGCACTATGCCGATGCCGCATATGACGTCCAGTACGAGTACCCGATGGGCTGGCAGGAGGTCGAAGGCATCCACTCGCGCACCGATTACGATCTGGCGCGGCATCAGGAGTACTCGGGCAAAAAGCTCGAATATTTTGATCCTCAGACCCGAGAACGCTACATCCCGTACGTCGTCGAGACGTCTGTCGGGCTGGATCGCACGATTTTGATGCTCCTCTGCGAGGCATATGAGGAGGAAGAGGTGGAGAACGAGAAACGCACGGTGATGAAGTTCCACCCCGCGATTGCACCGATTAAAGCCGCCATCTTCCCGCTCGTCAAGAAAGATGGTATGCCCGAGATCGCGCGGAAGATCGAAACGGATTTGCGGAAGGAGTTCAACGTGTTCTACGACGAGAAGGGCAGCGTCGGCAAGCGCTATCGTCGGATGGACGAAGCAGGTACGCCGTTTTGCTTCACCGTCGATGGGCAGACGTTGGAAGACGACACCGTTACCGTGCGGGAGCGTGATTCGATGCAACAGGAGCGTATCCACCAGGATCGATGCGCCGAGTATGTGAGTAACGCACTGCGCAACTGGACACGTCAATAACGAGACGCCGACCTGCGTCGGGTCTCTCCTTCCTACCGTAGATGGACGAGTTTCCCGACCTCATCCGCGCCTTCGGGCGCGCGCTTCACCGCGAAGAAAGCAAGCCCTGGTCGGAGATCTGGCAGGATGTGCAGCGCTACGTGCAGGCACACCGGCGATTTCCGACGCATTACTTTACGCGCGAGCTGTTTCACCGGGATGTCGAGAACCCGGACGACTACATCGATACCGAGACGATCCGCCTGGTCGATCAGGCGCGATACCGGCAGCCCGCCCGCTGGCTCTTCGACGACAAATATCACTTCAACCTCCACCTCTCGCGGAATGACATCCGCGTGCCGCGCCTCTTCGGATACAGTCTCGGCGGATACTTCTACGATCCCGGGAGGCGCGTTTCGATCGAGACACTTGAGCGCTACCGTGTGTTAATTTTCGGCCTTGCCGGACTGGCGCCCAACGTATTCGTCAAGGATCTCGGCGGCCGCATGGGCGCGAACGTCTTCCGAATAACGGCGTCGTCCGACGATCGGGAGATCGAGGAGGCCTTTGAGGAATCGAAGAGAACCGCCCTGATTTATGAGGAAGAGCAGGTGCAGCACGCGGATATCGGGGCCATCTATCCTGACTCGTTCAACACGCTGCGCATCATCAATTGCATGACCGGCCCCGACCGCGTGGAGACGATTTCGGCGCTCATGCGCTTCGGCAGTGGCGGCAGCTACGTCGACAATTCGAGCCGTGGTGGATTATTTGCCGGCGTCGATCTCGACACCGGTCGCCTGCGCCCGCTCGCCAGGCGCTTCTTCGGGAAAGGCGGCGGTCAGTTTGATCGCCATCCCGACACGGGCTTCCGGTTCGATGGTTTTGAGATTCCGATGTTCGAAGAAGCTATCGAACTGGCTGAAGCCGCGATGCGGGCGATTCCAAGTCCTTTGATCGGATGGGACGTCGGCATCACGCCAAATGGACCGGTGGTGGTGGAAGGCAACGCGTTCGCGGATCTCTTCGGCGCCGAACTCGCCGAAGGAGGCTATCGGCACAACGAGGTTTTCCAGCGGTTCGTAGCAGGCCTCAGCGACGATCGTCAAAGCTGACGGATTCTCGCGAACCGTCGGCTGAAGATCGAATGTAGGACGCGAACATCCCGCTCAATCCCGGGTGACGATCGTGCTCGCCTCCATCATCAGCGCCTCGATTTCCTCGATCGATTTCGGCGCATCCGTTGATAACACGACGGGATCGGAAACGGTGATCAGCACATCATCCTCGATGCGCACGCCGATATTCCACCACCGCGGATCGATGTCGTCGGCCGGCGAAATGTAAATGCCGGGTTCGACCGTGATTACCTGATTGGCGGCAAGCTCACCGTAGTCTCCGACGTCGTGCACCTCGAGGCCCAGATAATGGCTCGTGCCGTGCATGAAGAAGCGCCGCACCTGCTGTGGCTCATCGATCAAGCCGAGCTCTATCAAGCCCGCCGCGATGACCATCGTCGCGGCCTGACCTGGCGCTCCAAAGGAATTACCCGCCCGCGAAGCCTCGATACCGGCTTCCTGCGCCTCGAGCACGATCTGGTAAATCGCGCGCTGTTCGTCACTGAAGGTACCATCGACCGGCAGCGTCCGCGTCACGTCCGCCGTGTATCCCCGATACGAGGCGCCGATATCCACAACCACGAGATCATCCGCCTCCATCTGCTTGCGATTGGAGGAATAATGGAGGATGACCGAGTTCTCTCCGCTGCCGACTATAGTCGAAAACCCCGGGCCTTCCGCACCTTCCCTCATGAAGATGTATTCGAGAAGCGCCTGAACCTCGTACTCATGCATTCCCGGATGAAGCGCCGTTGCCACTTCCCGATGCGCCAGCGCAGTGATGTCGATCGCCGTCCGAAGCAGATCCAGCTCTTCGTCGGTCTTGATCATCCGAAGCTCCGTCAGAATCGACCGAAGTGACGTCGCATCGGCGAACCTGCCATCGACGTTCTCGCTTCGCCACTGCATCCAGTCAGCAAAAGAATCCGCATTCAGAAACGCCTCGAACAACTCAGCGCCGAAATCATCATCCGGCATCTCGCGGAGTCGGTCGTTCAGCATCGACTGTCCACGCGAGAAGCGCTCGGCATCCAACCCGAGCACGAAAAACGCCTCACGCAGGTGTGTGCCGCCGACTACGGCGGCCAGTGGCCGGGCGTGCCGATCAAACGCCTCAATCTGTTCGGCGAGGTCGCTTCCGCGCGTGATGCCGTTCGGTCTCCGCATGTGGAAGAAGCGGACCGCGGGCTCCACAGCAACCTGCTCCAGAATCTCCTCGAAGCGATCATTACTCACGGCGCGCTCGATGCCGAGCTCCATTTCCGCGCCTTCCACACCGAAACGCCGGCCCAGCCAAACATCGCTGTACAGCGTGCGCGGAGGCACGAAGAGGACCTCCGTATGCGGCGTCCCATCAACATCGATCCCCGACGGGGCGAGCATGAGCACCGTATTCGGTTCGGTCGAGCCGGTCAGATAGTAGAGATCGCGATCCTGCCGGTAGGCTCCTTCCCCCTCTGGAGCGCTGAAGAAGACAGCGACAGCATCGGGCGGCAGCTCGTCCAGTACGAGCGCGCGCCGACTCTGGTGGAAAGACGCCGACGGGAAGTCGGTATCATAGCGAACCGGTGGCTCCGTCTGCGCCATGGAAGGCGAGGCGCCAAGAAGCGCGGCGATCGCCAACGTCGTCAGCCCGACCGAGCGTGTTATTCGCATCAGAACAGATGTGCTCATTCAGAGGAAACCGCGTACGCCTCGGCTTGCGACCACACCCGAAGCGCGTTCTCCCCCAGGATCTTCCGGATGTCCTCATCCGAATGCCCTCGCTCCAGGAGCTCGTAGATGAGGTTTGGATACGACGCGGCGTCCTTCAATCCCGTCGGTAGGGAATCACCTACGCCGTCATAGTCGGATCCAATGCCGATATGATCCACGCCCACGAGTTCGATGACGTGGTCGAAGTGGCGCATGACGTCATCGATATCAGCATAGCCGACGTGCTCCTGAAAATATTCGTTGCGGTACGACCGGCGTTCTGCGCGAGACATGTCCGCTCCCTCATCCTCGAAATAACCGGCGAGGTACTCCTCCGCCGCGATTTTTCTCTGGCGATAATCCTCGTCGATGAAATCCGAGCCGTAGTTGATCATGATGACGCCGCCGTTGTCGGCGAGAGCGCGGATCATGTCGTCGCTCATGTTGCGCTCAAAGCCCGGGGTGTAACGACGCGCCGATGAGTGCGAAGCGATCACCGGCACCTCGGTGACTTCCATCACGTCATAAAATGTATCGTCGGAGATGTGGGAGACATCGACCATGATGCCGAGCCGGTTCATCTCGCGCACGACGTCCCGGCCGAACTCCGTCAACCCGCCGTGCGTGCGGGACGTATCGTAGGATGAATCGCCGATCAGGTTGTCGCCGCCGTGCGTGAGGGTGATGTAGCGGACGCCGCGGTCGTAGAAGTGCTGAAGGTTCGCGAGATCGTCTTCGATTCCGGTGCCGTTTTCCAGGCCCATCGGAAGCGACATCAAGCCTTCCTCGAAATGACGCCGCACATCATCGACGCTGGATGCGACGGCGAATTTATCCGGCCACTGCTCCTCGAAGCCGTAAACCATGTCGATGAGGGAATCTGCCAGGGCCTTCCCTCCACCCGTCTCATGACGCCGCGGCGGAATGTAGATCGACATGAACGGCGCGTTGAGTCCTCCCTGAACGGCGCGCACGTAATCGAAATCACCGCCTTCAGTGCGGACACTGATGTCCTCGTAGCGAACGTTGAGGCGATACGGGACGTCGATGTGGCCGTCGACGATGATCATGTTCTGCGCGATCGAATCCGCGCGCGCCATGAGTCCATCATCGACTGTCGTATCGGCAGTGGCGGAGCAGCCGGCGGCTACGAGAGCGAATATGACGACAGTGAGCAATCGGGGCATGTGTCCAGAAAGAGGTGCGAGGGAACTTGGAATCTTTGATACGGAGAAGTAACGAATTGATTCCGCTCCCTATTACATCGACGCATCAGGTGATGCGCTCGCCGAGGATGGATTCGCGGTCCCGCAGTGCCTCGAGCAGTCTGTAGTGTATGTTTCCGAACCCGCCGTTGCTCATGATCAATGCGACATCGCCTGGCCTCAGCGTCTCGAGCAGCGGTGGAAGCAGTTCGTCTGCATCGCCGTGTGCCGATGCGGGAATGCCGTTTTCTGTGATGCGTTGTGCAACGGTGCCGGCGTCGAGAAGGTCATCGGCCTGATCGTTGGCCCGCGCTTTCGGCATGCTGAGGAAGACGGCTTCCGCACCTCCGAACGATTCGGCGTAGGCGCGCTCGAAGATCTTGCGTCGGCTGGAATTCGAGCGCGGCTCGAAGATCGCGATGATGCGGCGCTCAGGCCAGCGCTCCGCGATAGCGTATACCGTTTCGCGAACCGCCGTCGGGTGATGGGCGAAGTCGTCGATCACGAGCACGCCGCTGGCCTCGCCACGCGTTTCCTGCCGGCGCTTCATGCCTCGAAAGTGTGCGATGCCGTCGGCGATCACTTGCGGCGCGATCCCCTCGTCAAGCGCGATCGTGCAGACGGCGAGCGCGTTAAGCAGATTATGACGGCCGCTCATGGGGAAGAAGACCTCATCCACTGCCTCCCCATCCACGACGAGCGTGAAGCGCTGTCCGCCGCTTCCTGAGCGAATGTTGATGGCTGTGACGTCATCATCATCGCCATGAAGACCATAGTATCGCACACGCGCCCGCGTATATTCGCTTAGCCGGCGCACCTCCGGATCATCCCCGTTCAATGCCAGGACGCCGCCCTCGCTTACCGTTCCGGCGAACGAACGGAAGGCGTTTCGATAGTCGTCCCAGTCATCATAAATGTCGGCGTGGTCGAACTCCATCGAGCTGATGATGGCGCTGTTCGGCCTGTAATGCATCATCTTGGGCCGCTTGTCGAAGTAGGCGCTGTCGTACTCGTCCCCTTCCACCACGAAGTAGGGCTCGCGGCCAACGCCGTAACTGACGTTGCCGTTGACCATCACCCCACCGACCATGAAGCCCGGATCCTTGCCTGCCCATTTCAGCACGTGCACGAGGAGTCCGGTGGTCGTTGTCTTTCCATGCGTACCCGCGACGACGAGCGACTTTCGGTGATTTAGAAAGAAGTGAGCGAGGGCTTCGGGTAGCGACAGTTGCGGAAGCTGATGATCCCGTGCGTAAGCCGCCTCGACGTGGCGCGGCTTGCACGCGTTGCCGACGATGACGAGGTCGGGCGGCGTCTGCTCAAGGCGAGACGCGTCATAGCCTTCCTGCACGCGGATTCCCATCTCAGCAAGGCGCACGCTCATCGGCGGATACGCCGCCTCATCGGAGCCTCGTACGTGGTATCCCGACTGCTGAAGCAAGCCCGCCAGCGAACCCATTCCCGTTCCACAGATTCCGATCAGAAACACGTCGCGGATCTCGGCCGCATCGGGGACGGGTGGACGTTCAAAGGTCCGCAGGTGTGCATCGGGTAGAGTCGATATATCTTTCATGATTCTGATGTCTATGATGCGCCGGCGTCACCGTCGGCGCCGGAAGCGCCCTCGTCTAAAGAATGCTCCTCCAGTTCATCAGTTATGAGCCCCAATCGTTGTGCGCGCCGGAACCACTGGCGCCGCGCAAGGGCCTGCATGTCTTCTACCGAGTCGACCTCATCCACGATCTCCAGCCCGAGAAGCGTCTCAACAACGTCCTCCATCGATACGATGCCCTCAACGCCGCCGTATTCATCGACGACGAGGGCGATGTGTTCGCCGCGGTCGAGCAGGCGCTCGAAGAGATCGGAGAGGCGCATTCCTTCAGGCACCACGACCATGTCGCGGCAGAGTTCGCTGAGCGAGACGTCGAGGTCCTCGAGTGCCGCCCGCAGCAGGATCTCGTCTTTGAGAACGTAACCTGAGACGTCGTCCCGCGATTGTCCGTAGATCGGAATGCGCGAGAACTGAAACTGCTGATGTTCGTCGATCACCTCCCGTACGGTCTTCGTTTCGGGTAGTGAGAAGACCACGATGCGCGGCGTCATCACATCCCGAACCCGAAGCTGGCCAAAGCGAAACAGGTTCTTGAGGATGCGCGACTCATCCGCTTCGAAGACGCCCTCTCGATGCCCGAGATCCGCCAGCGCCGTCATCTCCTCACGGCTGACGGAGGTCTCCGGCTTCCCTCGCGACAAGATCCGCGTGAGGCCCTGCGAGAGCTTGACCAGCGGCCACATGCTCCAGACCATCGGCACGAGGGCACGCGCAACGAGCGGCGCGAGACGGCGCCAGTAGACCGCGCCGAGCGTTTTGGGGATGATTTCTGAAAAAACGAGGATCGCAAGCGTGAGGATCGCAGAGATCAATGCGATGTAGGCGTCGCCGAAGATGCGCGCGGCCTGTGCGCCGGCACCGGCGGCACCGAGAGTGTGCGCGATCGTGTTGAGGCTCAGGATCGCGGCGAGAGGCCGGTCGATATCTACCTTCAGCTTTCGCAGCAGATCGGCATGCTTGTGCCCCTCCTGCTCCTTGACAGCGATGTAAGACGGCGTAACGCTCAGCAGCACCGCCTCCATGATCGAGCACAGAAACGATACTACCAGCGCAACAGCGATGTAGACGATGAGTAACGCCATCGGCGATCGACAGGTGGAGGAGGCAACCAGGGTAACCTACCATTCCCCGGTCCACCAAAAAAGCAAGGCTCCGGTTACCTATGCAACCGGAGCCCGTTTCTCGGAGGTAGTGAAAATTACCGACGGGGCAACTCCTCGGGTGTATCGCGGTGGCCGTTGCCGCCGAAATCTTCGCTGCCCGGCGCGTGGGCCATTTCACGATCCGTCGCCATGACGTCGCTGCGGATGCCTTCCGGATGCTTATCCGTGGTGAAGATCCGCTTGAGGTAAACGGCGAGGGAATCGAAGGCGGAATACATCACCGGCACGATGACAAGCGTGAGGAACGTGCCGAAGGTCAGTCCCGCAATGATCGCCGTTCCCATCGGCCCCCAGAACTGCGTGTTTTCGGACCCGAACTGGAAGTTCGGCCGAAGCTCTGTGAGCAGCCCCACAAAGTCGATGTTGATCCCGAAGGTGAGAGGCACGAGCCCGATCACGGTAGTGAGGGCGGTGAGAAGAACCGGCCGAAGGCGTGTTGCACCGGCTTCGATGATCGCCGCCTGCTTGTCGAAGCCGCGCTCACGCAACTGCATCGTGTAGTCGACAAGGACGATCGCGTTGTTCACGACGATTCCCGCCAACGAGATAATGCCGATGAAGGTGAAAAGCCCGAACGGCGTGCGCGTCATGATCAGGCCGAGCAGGACGCCGATGAGGCTCATGCCCACCGCCACCATGATGATGAACGGCGCAACGATGCTGTTGAACTGCGCCACCATGATCATGAAGATGACGCCGACGCCGATCAAGAGCGCTGTCGTGAGGAATCCGAAGGCGTCTTCCATCTCCTCACTCTCGCCGGTATAGGACATCGCATAGCCCGGCGGAAGCGCCTGACGGTATTCCTGCAGATGTGTCTGCACCTGCGCGAGCACCTCCGGACCGGTGAAGCCCGGGGCGGCATCACCCGAGACAGTTGCGACACGCTGCAGATCGAGACGTGTGATGGACCCCAGGCCGCTGCTGATCTCGACATCCGCGACCGCAACGAGCGGGATCTGCCGGCCCTCATATGGTATCGTCAGGTTTTGCACGCTTTGGAGCGTCTCGCGCTGCGACTCCTCGAGCCTGACGACGATGTCGTACTCATCTTCTCCATCGCGATACTTGCCCGCTTCGGTGCCGGCAATCGCCGAACGGACGGTCGATGCAATCTGGCGGGTGTTGAGACCAAAACGTGCAGCCCGCTCGCGATCGATCAGAACCTGTAACTCGGGCCTGCCTTTGTTGAGGTTGTCCGTAACATCCACAAGTCCGACGATCTCACCTGTTTGCGCCGCACGCGAAAGCTCCTGTCGCACCTCGGCCGTGATACGCTGGATCTCACCGAAGTCTCGGCCGGTGATTTCGATGTTGACCGGCGCCCCGGTAGGCGGTCCCATCTCATCTTTGGCGAACTCCATGTCCACACCCGGAACGCCGGCGAGCTCATCACGCAGTCGCGACAGCGTCGCAGAGCTGCGCTCGGCCCGGTGTTGATACTCCACAAGGTTGATCGTGAACTGCGTCCGCTCGGGGCCGGCAGCGCCGCCACCGAACATCATGTCCCCACCGACACCGACGTTCACGAGCACGTTCTCCAGGTTGGCACGCGCTGCATCTTCACTTCCCATTACCGCATTGATGCGGTCGTGGATGACCTTCGCAGTCGCGTTGCCGGCTTCAAGATTCGTCCCCAGCGGGGATTCGGCCGTCAGACGAATCTGGTTCGGATCGGTATCGGGGAAGAATGCTACGCCGGTTGGCGCAACCACGAACATCAATAGAATGCCGAGCAGGGCGCCGATCGCGCCGGTCAGGAGACGCGCTCGGTTGTCCGTCAAGATCAGGCGTTCACGGCCACGACGGTTGAAAAGGACGCCTGCAAGTCCGACAACGACAATGAGGCCGGGTAGCACCATCATTTCGATGAACGTGACGGCCTCCATCTCACGCGGCCCGATAAAGATGATCGTAAGCAAAACCAGCATGATGCCGCCCAGCACGAGGCCACCGCGCACGGATCGTGCGCCGCCGAGGTAGATGCTCTCGAGCGAATGGACAATGACGCCGATAGTCCCGATCACAAGGAGAATCAGCCCGGGGATCAGGATAACCGAACCGCTTGCCTGCCCGAGCAGCGACGACAGAATCGCGCCGAGAATCAGCATCACGAAACCCACTGCCAGCGAGCCGATCGCGAGCATGTTGCGGAGATAGGGTCGCTTCACGGTGTAGTCCCGCTCCAGCATCCAGTTGAGGAACCGGCGATAACGGGCGATGAAACGCGGCAGCCCCTCGCGGATGAACCCGTCGCCGACCGGCCTGAAGAGGCGCGTGTGGAGGAAGTAGACCAGCGGAACGGCAATTGCGAGTACGAGCGCCGTTCTCCAGTTCGCGATCACGAGCACAACGCCGACCACGAGGGTAATACCGGCGAAAAGCAGCCGCGTCGTGCGCGGCGGCTTCTCCGTCGTCTCGGTGTCGAGCTTTACGAAAATGCCCGTAAGCACCGGGTTGATGATGATGGCGACGAAAAGCGACGACACGAGCGTGATGATCAGCGTCAGCGGCAGGTAGCTCATAAACTCGCCCATGATGCCCGGCCACAGAAGCATCGGCGCGAAGGCCGCGACCGTCGTTGCCGTTGATGCAATGACGGCCCCGCTCACCTCGGCCGTACCGAGCCGCGCCGCCTCAAACCGCTCGTAACCCTGCTCGCGAAAACGGTAGATGTTCTCGACGATCACGATCGCGTTGTCGACAAGCATGCCGAGTGCGATGATCAGCGAGAACAGGATGATGAAGTTCAGCGTCTGCCCCATCACGCTGAAGACGAGGAACGTGATGAACATCGACAGCGGGATGGCGGTGCCGACTAGCGTTGCGCTACGGACGCCGAGGAAGAACAGCAGCACGGCGATCACGAAAATCAGACCGCTGATGATGTTGTTCTCCAGGTCCTTCACCATCGCCTCGACGAACTCGCTCTGGTCGCCGGTGATGACGACCTGCGTACCGCTGGGGAAGGTGAATTCCTCCAGCACATCCTTCACCGCTGCAGCGGTCTCGAGGATGTTGTCCCCCGAACGCTTCTTGACGTTCAGGCTGATCACCTGATGAGCCTCTGAATCGGCAACGGCCACCGGCCGGCCGAGCTCGTCGTCTTCCTGGAAGACCTGCAAACGGGCGTACGACGTTCGATCGGCGAATCCGAAATCCACGTCGGCTACGTCGCCGACGTACACCGGCCGGCTGTTTGGAGCGGTGATGACGAACCGCTCGATTTGGCGTGGATCTTTTATGTTGCCGTCCACGCGCACGAGGTAGTTCAGCCGATCCACATCGATGGATCCACCCGGAATGTTCGTGTTTTCCTGCTGGATCGCCTCGACGACATCGGCAAAAGCAAGGTTGTAACCCTGCAGCGCGGCGAGATCCACACTCACCTTTACCTCACGCTCGAGCCCGCCAATGACGTCTACCTCCAGCACCGAAGGGATCGTCTCGAGCACATCCTGAAGGTCCTCACCCACCTGCTTGAGCCGCGAGAGCGAGTAATCCGCCGCGAGGTTTACCGTCATGATGGGGAACTGAGACAGATCGATCTCGCTCACAAGCGGCTCCTCGACTTCCGCAGGAAGAAGCGGCTTGGCTATGTCGACCTTGTCTCGAACCTTCTGATAGGCTTCATCGATCGAGACGTCGGGATTGAATTCCACAACGACGGTCGAGACGCCTTCCGTCGACGTCGACCGGATTTCCTTGATGCCGTTGACGTTCTGGACTTCCTTCTCGATCTGCTGCGTCAACAGCGTCTCGATGTCATCGGGGCTCACGCCGGGGTAGATCGTCGTCACAACGATCACCGGAATCTCGATCGAAGGCGAGGATTCCTTGGGTATCGTGATATAGGCGAGAAGGCCGCCGATCACGATCAGCACCGTCAGTACGAGCATGCTCGTACGATATTTTATGGCAAGATCTGTTGCCTTCATATCAGATTACTCTGCTTGGGAAGTGCCGGCCACGCCTCGACCTCAGGCCGGCGGAAGTTCTTCCAGTTCATTGCCGATCGGATCGACGGCGTCTTCGACTCGATCATGAACTTCCTCGATCTCGAGCGCATCCCCACCCGACACGTTGTTCTGGCCCATCACTACGATCTCATCACCGGGCGCGGCGCCCGCTTCAAGGACGACTTCGTTGGCGTGAGCCGCGCCGAGGACGACGCTCTGGCGCTGCGCACGCGGCACATCCCCTGATCGATCGACGAGGTAAACGATGAAGCCCGTTTCGTCCCGGATGAGAGCCGGCCGCGGCGCGACGAGAACGCCCTCGAGCTGCGCACGCGTGACGTAGAGTGTGGCTACCATCTCCGGTTTGATGCGGCCTTCGGGATTGGGAATTTCAACCTCGATCGGAAATGTCCGGCTTTGCGGATCGATCGTGCCGCCGACGAACGTAACCGCGGCCGCGAGGCGCGACGCTCCGCCATAAGCATTCAGGTTCACGCTGACGGGCGTGCCGCGCGTGACGTCGCCGGCATAGCGCTCAGGCACGCCGGCCGTCACCTTTACGCGCCCTGAACTCACCACGCGCGCAACCGGCATTCCGGGCGTCACCTGCTCCCCGCGCCGGACGAAGTGCTCTTCGACCGTGCCGCTGAAGGGTGCGACGACACGTGTATTTCGGAGCTGCTCCTGCGCCTGAGCAAGACCCGCCTCGGCCTGAGCGAGATTCGCTCGCGCCTGGCTCTCCTGCGCCCGAACGTTTTCGAACTCCAGGGCGCTGATGATCGAGTCCTGATAGAGCGGTTCGTTACGACGCAGGTTGTCTGCTGAAAGCTCGTAAGACGCCTCAGCCGATTCAACCTGGGCCCGTGCCTGCCGAACGGATGCCTCGGCAATACGCGGATCGAGCTGCGCCACGACCTGGCCCTGCCTCACGAACGCTCCAAGCGGCGCAAGCGTCATCACGCTGCCGCCCGCTTGAGCGGAGAGTTCGGCGTCTTCGAAAGCCTCCACGGCACCGGTAACCTCGATCACATCATCAAACTCTTGCGCATCGAGCACGAGCGTTTCAACACGAATCGCACGTGTCGTCTCGGCAGAGGCTTCGTCGCTGCTTGTACCGTCGCTGCCTGCGCATCCCCCGAACATCAACAGAACGACGGCCGCCAAAGGTATTGAGATCGATATCGCTTTCATTGATTCTGGGGTGATTGTCCTCGGTTCGAGGTTGTAAGCAGGACATCGTCCGGCGCGCCCGCGGGCATACCGATAGCCGTTTCGAATGCGCTCTGTGCGACGAGGTAATCGTGAACCGCCTGCAAATAGTTGATGCGGCTGGTGTCGAGTTGCATCGATGCCTCGCGTTCTTCAAGCGGTGTTGCCACGCCTTCGCGCAGCCGCGTCGTGGCGTACTCGTAATTCAGCTCGGCGCGGGCGATGTTTGCCTCCTGGCTTTGAATGCGTTCGGAAGCTGCCTCCAGATTGCGCAACGCCTGCTGCACTTCGAGATACACCGACTGGTAAAGCTGTTCGTGATCGACTTCCGCGCGGCGGATGGCCACTTCACGCTGCTGCATCTGCGCCGATGTCTGAAATCCATCGAACAGGCTCCACGTGAGCCGCATTCCCACGTTGACCGATGGATTCCAGTAGTCACTGCTGAAGAACCCGCGGTCTGCCGTCGAGAACTCAAACGGATCGTCGGGATCGGCGGTGACCAGGCGCCGATTGTCGGGCACGTTGCCGTTGTAGTTGAGGTTGGCGAAGGCGGAGATGATCGGGAGGTACTGAGAGCGCGTCATCTGCCGATCCACCTCGCGCAGCCGGATCGCCAGGCGCGCCTGCTCGAGGTCGGGCCTTCGCTCCAGCGCGATCGACACAGCATCCTGCATAGAGACGTGCACGTAGCGACCGGGCTGATCGGCACGCAGTTCACCGCGGAGGCGCAGCGGCAGATTTACCGGCACGCCGAGCTCCATTTTCAGATAATCGATGGTCGTTTCGGCCGCGTTCCGTGCCTGCGTGTACTGCGTCTCCAGGTTAGCGAGCTCCACCTGCGAGCTCAATCGCTGAAATTTAGGCGCGACGCCCTGCTCCACGCGGCGACTCACTTCCTGCAGCGTCGCCTCCGTCCGCTGGACGCTTTGCAGCGCGACGCCGGCCTGCTCCTGCGCCAGCAGCGCTTGATAAAATGCCTGCCGCACACCGTCTATAACAAGCTGCTGCTGCCTGTCGAGCCCACGCTGGTTGATGTCCTTCAACTGCTGCGCACCGCGGATCGCAGCCAGCGCGCGTCCGCTGAAAATCGTTTGCGTCACGGTGACGCCGCTTACGATCTGGTTGTCGACGCCAAACGGGTTTCCGGAATCTCCGAACTGTGCACCGGCATCGGCCATCCCTTGCTGCCTGCGCGTCAGGAACTCATCGAAGGGGATCGGCTCGGTCGTTGCGTCCTCATCCATCCGCGCTTCTTCGTTGTAAGCGAGCCAGTCGACGTATCCCAGCGATCCAAATATCCCACCTGCCTCACTTCCCGCAAATGGGTTGGCCGTCACGACGTTGCGCGTATAGCTCGACGATGCCTCGACCTGCGGCATCACCTGGCCCCACGCCTCGCGCACCTGTGCACTCGCGTTGACAACATCCAACGCCGCGCCCTGAACAGCATAATTGTTCACGAGCGCGATCTGCACGGCTTCGTCGAGGGTGAGCGTGACGTAGCCATCCGCCGGCACTTGCAGCAATTCCTGCGCTCGCAGTGGCACGGCAGCCAGGATGGTGATGACTAAGATGAACGCTGTGCTATTGGCCTTCATGGGGTTGCTTCGATCCGTTCTGTACTTGCCGATCCGGCTCCACGAGCAGGCCCTCCATCAGGAGCGTGGTGAGGAAGTCCGCCGCTTTCGTCGGCGTTAGTGCGCCGGCGTCATGTGAGGCACCATCCTGCACACAAAGGTGCATCTGGATTCCGTTGATGTTGCCGAAGAGCGTGTGTGCGATGGCCTCGGGGTGGAACGTGCGCATCTCGCCGCACTGCATCGCCTTCTCGAGATGCGGGATCAGAGCGTCGACCACGCGTTGCTGCTGCGCCTGAAAGTGCATGGCCCGCACGGGGTCATCACTCAGGATCATCCGATATCCTTCCTTCATGACTAGCATGAACACCTCCTTCCTCTCCTCGAAAAACTGCATGCTTGATGCGATGAAGCCGTGCATCTGACTCCGAATCGATTGCTGCTCGGACTCGTCTCCATCGAAAGACTGCTCTACGAGTTGCACGAGCCCATCGAAAATTTCGTCGAAGATGGCGAAGAGCATGGCCTGCTTGCCGCCCTCGAAATAGTTGTAGAGCGTGCCTTTGCCGAATTCGGCGCGATGCGCAATCTCTTCGAGTGTAGCACGTGCGTATCCCTTCTCGGCGAAAACCGATAGCGCTGCTTCCAGCATCGCCGCCCGGCGCACCTGCCGTTCCCGATCCCGACGCGTTTGTCGAACCTCCATCTACGTAACTCGAAAACTATCTGCGTGCTGGATGACCAGTCGGTCATTTAATGACCCGATGGTCACTTACCGACTGGCGATTCGCGTGGACGAGCCCTGCTTGCAGAAGTTGCAGGCGCTCCTACAAAAAAACGGCACCCGGGAAAGGCCGAGGTGCCGCGTCAATCGCAGGTAGAATGATCCTAAGTTCAGGCGCTTTGGGATTTGCGCGTGCTATACGTACTCATCCAGCTGGTGTGCGTGGAGGTACTCGACAACATTCTTCACGCGTTGCATGCTTTCGCGATGGCCCACGAGCATCGCATCCGGCGTGTCAACCACGACCGCGTCATGGATGCCGACGACGACCACGAGTCGATCCCCTGCATGAACGAGGCACCGGCTGGCATCGTGAAGGATGACATTGCCCTGCACCGCGTTGCCGTGATTGTCTTTTGACGCGTTTTCATAAACGGCCCGCCAGTCGCCGATGTCGCTCCAGCCGAACGAAGCGGGCACGACGAAGACCCGATCGGCGCGCTCCATCACGCCGTAGTCGATCGAGATGTGCGGACTGTTCTTGTAGGCGCGCTCCACGGCTGCATCCTCACCCGGACTTCCGAGGGCGTCTTTGAGAACCTGAAAGGCGCTGCAAACCTGCGGCACATGACGTTCGAGCTGATCGAGAATCGTATCCGCCCGCCAGATGAACATGCCGCTATTCCACAAGAAGTCGCCCGAATCCACAAACCTCTCCGCCGTGGCTAGATCAGGCTTCTCCGCGAAAGTCTTTACGCGATGTGCCTGGGGCGCATCATCCTGATCATCGAGCGACCCTTCGAACTGAACGTAGCCGTATCCCGTCTCCGGATGCGTCGGTGTAATGCCGATGGTGACGAGCGCTCCCGGCTCCTGTGCTTTCTCGAGCGCCGTCTGCAGCACATCATGGAACTTCCCTACGTTTCGGATCAGGTGATCGGCAGGAAGCACGATCATGGTTGCATCCGGATCCTGCGCGTGAATCTTGAGGGCGGCGTACTGAATGCAAGGCGCCGTATTGCGGCCGATCGGCTCAGCGAGAATGTTTTCCTCCGGCACGCCGGGAAGTTGTTCGCGCACGAGATCGACATAATCGGCGTTCGTCACGACCAGGATGCGTTCCGGCGGAACCAGGTCACGAATCCTGGAAACGGTATTCTGGATCAGCGTGGCATCACCAAAAACATCCAGAAACTGTTTGGGATGCGCCTTGCGGCTTCGCGGCCAGAAGCGGCTTCCAATGCCGCCTGCCATGATTACGGCGTAGTTCATCTATGCTGGGGTCGCGTTCGGTTAAACGGGCCGTTAAGGTACAATACGCACCCGTCTTTCCCCAGCAGAGCCCGGCGCCGGGCTACACTGTAACGTGCCGACTGAACACAAAAAAACCCGGCCCTAAATAAGGAGCCGGGTCGGCGTTCAAGACTCGATAACTGTCGCTTTCCGGTTGCGATCCGGATGTCGATAGAGGATGCCGGTGGTTCCGCCGAGTGAGATGTTGATATTCGCTGGCTCCCAGTTTTCCTTTACATCATCCACATCACCGGAGAAAGGCGCCGTGCCGGTTCCGAAGCGGCCGTAGTCAAAAACGAAAAGGTTGCGTCCTTGGCCGAGCAGAATGTAGGTCGTCATGCCGCAGGGGAGTTATTTGAAAAAATTGTGTGCTGCTTGTAACGGCCGATCGGCTACCTTTGGTTCCGCCGATCAACAGTTGCACCCAGGAGAGCATGAATACTGAGGAACTGCGGGTGTTCGCTCACGAGCAAATGGAGCGATACGGCTTGCTCAGTGACGGCTGGACGTTCCGCTTTGACACTGCGCGCAGACGCTTCGGCGTCTGCCGTTTCAATAAGAAGGTGATTTCCCTATCGCGTCCGCTTGTAGAGCTCAACTCGGAAGCGGAATGCCGGGATACGGTTCTGCATGAGATCGCGCATGCACTGGCTGGGCCGAATGCGGGGCACGGACCAGAGTGGGTCAGCATGTGCCGGAAGGTTGGCGCGCGCCCGGTGAGATGTTATGGCGCGGGTGAGGTCCGCGAGCCGGAGCCGCGGTATGTGGCTCGCTGCCCTTCCTGCAAGAAAGAGGCGGGATTTCAGCGGCGCCCAACACGCGTCCGCGCCTGCTCCGACTGTTGTAAGAAGTATGCCGGCGGCAGATACGACGAGCGCTTCCGGATGCGTGTCTACGAAACACAGACCGGCGCCGAGGTGGGCTACGCCTCACAAACCTCCTACGAAGCGCGGTGCAAGTCCTGCGGCTCCACCTATCCGCTCCGCAAGCGTCCGAACGCACCTCTTGCCTGCGCGGCCTGCTGTAAACGGCACGCCAACGGCCGCTTCGACGATCGATTCAAGCTCGAACTGCGGCGTATCCGCAAGTAGAACAGACGCCTTTCAGTCCTGCCCGAAGCGCCGATCGAGATTCCGAAGCACGTCACGGCGAAGCTGCACCCCGCCGGTGGCAGCATAGCCGCCATGAGGCACACGAATGC
>CAZKDQ010000007.1:0-8887 GCA_964551345.1 uncultured Rhodothermales bacterium
GAGTCCGATGGAAACTCACCCTGCGGATTCCACCAGAAATAGAGCGCCGATCCGTCTTCGGCCCAGCTCATGCTGCGCGGCCACGCACCGATCCACGTCTCCGGCGCCTGCATGATCTGGTCAACGGTAAGCGGTGACTGCTGGGCGTGTGCGGTGGAGGCAGCCAGGACCAGAGCCGCCAGCAGGCCCGCGCTTCTAAAGGACATGTGATGAGGGGAAATCAGGAAATGCTCAGGAGGGTCACGCGAAAATACGTGGCACAGCGCACAGTTTCCTATTGAGTAAGAAGTTTGCAGTGCGCAGGAGCGGTGGGTGGTAGGCCATGAGCGTCGAGCGTGAGCTCCGGGCAAACACAAAAAAAGGGACCGCCGTCACTGCGGCGATCCCTCGTTCCATCGTTGCTGCGCTCCACTCAAATGGTGAAGAGCAGTGTGATCATATACACGAAGCCTAGTGCCAGCAACGCGAGGAAGGCGTAGAAAAACAGGCGCGTCGAATCCTTCTTCGAATCAGACGTCTGCGCAGAGTTCGATTTCATCGGATCATCCTATGCTGAAGTTTCGAAAATAACGGCGCTGCGAGCGCAGGCCGCACGAGTTCAGACGAGGATGCTATTCGATAAATACGCAGTTCAGAACATGAATGGCGGGCGACGCAGCAATCCGAACGAATCGAATGGCAGCGATAGACAGGGAGGCGCCGGCGGGCTGAAGATCCCGCGATCGCGGCACCAGGCCGAATGAGGAAGACGCAACTTCCGCCGGTGCCTCGACGCCGTGCGACACGACGATGGCTACGTCGGTGGGGACCCCGCTTGCCACGCCGCCCAGCCACACGCCGTCGATGTCAATCGCAGAAGACACCACGCCCGAGAAGCCGCCCAGCGAGAGGGCGACCGTCAGAATCAGGCCGGCTATGGATCTGGCTGCAAACATCGGAGATTCAAAGCGCGGAGGCTGGGGGATGTTTCTGCTGCTGCTGCTGCGACAGTTCGCAGTTGCAGATCACAGTTGCAGTTTTCAGGGCCTACGGCTCATAACTCAGTGATCATAGCTCACGGCTCAAGATCGACCGCCCTCTCCCATCCACGACTTCGGGTCGTAGACCTCTAACTGCGATCTGCAAACTGAACGCTGCCCCGTACTTTCTCCAATTATTAACGGCAACGTTAGCACGCTATCTCGTTTCAACCGGGCTGGGTTCATCATCACTATCCAATCCTCGATGTCGCAGCGCGAGACTTGTGTCGATCGTGATCTTCATCCGCGCGACGAGGCGTGGTTCGAGGAGCTGTTTCGGTCGGAGTATGCGAGCCTCTGCCGATTCGCAATGCGGTACGTGGATCACGGCCACGTCGCCGAGGAACTGGTGCAGGACTGCTTTCTGAGGCTTTGGGCAAGGCGAAATGAGCCGTCGGCTGGCGCGATGCGCAGCTATCTTTACCGGGCCGTTCGCAATGCATGCTTTGATTATATCAAGAGCCGCAAGGTGCGCCGGCAGGTATCGTCGGTGCCGGATCTCGATGATCGCCCCGACGACACCTCGCCCGAAACCGATTTGCGGCAGCTCGAGATCAGCGAAGCCGTCGACGCCGCCATCGACCTGCTGCCGGAGCGGCGTCGCGAGATCTTTACGCTCAGCCGGCGAGACGGCCTCACCTATGCCGAAATCGCTGACGTGCTCGCCATCTCCGTCAAAACCGTTGAGACGCAGATGGGCCGCTCGCTGCGCTTCCTGCGCAATCACCTGCGATACCTCCTGGTGCTCGTCCTCTTTCTGTAGGGGAGCCTCTCGACTGCTTCGTCTATTGGGGTACGGCGGCGTTCTGCAAGCGCTTCCGCATCCCCTCACATCTTTTAAGTATGCCCGAAACCTTAGACAAACGCTGGATGCGCGCAGGTCGATACCTGTCCGGTGAAGCAAGCTCCGACGAGAAGAACGCCTTCGAGGAATGGCTCGATGCTGATCCCGATCATCGGCGGTGGTTCAATGATGTTGAAACCGTGTGGAACGGCGCTCATACCGCGGAGCATCCTATAGATGTCGATGCAGCCTGGCAGCAAGTTCAACGGCATTTATCACCTGATCCGAAGCGACGTGCGAATCGGCCGCCGAGGCGACGACATCGCGGATCTTATGCCGTGTACGCAGCGATTGTTGTGGCAATGCTGCTTGTGGTTGGCGGAGTCTGGCTCTCCGGCGGATTTGCTGATCAGGCTGCGCCGCTACCGGAGCCGCGCGTGGTGACGACCGCGCAGGGCGAGCGCATGGACGTGCGTCTGCGCGATGGAACGGCTGTATCTCTCGCCCCGAATTCTGCCCTCATCATCCCCGAGGATTTTGCTCGCGCGCATCGCCGCGTGTCGCTTGAGGGGCAGGCATTTTTTAATGTCGAATCCAATCCCGAGCAGCCGTTCACAATTGATTCGCCACGGGGATCTGTTCAGGTAGTCGGGACGAAATTCGTCGTGCGAGACTATGCTGAGACGGAAGAGCCTTTCGAGGTGGCTGTTGATGAAGGCATCGTCGAAGCGCGCGCCGGCGCGGAGGTGCAGCGCCTGGAATCACGCCAATTCGTGCGTCTCGTTAACGAAGAGTTGCAGTTTGCCGTGATCGAGGACCCGATGGTGCACTTCGGATGGCGGGAGGGAAATCTCGCCTTCCGTGATGCCGAGCTGCGCCACGTTGCAGCGACACTCGAACGCTGGCACGGACTCAAAATCGTGATCGATGGACCACTTAAAGGCCGGCGGTTGACCGCCGGGTTTGCCGGCACCCCGCCGGATGACATCATGAGCGTGATCGCCCTCACCATGAATGCGCGGCTCGAACGAGACGGTGATGCTTACCGCCTCCGGGCCGGGCTGAATCCGTGACACTTACCCTTAATTGAACGCCACTATGCGAACTGTATCCGTAGTCTTAATCCTCCTCCTTCTAGGAGCGTGGTCGCAAGATCTGCAGGCACAGGTGCTGAGCCGCGCTTCAACGGCGCACCTGGAGGTTGCCGATGATGATCCGCGCGTTTCGCCGTCCCGCGTGACGCTCGATGTGAACAATAGCCGGCTCGGCGATGTGCTCGAGTACATCAGCCAGAAAACCGGGCTCCGTTTGTCTTTCAGCAGCGACGTCGTACCGGTCAATGACCCGGTGACAGCGCGTTTGACGGATCAGCCGGCGCTGGTTGCGCTGGACCATGTCCTTGCCGGAAGAGGGATCGTAGCCGTACCAACGGCAGC
This sequence comes from uncultured Rhodothermales bacterium, assembly GCA_964551345.1. Taxonomy (GTDB): domain Bacteria; phylum Bacteroidota; class Rhodothermia; order Rhodothermales; family CAZKDQ01; genus CAZKDQ01. Next base: position 3,240 of record CAZKDQ010000007.1, read on the forward strand.
GGGCCACGTGGTACTCGTTCGCGATGAGTCTCCACCAATCGAGCCTGTGCAGACCGGCGTCATCGAGGGCATCGTCCGCGATGCCAACACGAACGAGACGCTTCCGGGTGCGAACGTGCTTGTTCGAGGCACGAGCCTCGGAGCGAGCACCGGCCCAGACGGTAGTTTCCGCATCACGGCTGTGCCGGCAGGATCACATACGCTCGAGGCCCGCTTTATCGGTTATCGACCAAGCACGATGGACGTGACGGTTGTCGCCGATGAAACGGTCACCGTGACCTTTGAGATGACGGCGGAAGATTTTCGTCTGGATGAGGTGGTTGTGACGGGCACCGCCGGTGACTCGCGCCGCCGCTCGATTGGAAACGCCGTCAGCCGCGTCGATGCGGCCGAGCTGACGGAAGTTACGTCGGTAGGATCGGTGAACGAGCTGCTTCAAGCACGCACGCCCGGCCTGACAATGATGCCGGGATCGGGTACGGCCGGCGCCGCGCCCAACATCCGACTCCGTGGCGCTTCCTCGCTCTCGGCACGCACTTCGCCCGTCGTCTACATCGATGGCGTGCGGATGAACACCGGCAGCCTCGGCAACTTCGCCGTGTACGGTCAGACCACATCTCTTTTCGACAACCTGAACCCGGACGATATCGAGTCGATCGAGGTCATCAAAGGTCCGGCGGCGGCTACGCTCTACGGTGCGGAAGCCGCAGCAGGTGTGATTCAGGTTATCACGAAACGCGGACGCATGGGCGAGCGCAACCTGCGCTATGGCGCCAGCTTCGAGATCGGCCAGAACGAATGGGGCGTCGAGAGGCCGACGAACTACGCCGTCTGTACTGCTGCCCGGCTCGACAACCCGACGACCTTCCCGGGATGCGCCGGCATGAGCGAAGGCGATATCATCTCGCACGTTCCTCTTAGCGATAACCCGGAAGCGCTACGCGCCGGCGCCGTTCGCAGGCTGAACCTCTCGGCCCAGGGCGGCGGCGAGCAGTACTCGTTCTACCTCTCGGGAGGCACGGATGTCGATGAAGGTGTCTTCCACAACAACTTCGCGAACAGCTCGTCGCTGCGAGGCAACTTCGGGTTCTTCCCGAGCGAGCGGTTCGACATGTCGGTCAGCATGAGCTATTCGAATGGGCACGTTCGACTTCCGCTCAACGACGACATCGCCTACGGGCTCATCATCAGCTCGTGGCTCGCCGTTCCCGGCCAGCAGTATTCATGGCCCGGTGATGTCGGCTTCTTCACGCTGCGGCCGGAGGTCTCGAACACCTACGATAACCAGACGCGCACGGATCGCTTCGTGCTCGGTGGTCAGCTCAACTACAGGCCGTTCGATTGGCTGTCTAATCGGATCCAGGTTGGCTACGATCTGAGCTCAGGTCTCGCCGAGCTGTTTTACGCGCCGGATCCACGTGCACCGTTCGGGCCCAACGTGTCGGAGGGCTTCATCGCACGAGCCACGCCGCGCAATACGGCCTTGACGATCGACTACACCGGCACCGCAACCGCGCCGATCGGAGCCGACATCATCTCCAACACGTCGTTCGGCGTGCAGTATATCGCCAATGACTATCGTCGTACGGCAGCCGAGGGACGCGGGCTGGGGTCCGACCTCACGCGCCTGATCAGCTCTGCCGCCGTGACGAGCGGGTCGGAGACGTACTCGGAGACGCGGTCGCTCGGCCTGTATGTGCAGGAGCAGTTGAACTGGCGCGATCGCCTCTTCGGCACTGCGGCGGTGCGTATGGACAACAACTCGGCGTTCGGAACCGAGATCAACACCGTCCTCTATCCGAAATTCTCAGTCTCCTATGTGATATCGGACGAGGACTTCTTCTCGGTGCCGACGGTCGATCAGCTCCGGCTGCGCGCCGCGTGGGGCCAGGCCGGTAACTCACCGGGGCCGTTCGATGCCACGCGTACCTACACGACGTCGGTCGTAACCAACGAAGCGGGCTCGACGCTTCCGGCGCTTCGATACGGATCTTACGGCAACCCGGGACTGGAGCCCGAGCGTGCGACTGAGATTGAGGTTGGATTTGATGCATCGCTGCTCAGGGACAGGCTGAATCTGGAGGCGACCTATTACAACACGCGGACCCGCGACGCGCTCATCAGCGTGCCGGTTGCTCCGTCGACAGGCTTCAGTGGCAGCATGCTCGATAACCTCGGCGAGATCGCCAACTCAGGATTTGAGTTGGTGATTTCGGGCACGCCGATCCAGATGAACGACTTCACCTGGGATCACATGCTGTCGATCTCAACGAACAGCAACGAGCTGGTCACCTTCGGTGATGGTCGCGATCCCGTGATCTTCGGCATTTACGCGCCGGTGCAGCGATACGAGGAAGGGCGGCCGCTCGGCGCTTTCTGGGCGAGTCCCGTTCAGTACGATGAGAACGGAAATCTCGTCCGCGACGCCGCCAATCGGCCCGTGCTTGCCGGGGAGCAGGTCTACAAAGGCCCGTCGATTCCGACGCACGAGATCGGCTACTCGACGACGATCAGTCTCTTCGGCGGGCTCCGCCTCTACACGCTGTTCGATTACAAAGGCGGCCACTACCAGTTCAATGTGAAGGACTGGAGGCGCGACCGTGCCGGCATCTCCTGGGAGACGGTCGACCCGAACGCCGACCCGGATGAGGTTGCGGTTCGCATGTTTCCTTCGCAGACCGACCTGCACGTTCAGCCGGCGGACTTCCTGAAGTGGCGTAACCTCTCGCTGAGTTACGCGCTTCCGGCACGCCTGCTCGCAGGAACCGGGCTGCAGCGTGCCTCGCTGACGCTCTCGGGCCACAACCTCGCGATACTCTGGACGCGCTACGGCGGTGCTGATCCGGAAGTCAACTTCCACGGCTCGTCGACCTTCAACCGTGTCGACTCATGGACCGTGCCGCAGACCCGCCGCCTATCGGCCACGTTGCGGGTGGACTTCTAACCGATGCTTCGAGTGAACGTCCAGCATTTGAATCGACTATCCAGCGACTCGTTATGATAAATCGAACATCAGCCCTTGCCTTCGCGCTCGTCGCACTCGTCCTCGCGGGATGCGACGACATTCTAAGCGTCGAAAATCCAGGTGCAATCCAGGAGGATCAGCTGACCGATCCTGCCATGGAGGAACTCATCGTCAACGGAGTTCGCGGCGAGTTCCAGTACACGCATTCGTATACATCGCTCTACACGGGCATGTTTACGGATGAGCTCATGGGCAACCACACCTACTTCCCGACCATCCCTGTTTTCCTTCGCACGATCGAGCCGGATAACGTGTACGTCGCGAACGTCTACAGCTTCTGGCAGCGTGCCCGGCAGTCGGCCGATGATGCCATCGTGCGTCTTGAGGAGATCCTCGGCGCCGATGCCGCCTCGAGCATGAACGTCGCGCAGGTGCATGCGTACGGAGGTTATTCATACCTGTTGATCGGCGAGACCTTCTGCGAAGCGCCGGTCAACATGAGCCGGGCGTACTCGTCGGAAGAGCTGTTTGAGATGGCGCTCGATCACTTCGACAGCGCGATCGCAACCGCCGAAGCCGCTCGCAATGCGGGTCAGAGTGCATCGGAGGCCTCCCGGATCATCAATCTCGCAAACGTCGGTGCGGCGCGGACACTGCTCAACCTCGGCCGGATGGATGAAGCCATTACCTACGCATCACGCGTTGAGGAAGGCTTCGAGGCGTGGATCCGCCACTCGGAGAACTCCGCGCGGGAGTATAATCCGTTCTATGATCCGACGACCGGCGCCAACAACCGCTACCTCTCGGTCGGCGACCGGTTTGCGGAGAGCGAGGACCCGCGCATCCCGCACTCATACGAGCGCGAGACGTCGCTGACGCCGTCGCTCGTGTACACGCCGTACCGTCCTTACAGCTTCGAGGGATGGGACGACGGCGCCTGGACGCAAGACAGCGTGCTCGTGCCGATCGCACGCGATACGGACATCCGGTTCGCGTCGCACCTCGAGGCGCGCTACATCATCGCCGAGGCCCAGGGCCCGGGTGGAACGGCGCTGGATCTCGTCAACGAGCGGCGCGAGTTCGCCGGCCAGGATCCGGTCTCACTCTCAGGAGATGAGCTGATGGCCGAGCTGCGGGCGCAGCGGGCGCGCGACTTCTACCTCACGGGACGCCGCCTGGGCGACCTCCGCAGGTACAAGAACCTCTACGGCGTCGACCTCTTCCCGACCGGCATCGACCCCTTCAGGGATGAACTCTACGGCGACGTCGAGTGCTTCCCGATCCCGCTCGCGGAGCTCAACGCAAACCCGAACCTGTAATCTCTCTGCCGTCGGAGTTATCGGGGGTCGGGGAAAACCGCCCCGGCCTTCGATCCTCCGACACCTTTTCCAGATCCAAATCCGCCCTCCATGGAAAAACCTCTACTCCTTCCCCTGATCGCGCTGCTGATCCTCGCAGGCTGCTCAGGAAGTAGCCGATCGATCGACACAGACATCCCGCCCGCACCACCCGTCGAGCGGGAGTTTCGCGCCGCCTGGATCGCGAGTGTCGCCAACATTGACTGGCCGTCGCGGCCGGGGCTTACCGTCCGGCAGCAGCAGGATGAGCTGCGCGCGATGCTCGACCGGCTCGTAGAGCTCAACATGAACGCCGCCGTCTTCCAGGTGCGACCGGCGACGGATGCATTCTACCAGTCCGACCTTGAACCATGGTCCGAATACCTGACCGGCGAGATGGGACGCGCGCCCGAGCCGTTTTATGATCCGCTCGAATTCGCCATCGATGAAGCCCATGCCCGTGGCCTTGAGCTTCACGCATGGATCAACCCGTTCCGGGCGCGGCATTCATCGGCGCGCTCCGAGATTTCGGACGATCACGTGAGCGTTCGCAGTCCGGAGCTTGTCGTCGAGTATGGCACACACCTCTGGCTCGATCCGGGCCTGCCCGAAGCGCGACGGCACAGCCTGGATGTCGTGCTGGACATGGTGCGACGCTACGACCTCGATGGCGTGCACATCGATGACTACTTCTACCCGTACCGCGAGCGCGACGAGAACGGCGACCTGATCGAGTTTCCGGACAGCGCTTCCTACGCTCGTGCCGTGGCTGAAGGCGAGCCCCGCAACGTCGACGATTGGCGGCGCCACAACGTGGACCGTTTCGTCGAGGCGATGTATGAGGAGGTCAAAGCGGAGAAGCGTCACGTGAAGGTGGGTATCAGCCCATTCGGCATCTGGCGGCCGGGCTTTCCGGAGGAGGTCACTGGCTTTGATGCGTATCAGGAAATCTATGCAGACGCGCGCCTCTGGCTGAACGAAGGCTGGGTCGATTACTTCTCTCCCCAGCTCTACTGGCCGATCGATCGTGAGGGGCAGCGTTATCCAGTGCTGCTGGAATGGTGGGTCGGCGAGAACACGCACGACCGGCATATGTGGCCGGGCAACTTCACGAGCCGCGTCGAGAGTGGATCGGGCCAGAACAACTGGCCGGTGTCTGAGCTGGTGCGTCAGATCGAGGTAACGCGGGAACAGGAGGGCGCCGGCGGCAACGTCCACTTCAGCATGCGCGCGCTGATGCAGCCGCGCGGTGGTCTGGCCGATTCGCTGCGCACTGGTGTTTACAGCGAGCAAGCCGTCATTCCTGGTTCACCGTGGCTCGGTGATGCACCGGCGGTGCCGTCGCT
>CAZKDQ010000007.1:8987-12862 GCA_964551345.1 uncultured Rhodothermales bacterium
CTCCCGCTTCTTTAATCTTCCCTGTCCGTTGCGAAGTCACTGAAACGTTCGGCAGGCGCACGGCTTCATCTTCTGAAACCGGATTGAGGGCGCATGCGCTGCCGACTCATGGCAGCGCCTCGCAACTCGGTAGTGAAGCTGATGCATGGGATGAGGATTGGAGATGAGGATTGCACAGGTAGCACCGCTGTATGAGAGCGTTCCGCCGAAGCTGTATGGCGGAACGGAGCGCATCGTGTCGTATCTGACCGAAGAGCTCGTCCGCCAGGGGCACGACGTAACGCTGTTTGCAACAGGTGATTCCGAGACGGCAGCCGAACTGGTTTCTGCGTGTCCGGCAGGAATGCGCCTCGGCGGGTACAATCCTGCGGTCTATCATCTGCTGATGCTCGAACAGGTGATGGAGCAGCGCGAGCGTTTCGATGTGGTGCACTTCCACATCGACTTCAGTCATTTTCCGCTGGTCCGTCGCTACGGCATTCCGCACGTGACGACCGTCCATGGGCGGATCGACCTGCCGGACCTCGTGCCGCTCTTCAGTGCATTCCCGCAGATGCCACTCGTGTCCATCTCGAACGACCAGCGGATGCCGCTGCCCTGGCTGAACTGGATCGACACGGTTTATCACGGTCTGCCGCGCGACCTCTTTGCGCTGAATGAGCATCCGGATGAGTACCTCGCCTTCATCGGACGAATCTCTCCGGAGAAGGGACCTGATCGCGCAATCGAAATTGCACGACGTGCGGGGATGAAGCTGCGGATCGCCGCCAAAGTTGATCGGGATGACGAGGCGTATTTCGAAAGCGTGGTCGAGCCGCTACTCAACCAACCGCACGTTGAGTTCATCGGCGAAGTCGGCGGGCGTGAGAAGGAAGCGTTCATCGCCAACGCGCGCGGCCTGCTCTTCCCGATCGACTGGCCGGAGCCGTTTGGGCTTGTGATGACGGAGTCGATGGCATGCGGTACGCCCATCGTTGCCTTCCGCTGTGGATCCGTTCCTGAAGTAATGAAGGACGGCGTTTCGGGATTCGTAGTCGATTCCATCGATGATGCAGTTGATGCGGTGCGCCGGCTCGATCAGATCGACCGCCGGTCCTGCCGCAATTATTTCGACGAGCGTTTTGCCGTTGAGCACATGGCGAATCATTATGTGGAAGTTTATCAGCGCATCGTGGAGTCGTCACTGAAGCGGCGCCGCATGCAGACAATCCGGCGGCGTAGGCGATGGAGTAATCTGAAATCCGCGCCGAGACCGACCTCACAGAACGACAGGCCAACCGAACCGCTCGCTGCATAGGCCATAACTCACCCGTCGACGCGTACAGATCCGGCTGCCATGGAAGCAACACCTCACACAGGCGCGGGCATTTCCCAGTATGAGATTCAGACCTCGGCATCTATCGTCGAGGTCCCAAAGCACGCGTTGAAGCACGGCGATACGTTTGCACTGCTCGATCCGCACGGAGACATCCTTCGCATTGGAAATAAGGAGCAGGGGTTTTATCACGAAGGGACGCGTTTTCTGTCGCGGCTGGAAATGCGGCTCGAGGGGCGTCGGCCGGTGCTGCTCGGCTCGGCCGTCCGTAAAGACAACACGCTGCTTGCGGTCGACCTCACCAATCCGGACTGCAAGTCGCACAACGGCAACGGCCTCCAGCATGGGCTCGTGCATGTCTTCCGAAGCAGCGTCGTTTTGAGCGGGTCGCTTTACCAGCACATCCGGCTTCGAAATTTCGCCGATCGGAAAGTCTCCTGCGATCTGCGCTTCAACCTCGATGCGGACTTTGCGGACATGTTCGAGGTGCGGGGGATGAAGCGAGACGTGCGCGGAGAACACCTGCCCGACGAACGGGAAGACGCTGTGCTGACATTCTCCTACCGTGGGCGAGACGAGGTCGTTCGGAGCACCGTCTGCCGGTTCGAGCCGCCACCGAAGCAGATCATCCAGCGCGAGGCGCGTTATTCCGTCGATCTGGAGCCGGGAACGAAGCGAGACATCTATCTCGTGGTCACGGCCGAGGGCGAGATGCCGAGCCCGGCGCCGATTCGCTATGAAGACGCACTCAAACGGCGGCGGCTCGAGGCGAGTGTGGACCGTTATGGATCGTGCCGCCTCACCACATCCCACGAGCAGTTCAACGAATGGCTCGAGAGGACGGCGCAGGACCTGAACCTCCTGCTCACGAAAGACGGCGGCGAGGTCTATCCGTATGCCGGCATCCCCTGGTACAACACCTACTTCGGGCGAGACGGCATCATCACGGCACTGATGACCCTCTGGATCAACCCGGAAATCGCGCGCGGCGTGCTGAGCTATCTGGCCCGAACTCAGTCGATGGAGCTCAATGCCGAGCGCGCTGCGGAGCCGGGAAAGATCCTGCACGAGGCACGCACGGGCGAGATGTCCGCCACGGGCGAGGTACCGTTTGGCCGCTACTACGGCACTGTTGACGCAACTCCGCTATTCGTTGTGCTTGCAGGCGAATACTTGCGCTACACGGATGACCGCGCATTTTTGCGCGAGCTCTGGCCGAACATCCAGCATGCGCTCGATTGGCTTGATGATTATGGGGATGTTGACGGCGACGGATTCGTCGAGTACCGCGCCCATAAGGGCGGACTGACGCAGCAGGGATGGAAAGATTCTGATGACTCTGTCTTCCACGAAGACGGATCGGATGTAGAAGGTCCGATTGCACTCTGCGAGGTGCAGGGATATGTATATCAGGCGAGGTTGAATGCGGCGGAGATCGCGGAAACGTTGGGAAATCCGCCGCTTGCTTCTGAGCAGCGCCGCCGCGCCGCGCACCTGAGGCGTCAGTTTTGCAAGCAATTCTGGCTCGAGGATCTCGGCACGCTCGCGCTCGCACTCGATGGCGACAAGAAGCCCTGCCGCGTAAACTCCTCAAATGCCGGGCACGCGCTTTTCTCAGGGATCGTGGACGAGAGCCATGCACGCCACCTCGCAGCGACGTTTCGCTCGCCCGACATGTTCAGTGGCTGGGGGATTCGTACGCTTTCGGAGCGCGAACGGCGGTTCAACCCGATGTCCTATCACAATGGGTCCGTCTGGCCTCACGATAACGGCCTGATCGCTCTCGGACTTGGCAGCTACGGATATCGAGAGGATGTGCACCGTATCCTGAAGGCGTTCTTCGACGCGAGCCTCTACGATCGCGAACTCCGCCTGCCGGAGCTTTTCTGCGGATTCGAGCGGCGATCCGAAGAAGGCCCGACGCCGTACCCCGTGGCATGTTCACCACAGGCCTGGGCGACAGTCACGGTTTACGCACTCCTGCAGGCGTCGCTCGGCCTGAGCATCAGCGCCAAGGATCGCCGCGTCACGTTCAAGCGCCCCACCCTGCCCGACTTCCTCGAGCGCGTGCGTTTGAATGGACTGCGCGTCGGCGAGGCAAGGCTTGACGTAGCGCTACAGCGACATGAAGGTAGCGTCGGTGTCGAGATCTTGAAGCGCGAAGGAGACGCCGAAGTCATCACAATCGCGTGATCAAGGAGACGGCGCCGGCGTGTCTGGCGTGGATGGATTCGGAGAAGGCTGGTCCGGCGATGGTTCGTCCGGGTACTCGGGCTCTTGAGGATAGCCCGGGTCGGGGGGCTCAGGCGCGCCGGGATAATCCGGTTCGCGAGGATAGCCGGGCGCATCAGGGCCATCGGGGTCGACGGGCCGCTCGGGCACGCGCGGATAGTTGGGCGTGTTGGGCATCGGTGGAAGTCCTGCAGTCGGTCGCGTCATGATCAGCGCACATTTCAAGTCGTAGGTCGACATCGCAACCGCTCGGACGATGACGCGATCCGCCGCCGACGACGCGCCGCCTTGATGCGTCATCGATTTTACAAGTGGGGAGTGGAAGCCG
>CAZKDQ010000007.1:12962-30444 GCA_964551345.1 uncultured Rhodothermales bacterium
TGAGTCGGGGTGGCGGGATTTGAACCCACGACCTCGTCGTCCCGAACGACGCGCGCTACCGGGCTGCGCCACACCCCGAGAATCAGGAGCACGCGAACGCGTCCTGTCTCGACAAGGATCCGGAAAATACAGCCTGTGCCAACGCACTTCCAGAGGAAGCACAGGCTTCAACTCCAATTCGTATCTGCCTGAGCGATGCCTTACCGGCCGAAACTGCTGTACATCTCGTCGACCAGCGTGGCGTATCGCTCCTCGATCTGACGACGCCTCGGCTTCAACGTCGGCGTCATCATGCCATTTTCGACCGTGAACGGCTCGTCGAGCAAGCGAAAATCGCGGATCTTCTCCGGCCCGGACGCGCCGCGTGAGTATGTCCGAAACTCGCGATCGAAGAGCTTCCTCACCTCGTCATTGGCGAGCAGTTCTTCCTCCGAATCGAATGTCACCCCCTCCTCCCGAGCGAATGAAGCGAGTGCGTCCATATTCGGCACGACGAGCGCGGTCAGAAACTCGCGCCCTTCCCCCACGATCAGAATCTGGTCGACATATCTGAACGTCTTGAACTGATCCTCGATCGGCCCCGGGTAGATGTTCTTGCCTCCCTGCGAGACGATCATGTGCTTGATGCGATCGGTGATCGTCAGATAGCCTTCATCGAAACGCCCCACATCGCCCGTGTGGTACCAGCCGTCGGGGTCGATAGCTTCGCGTGTGGCCTCCTCACTGCTCCAGTATCCCTTCATGATGTTGGGGCCCTTGGCGATGATCTCGCCTTCACCCGTCGTCAGATCCGACGGGTAATCATCCCCCTCGAGCTGCCCGATGATCTCGCCGTTGTCGAGCTTCTGGATTCCGACCGTCACGCCGGGTATCACATGGCCCACGGTTCCATAACGTGGCCGCTCGTACGGGCTCACTGTGAGTACAGGCGACGTCTCGGTCAGGCCATAGCCTTCGATGATCGTGATTCCGGCCGCCTCAAAAAACTCTCCGACGCGCTTCGGAAGTGCTGCACCTCCTGAAACGGCGAATCGCAGATTCCCTCCCAGCTTCTCATGAAGCTTTGCGAAGACGAGCCGGTGCGCCAGCCGCTGCTCCGCCCTCAAGATCGGCCCAGGACCTTTCCCGCTATTGCGCGCCTGCGCTGCTTTCCGACCTGTCGCGATAGCCCAGTTGAAAATCTTCTTCTTGACCCCCGAGCCCTCCTCAACCGTCTTGGCGATCGCCGCATAAACCTTTTCGAAGAGCCTCGGAACGGAGATCATGACCGTCGGCGAGACCTCAACAAGGTTTGCCGACACCGTGTCAATGCTCTCTGCGTACGTTATTCGCGCACCGCATGCGAGGACGGCCGTGTACCCCGCCGTGCGCTCGAACGAGTGACATAGCGGCAGAAATGACAGGTGATGGTCCGTGTCGTAAAACGGGACGCGGCCAAGCGCCGAGAGCGTGTTGGAGACGAAGTTGTGATGCGTCAGCATCACGCCTTTCGGCTGGCCGGTGGTGCCGGAGGTGTAAATCAGCGCGCACAGATCATCCGGAAGCACGTCCCTGGCGATGGCTTCGAGTTCGCTCTGATGCTCTTTCCAGTACGCCTTCCCTCTCTCGAGCGCCTCATCCCATGCCGTCACATACGATGGATGCTCACTGCGCATCTCGCTCATCGTGATGACTTCCTGCAGATCCGGACAATCCTCATAAATCTGCTCAGCCTTCCGAAGCTGGATGGAGGTCGAGGTGATAAAGATCTTCGAACCAGAGTCGCCGATGATGAAGCCGACCTGCGATGCGGGTAGCGATGTGTAGAGCGAAACGTTTACGGCACCGATGATCTGCGTCGCCATATCTGTGATCGCCCATTCCGGCCGGTTCTCCGAGAGAATCGCAACGCGATCGCCCTTTCGGACGCCTTGCTTGTGGAGGTAGCCGGCCATCGCGTGAACCTGGTCGCGAAACTCCTCCCAGCTGATGTCGACCCATTGCTTCGTGGTGCGATCCTTATAGCTCAACGCCGCCCGCTGCTGCCCATCGAAATGCGCAACGAGGTTGTTGAACAGCTCAGGAATCGTCTCGAACTCAACTATAGCAGGCATAACTACGGCGTCTTGGCTACGAATAGCGCTGATGATACGAAATCGCGGGCACGGTGGCAGGCCCGCAGCGCGCAATTACGGCCCGGAGACGGATCGCGAAAATCGTTCGGGTTCATTGCGCACGTCCAGCCCGACCACGGATCGAAGATTGCGATGGCCGTCACGCTGGAGGCATTCCACGAGCTCCTGCTTGATACGCTGGACGACCGCCGGTCCTTCGTAGATGAGTGCGGTGTAGAGCTGGACGAGCGTCGCGCCGGCGAGAAACTTGCGATAGGCCGACTCGCCCGAACGAACTCCGCCCACACCAATGATCGGGACGGCACCCTCGGTACGCGCATAAAGATAACGCACGAGCTGATTCGCGCGATCCTCGATCGGTGGACCGCTCAGCCCGCCACGGCCGATCTCTTCCAGCCGCTGCGAATCCGTCTTGAGGCCCTGCCGATCCGAGGCGGTGTTCGTGGCGACGAATCCTTCAACACCATGCTCGAGACTCAGCGCAATGATCTCCTCGATGGTGCTGTCGTAAACGACGCGCGCCGTCGGCGGCGGCGAGAACTTGACGAGCACCGCCACCTGGCTGCGCAGGTCCAGACGCGCCTCCATGATCGCGCGAAGCAGAGGCTCAAACGCCTCCGGTTCCTCGAATGTCTTTCCTTCGGCCGTATTGGGACAAGAGATGTTCAGCGTCACGTAATCCGCGAGCGGGCCCACGCGTCGAAACGTCTCCACGAAGTCATCGATCGCGGCCTCACCCATGATCTTCGGATCATTGGTTTTGGCGATATTGATGCCGAGCGGTATGTGTGTTCCGTCGCGCCTTCGCCGAATGCGGGCGGCGATCCGACGTGCGCCGGAGTTGTTGAGCCCCATTCGGTTAATGAGCGCCTCATCAGCCGGCAGGCGGAAGGCTCTTGGCCGTGGATTCCCTCGTGACGGAAGCGCGCTGACAGATCCGACCTCGGTGAATCCAAATCCGGCATCCTCTGCAAATCCGAGAAGGCGGGCATTCTTGTCGAAACCGGCCGCGAGCCCGATCGGATTCACAAACCGCATCCGCCAGACCCATTGCTCGAGTGAGGCATCCTCAAACCCGAACATCCGTCTTAAATATCCGCCGGCAAATCGATGGCCGGCGCGCGCAGCTACAGCAGCCAGGCCATGCGCACGCTCGGGATCGATCTTGAAGAGCCAGTCGCGATAGGCGGCGTAGCGGGACTCTGTCTCGCGATTCTCGGACACCAGTTGCTAATGATTATGTGGTCTGGGATGAGGTGCGCACTTGGTCGCGCGGCATGATGATACCGCTTTGGACGCCCATCGCACAAAGTCTTCCCCGATGAAACTGAGGCGTCGACTACCAGCCCGGCGTCAGGAGCATCCCGAAGTGCGCGCCTTTTTGCGGACGCTGGAACGGGTACGCGTAGTAGATCTCGAATACCAGAGCGCCCAGCAGATTCACGCGCGCCGAGGCGCCGACGCTGACTACCGGAATTCGATCGGACGATTCACGGCGGAAGGCAATCACGGGAGCCTCTTCGGCAGTCCATGCCAGACCGGCATCCGCAAAGAGCGAGAGCTCGGTGGGAAGGTACGGGAAGTTGATGAGCCCAAATTGATCGGTGCCGAGGAACGGGAAGCGGATCTCGGCGCTCGCAAGAGCAGCGCGCGTGCCCACGAGCCGGTCGGCCTCTGCACAGGAGCCCGATTCAGAAGGCGTGCACTCGCCGGGCGCCATGCTACTGATGCTGTATCCACGCACGAATGCCGGGTAGTACCAGTAACCCAGATATTGAGTCGCGAAGATTTCATTCTGACTTGCGCCGTAGTTGCCGGTGTGCATCGCACGCCACGCAAACGTGAAGGGGTTGAAGAAGTGATAGCGACGGTAATCTCCGAGTACACTCACGAACGAGCTCGACCCCAGCATCGGCGAGACCTGGAAGCGGTAACGCCCACCGCTCACAGGAGACGTAAATCCGAAGAAGGAATAGTCGCCGACGTAGGCTACGCTTCCCTGAAACATGTATAAGGCATCGCGGGACGGGATCTCTTCTACCTGCCGCTGCCATCCGCCGCCGACGGGGTAATAGACTTCCACTTCATTGTGGAAGCCGTAGCGCACCGCGCCGGCGTTCATCTCCAGCCGGCGCGTCTGTGAGAACGGATACGCCGTGATGAAGCTGGCCTCGTCGATGAAGATGCGATGGTTCTCGCGCACCACCAGCGGCAGCCCCGTCTGCTGATCGAATGCCTGATACGCAAAGGTGGAGAGCAGCGGAATGTGTCCGGCTGCAACGCCCATGTTAAAGCGATTTCCGCGGTTGATGTAAGACACCTGGGCACCGAAGTCGCGAATCGTGCCCTGGGCCTGGGCAACGATGCCGAGATTCCGGTTGCCGAGCATGTCGCTAAAAAAGAACCCGATACCGCCCGCGAGCTGCGTCCCGAACGTGCCACCGACCGACACCCCGACACTGGGAGGCGCCACATAATCGAGCCGGAGGCGCGGGCTGTATGGCCTCAGTTGCTCCAGACTTGGCCGCGGCGGCAGGCCGGTGGTCGGGTCGGAGAGATAGGTGGCAACGAGCCCCTCGCCCGCTGCGGGCAGCGGCGGAAGAATCCCCGCATCAGCGACGCCTTGCACCGGTACGTCGCCGTCTTCGACCAGCGTGCCTTCCGTCTCGTGCGCCTCCAGCGAGAAGCCGGTGTACCTTCCATCATAAAAGATCGAGAACATCATCCGGCCGGTCTGCGAAGCGACCGACATAGCAGGCGCGGTCGACGTGATTCCGCTAATGCCCGTCATCACTTCCGTGACGCGGTAAGTCTGATCAGCCAGCAGATCGTAGCGGTAGATATCGCGGAAGCCGTCCGGATTGGAGATGAAAAAGAGGCTGCGCCCATCCGGTGAAAACTGCGGGTTGACGTGTTGCGCCTGCCCAAAGGGCATCACCATCCGAATTTCGTCCGTCTCCAGATCGAAGATTCCGATTCGAAGCTCCGTGTATTCCAGCACATCGAAATCACTTCCGCCTGGGCCGCGATCGGTGGCAAATGCGATATAGCGCCCATCCGGCGACCACGTCGGCTGGAGGTCCGCGTACTTATCTCGCGTCAATTGCCGAACCGCGCCTGATTCCAGATTGACGACGTAGAGGTCGCTGATGCCTCCCTCGAGGCCGGAAAAAGCGATCGATGATCCATCAGGGGACCACGACGGATTGGTGAGCGCACCGACACCCTGAACACGGAGCCGTCGGACGATCGACCGGGAGTTGACATCCCAGATGGCGATTTCGTTGTCTCCCTCGGAAAACGCCACGAGCGCGAGACGCCGACCATCAGGCGACCAGCTTCCCGCCGAGTTGATGAATCGGATGGCGTCGAAGTGTGCCGTCGTGCTGGTCTGGCTCATCCGGCTGATGATCTGGCCCGTGTTAGCATCGGCCACGAAGAGGTTGATGCTGAAGAGGTCACGCTCCGAGAGGAAGGCGACATAGTTTCCATCCGGCGAGAGCGCCGGTGCGATGTTCATATCGCCGGCATCGATGTCTGCCGCGAGCACACGCCGCCCGAGCGAATCGGGATGGGTCCGGCCTTCCATCGCAGGCAGGTAGGCATCCTTGACGGCGTGGATCCACTCGTTCGACAGCGAGTCCGGCCGGATGCCGAGCGCATAGACAAATGCCGAATCCGGCCCGACACGGCCTGCAAGCTTGAACAGGTTGGTCACTGCAACATCGCCGTACTTGCCGCCCACATACGCCATGTACGCCTGTCCGAAGCGATACGGAAAGTAGCGCGTGTCCCTCGAGAGTTGGTGCATCGTCGGCAGATCATCCCGCAGCGCCGCATCGCGCAGCCACATCGCCGTGTGCGGATCCTCGCGCCCGACCGACAGATACTCCGCCATCCCTTCCACCATCCACAATGGGAGGAGGTTTAGCGAGAAGGGAATGGAATCTGCCTGTGCGAAGGCAATATCGTACTGAAAAGAGTGCACAAGTTCGTGCCCGAGTACGTGATCCGTTTCCGCATAAACTCCCGTCAGCGGCATCACGACGCGCTGCTTCAGGGATTCCGTCACGCCGCCCGTGCCTTCCCCAATGAACCCTCCGATGACGTTCGTCTGCTGGAAGTCCGCATCGTTGGCGTAGAATATGAGCGGCTTTTTGTCCCGAAACTCACGCAGGAATGTGCGGCTGTGGCGGCGGTACCAGCGTTCCGCCATCCGGGCTACGTCCTGTATCTTCTCACGCTCCTCCGGGTAATAATAGATGTCGAAATGCTCCGTCGGAAGGATCCGGAAATCGAAATCATCATACTGCACCTTATTCCTTCCGAAATACTGGGCGGCAGAGGATTCCACCAGCAACAATGACCCGGCGAGCACGACGAGAAGCGCGGGAAGAGAAACGAACGTTCGCAGGACCATCGATCCGAAGACGTTTAGTTATTGGACCCTCTTGCGGGGACGCACCTCAATGAAGCATCTGGAAACGGCGCTTGCCGATACGCCGCCGTAAGTTGCAGCCTAGGGGATGCAGCGAATTTACCGAGAAACGCCGTCGAAGTAACGACGCACCTTCCGTCGTGTTCAGCTTCAATGCAGGGATGATGTAAAACTGTCGCCATCGCATGCGGCGTAACTTCGCGTTGTCATAACGTTGGCGCGTCGCACTCGTCTGCGTCTGCCCCGGAACCGATCGGCGCCACCATCTCTTATAGTCGAGCCTCTAATAGGTCTAATAGGCGAGTGCCGCGATCAAATAACCCCGGCTCTTGTCATCCCGCACGCAGAACCGTATGGAAGACTATCGCATTCGCGTCCGGATTTTCATCGGACTGATCCTCTTTATCTTCGGCATCCTTACGATGAGGCTGTTCCAGCTTCAGTTCATCGATGCAGATGCCTATGCCGGCGAATCCCGGATGAACTCCATCCGCGAGAACCGCGTCCAGCCCGCGCGTGGCGTCGTTTACGATCGGGCGATGCGTCTGATGGTGGACAACGAGCCGAGCTACACGATCACGATCACGCCGCGACACTTCCGCACATCCAGCATACCGCTCCTGGCGGATCTGCTCGGCGTCCCCGATTCGCTTGTCGCCGCTCGCGTCGACGAGGCACGGCGATGGAGCGCCTTCCGCCCCAGTCGCGCCTTTCGGGAGGTGCCCTTTGACATCTTCTCGCGCGTCCAGGAAAACCAGTACCGCCTGCCGGGCGTGTGGTATGAAGTCGAGCAGATGCGGCGTTACGTGACCGACGCCCGCTCTGCGCATGCGCTCGGCTACATCCGCGAGATCACGGATGCCGAGCTTAGGCCGCGCCGATCAATCGGCTACCGGCCGGGAGATCTTATCGGCAAGGCCGGCCTCGAAAAAACGTACGAAAGCTATCTCCGCGGACGCCTCGGCAGCGAGTTCAAGCTCGTCAACATCCATGGGCTCGAGGTCAAATCCTATCTCGACGGCGATGACGACACGCCGCCGCTCGCAGGTTATGATCTACACCTCGGCATCGACAGCCGCGTGCAGGCCATTGCAGAGTCACTCTTCGTCAACAAGCGGGGCGCGGCCGTAGCGATCGATCCGTCCACGGGCGAGATCATCGCCATGGTCAGCAAGCCGGATTATGATCCGGCGATTTTCTCAGAGTCGATCGACAGCGAGACCTGGTCGTATCTGACGACGAGCAAGGACAAGCCGATGCTCAACCGCGCCACGATGGCGGTCTTCCCGCCGGGGTCGACGTGGAAGCCGTTCATGGCGCTGCTCGCGCTGAACGAAGGTGACATCACGGAGAACTCGCGCATCACGTGCCCGGGCTATCATCCCCTCGGCGCCGGGCGGATGTTTCGCTGCCTCGGCGTCCATGGTTCGATTGACGTGCGGACGGCCATCCAGCGGTCCTGTAACACCTTCTTTTTCGAGTTGATGCAGCGCACGGATGTCGACACGTTCAATGATTACGGGACGGCATTCGGTTTCGGGATGCGCGCTCCGACGGACATCGGCGAGCAGTCCGCCGCGCTCATGCCGGATTCCTCGTACTTCAACCGGATGTATCCGCGTGGATGGACATCCGGATATTCCATCAACCTGGGCGTAGGTCAGGGAAATATGAGCGTGACGCCGCTGCAGCTGGCGCGCTTCACCGCCGCCGTGGCCAATGGCGGGACGCTGCACCCGCCGCACCTCGTGCGTGAGCTCGTGCATGCAGAAACGGGTGAAGTCCTCCGCCCGCACCTCCCCGCGCCGCAGCAGATCGATATCGACGATCACTACTTCGAGATCGTCAGAGACGGAATGCGCCTGGCGATGGAAGCCGGAACCGGACGCGCATCACAGATTCCGGGGATCTCAAGCGGCGGCAAGACCGGAACGGCGCAGGCGGGTGAAGGCCGCACGGATCACGCGCTGTTTATCATGTTTGCTCCGTACGAGGATCCGGAGATCGCCATCGCCGTGATGGTCGAGAACGCCGGTTATGGCGGTACGGTAGCCGCGCCAATCGCCAGCATCATGGCAGAGCAGTATCTTAAAGGTATGGTCGAGCCGACGCCGCAGCGCCAGTTCCAGGTGCAGCGCGTGCTCGGCACCCGCAGCCAGCCACTTCCGTAATATGCGCACCTGGTATCGCAATCTGGACTACATGACGATCTTCGCCTACCTCGGTCTGGTGGGGATCGGTCTCGTCGCCATCTATAGCACCACCCATGGCCCGGCGGCGGAGTTTCTGCTCGAAAGCGTCCAGCGCAACTTCTATCGGCAGCTAACCTGGTTCGGCATCAGCGCCGTGGCATTCGTGGTGATCCTGATGCTGCCGGTGCGCTTCTTTCAGCAGATCGCCTATCCGCTCTACGCGGCGATGATCCTGCTCCTGATAGTGATCTTCTTCGTTGGTGTGGAGGTCAGCGGATCGAGAACATGGTTGCGTTTAGGCGGCATCAACATCCAGGGCGCTGAGGTTGCCAAGATCGGGATGATCCTTGCCGTTGCGCAGCTGCTCTCGAGCCGAAGGCCCGGCGTAAAAGGCGTCCGCTACGGCATCGGTTCGGTGGCGCTGCTGACGATTCCCGCCTTCATCATCATCGCGCAGAACGAGATGGGCGTGGCGCTGATCTACCTGGCGCTCGTCCCGATCATGCTTTTCTGGAGCGGACTCCCGATCAGCACGATCCTGCTTATGATCTCGCCCGCCATCGCGGGTTATCTGGCGATTGTTTACATGCCGGGCGCGATCGTCTTCGCCGTGCTCTTCACCATCGGGATGCTCTGGCACACGCGCGAGCGCTACGTGGGCATCCTGGCCGGGCTCTTTACCTTCGGCACGCTCGGCGGCATCTCGTTCGCCCTCACCAGGATCTTTCAACCGTACCAGGTTGCCCGCATCCTCTCGTTCACGAATCCAGAGGCCGAGGAATATCGACGTGGCGTCGGTTTCCACCTCGTCCAGTCGAAGGCCGCCGTTGGTTCGGGCGGGCTCACGGGCAAGGGCTTCATGGAGGGCACGCAAACGCAGGGCGCCTACATCCCGGAGCAGTCAACGGACTTCGTGTTCACCGTGATCGCCGAGGAATGGGGATTCGTCGGCGCCGTCGCGATCTTGATTCTGTTCACCGTTCTGCTCATCCGCCTCGTGCAGCTGGGCACGTACGTCAAGCATCCGTTTGGAAGCATGGTCGCCGCCGGTGTGGCAGGCATCTTCCTCGTCCACCTGTTCATCAACATCGGCATGGTGCTCGGGCTGCTGCCGGTGATCGGCATCCCGCTGCCCTTCGTCTCCTACGGCGGGTCCGCGCTGCTTTCGAATACGATCATGCTTGCGATCGTCGTCAACCTGCACATGCGCCGCGACGACTTTTCGATCTACGGATACTGACGCGTGCACAGCCGGACGTTTCGCTCGCAGTCTGATGTTCTGATCGAACGCGCTCGGCGCCAGGGTAGCTCGCGCGAGGCCGAACTATTCGCCGAGCTGACGGACCGGCACGAGCATGCGATGTGCTTTCGCCCGGCACTGCGCCCAACTGAGCGGATCCGGACATCTCATTCCAGCAAACTGATTCAGGGAATCTCGATTCGACCCGGCCGCAAGCATGCAGATGTGATAACGGTCGATTCCCTCACGGATGATCTTCCGCTGCTGCCCGCGCTCGACGGCGATGCTGAGATCATTTCTGGGCAGGATGAGGCGGCTGGACTTCCCTCCGATCCGGAAATCCGCGCGCTGCTGACTGACCTCGTGCACGCATTTATGCAGGAGGATATCCGATCCGTGTCGGCTCGAATCCGGATGAGCCTTCGGCGAACACTCGTCATCGCCGAAGGTCGGTGTATGCACAGCATCCGGCCGGCAGCTACACTTCGGATGGACATCGAACTCGGCGATCGCTCGACCGGCACAGTCGTCGGCAATGTGCTGGACAATCGGCAACTGCTCGATCCAAACCGGGCGTTCGAGTTTGCACGACAAGCGGTTGATCAAGCGCAGCATCGTTCCCAATCGTCCCGTCCGTCTTCCGGCGCGATGCCGGTATTGTTGTTGGATCGATCGAGCGGGATGTGGGTGCACGAGACGATCGGCCACATGCTCGAAGCGGATGCGTTTTCGGCGGGCCCTTTTGCGGAAACGATGGGATCGGAAATTGCGCCGGCATTCGTGAATGTGGTTGATGATCCGGCGGGCATCGGTTCTGATGATGAGGGAACGCCCGCTCACCGCACGATGCTGATTCGCAACGGCATCCTGACGGGCGCCCTTACGGATCGAGTTTCGGCGGATCGATATGGTCTTCCGCGGACCGGCAACGGTCGCAGGCAAGACTACCGATGCATGCCGCAACCGCGGCAATGGGGCGCCCGGATGCTACGGGGCGAAGCATCGTCAGCGGATCTCCTGGCAGGCGTCTCGTCAGGTATAGCCGTCGTCCACGCTCGACGCGCCGGCGTCCTTCCCAATGGCAGCTTTTCGTTGGGTGATGCGACAGGATTTCTGATCGAACATGGCCGCCTCAGCAAACCACTCGCCGGATTTTCGGTGGAAGGTGACGGGTGGCAATCGCTACGTAACATTGAACTCGTCGGCAGTGAAGTCGCCGCTGCGGTGCCGGCAAGTTGCGTCAAGCATGATCAGGCCGTCGACGTGCACATCGGGTCGCCGGGCATCCGCTTCCGACGGCTCGCGGTCAGAGCGCACTGATCTTCGCCGGCATTGTGTTTTCGCGCCGCGCAGTGGTTCGCTATCTTGCGCGATTCCGGTTCATCGACTGATTCCTCATGCAATCCTACCTCGCGAAGGAAGTCCGCGCCGCGCTCGAGGCGATGGGCGAGCTTCCGGCCGATTTCAACCTGACGTTCGAGCAGCCCAAGAATCCCGAACACGGCGACGTTGCCACCAACGCGGCGCTCACCCTCGCCCGCGTCTTCCGCAAGTCACCACGCGCCATCGCCGAGGAACTGGTTGCGCGCCTCCGTGAAGCTCCGCTCGATCCGAAGCGCATCTCTGGCCTCGAAGTCGCCGGACCGGGCTTTATCAACTTTCGCTACGCAACCGACTATCTACGCGATGAACTCGCCGCCATCCTGGAACGCGGCGAAAACTACGGTCGCACCGAGGGCGGCCGCGGCAAGAGCGCCATCGTCGAGTACGTGAGCGCCAATCCAACGGGCCCGCTGACGGTCGGCCACGGTCGCAACGCCGTGCTGGGCGACACCGTCGCAAACCTGCTCGACTGGACGGGCTACGACGTGACGCGCGAGTATTACTTCAACGATGCCGGGCGGCAGATGCGTGTGCTCGGCGAGTCGGTGAGGGCGCGTTACCTGGCACTCGTAGATCCGGACCTGCCGACGCGCGAAATCGAGGCTGCAAAGGGAGAACGTGTCGTCGTGCCGGAGCCGTTTCCCGACGACGGCTACCTCGGCGAGTATATCGTCGACATCGCCCGGGCTCTGTACGAAGAGTTTGGCGCTGGTCTTCAGGATGCAGAAGAACTGCGTCCGTTTCAGGTCGCAGCGCAGGAGGCAATTTTTGCGGAAATCGAGTCGACGATGGGGAGACTTGGCATCCGCATGGATACGTATTTCAACGAGCATTCGCTTTACGAGTCTGACGCCGTCTGGAAGGCTCTTGAATCCATGCGCGAGAAAGGTCACGTGTATGATCGTGACGGCGCTGTCTGGTTTAAGACGAGCGAGTTGGGAAAGGAGCAGGATACGGTGCTGGTAAAGAGCACGGGCGAGCCTACATACCGGCTGCCCGACATCGCTTACCATGTCGATAAACTCGACCGCGGATTTGACCTGATAATTGATGTGTTTGGCGCTGATCACATCGCTACATACCCGGATGTAATCCGTGGTGTGGAAGTGCTTGGTTATGATGCTTCTCGAATTGAAGTTGTCATCTACCAGTTCGTGACGCTCGTCCGCAGCGGCATGCCGGTCAAGATGAGCACTCGAAAGGCGAACTACGTTACGTTGGATGATCTCATGGATGAGGTCGGCGAAGACGTGACGCGCTTTTTCTTCCTGATGCGTTCGCCGAACACGCACCTTGAGTTCGATCTGGATCTGGCAAAAGAGGCGCGTGAAAAGAATCCGGTTTTCTACTTACAGTATGCACATGCCCGCATCTGCTCCATAGTACGGAAGGCGGAAGAAGTGGGCTTTTCGTTCGCGGGAGACGTCAATCTTTCGAGACTCACGCACGAGACTGAGATCGATCTGATCAAGCATCTGCTGAGCTTCCCCGAAGTCATTACTGGAGCAGCCGGAGCGCGCGAACCTCATCGCATCATCACCTACCTGAACGAGACGGCGACGGCATTCACAAAATTCTACGACGCCTGCCGGATCGTCGGCGAGGAGCAGGAACTCGCCACCGCCCGCATGCATCTGGCGGAAGCCGCCCGGATCGTGCTAAATAATGGGCTCTCGGTGCTCGGGATATCGGCGCCCGAACGGATGTGAATGTTCAACAGCCTGATAAGCTTGATGCCTGATGTCTAACATCCCCCAGACCGCCTTCCAGGGCGAAACGGGCGCCTTCAGCGAAACGGCTGCCGAGACGCTTTTTCCTGATACAAACACTGTCGCGAAGTCGAGCTTTGAGGCTGTGTTCGAGGCCGTGGCTTCCGGCGAAGTTGAACTCGCGGTCGTGCCGATCGAGAACTCGCTCTTCGGAAGCGTCCACATCAACTACGATCTGCTGCGTGAGCACGACGTTCGGATCGTCGGCGAAGTCAGCATTCGCATTCGCCACTGTCTGCTCGGGCAGGATGGGGTTCGCCTTGAAGACATCCGGCAGGTGCACTCACATCCACAGGCGCTCGGTCAGTGCCGCGACTGGCTGCGCCGGCATCTCCCCCACGCCGAGGCCATTCCCGCCTACGACACCGCCGGAGCCGCGCGGATGCTCAATGCTATGCGCCTCCACGATGCCGCCGCCATCGCCAGCCGGCGCGCTGCATCCGAATACGGACTGGCGGTTCTGGCGGAAGGGATCGAGAGCAATCCGAACAACTACACCCGCTTCCTCGCACTGAGACGCGGCCGCGACGGAGAGATCGCGCGGGATCCGCAGACCTCGTACAAGACGACGATCCTCTACTCACTTCGCGAGAACGTGCCGGGAGCGCTCTTCAAGACGCTCGCCGTATTCGCGTTGCGCGATATCGACCTCATCAAGATCGAAAGCCGTCCGCTCATCGGCAGCCCCGGCAACTACCTCTTCTATATTGACGTGCTCGGCCACGCCTGCGATGAGCCGCTCGCTCGCGCCCTCACCCATCTCGAAGAGCTTTCGCCACGCGTGACGGTGCTCGGATCGTATCCCATCGGCCGCATGGTCGACTGATTCGAACCACTTCAGAATCTTTCGCACGCCTTTTGCTACCTTCGAGCACCGCTGCCGGTAGCATCCACCAAAGGCAATATTTCGTCGAAGCCCTGTGTCACTTTCGTACACCGTTCGGGAAGGTCTTGCAGGATTCCGCAGGGCGCGGTTTGCTGTCGCCGCGTCAACGAGCGCCATGGCCGTGTCGCTGGTCATGATCGGGCTTTTCCTCTTCATCGGGTACGAGGCGCACCAGGTCTCCAACTGGCTGCGCCAGCGAGTCGGCGAGGTCGAGTTGTTCATCGATGAGCGCGCCGATGAGCGGACGGCCGAGTCGCTGCACATCCGCGCCGAGGCAACGCCGGGAGTGAGCGAAGCGATCTTCGTGAGTCGCGAAGAAGCACGTGAGGTCTTCCGCCGTGAGTTCGGCGAGGAGGCGGATATTTTCACCGATCAACCGTTTCTTCCCGCCTCAATAAGAGTGCGGGTCGAATCGGCCTACGCCAATCCGGATAGCCTGCAGGGCCTTGTTGCGGAGTTCGCCACGTGGAACCGCATCGATGAGGTCATCTTCAACCAGCCCCTTCTCGTGAAGGTGCAGCAGAACCTTCGCCTGCTCACCGTGGCCGGCCTCATTCTTGGAGCGGTCGTGCTTCTGGCAGCCATTTTCCTCGTCGCCAATACGATCCGGCTAACGATCTACGCCCGGCGCCTGCTTATCCGAACGATGAAGCTCGTTGGCGCAACCGACGCCTTTATCCGGCGGCCGTTTCTGGTGGAAGGGATTGCCCAGGGCTTCGTTGCTGGTGCCATCGCCTCGCTCGTCCTGTGGGGCGCTTATCTGGGGATGACGAGCTACCTGCCGCAACTGGAGATGAGCGTGGGGATGCAACTGCTTCTGCTTGTCGGCGCGATGATAGTGCTCGGCGTGGGCCTCGGATGGCTTGGATCGCTCATTGCCGTGCGTCGCTTCATCCAAAGAGTTTCATTGCACTGACGGCGTAACCGGGTGCGAGTGCGGTTGAGGTGATATATTGGCAATTCAACCCTCAACGACCGCCCAGCACCATGCGCCGACATCACCTCGCACTTCTCACCACAGCGCTACTGCTTCTCTCCGCTTGCCAATCCGATGAACCGGGTATTGGCGAATCCGAAGACGGCTTCATGATCGTCGGGCAGTCGGAAGTCGAAGAGACATCAGTGCGCGGCGTGAGCCCGGGCCTGCGAACGCTCGTTTTGAGCGGGTTCACGGGAAATATCCGCTTAAGCGGATCGAACGACCCGAATGCGCGCCTCGAGTTTACGAAGCGCGCCCGCGCAGACGACGACACCGGAGCACGGCGGCTCCTCGGCGACGTGCAGGTCGACGAAGCCGGCACCGATGATAGCTATACGTTCACGATGCAGTCGGAGCGGCCTGAACAAAGCGCCGTCGATGTCTCAGGAACCGTGCCCGCTGATACTCCGATTCGGATCGAGATGCAATCCGGAACCATTGAACTGACAGGTGTCGATGGTCCGCTTGATATCACGAGCCAACACGGCGACATCAGAGTCTCGGGACCTGGAAGCTCGGTCAGGATCGTGACTCGCAATGGGGATGTAGAGCTGGGGATGCGCCTCGTGCCTTCGGACGCCAACGTCTCTGTCACCACCTCAAACGGCGATCTGATGATCGGATTGCCCACTGCAGCATCTGCGCAGCTCGATGCCAGGACATCCGCCGGCGGGATTCGTGCAGCTGGATTATCGTTCACGAACCGGCGCCTCCAGACCAACGGCGCAGGCTCGCGCCTCACCGGGCAGCTCGGACAGGGCAACGCGCCCATCGAACTCCGCACGGAGAACGGCTCCATCATCATCGAGGAAGGCCTCACCATGGAGCTACCCGCCGACACGCTCGCCGCTCCCGTTGATACGCTCGAAACGGACACACTCCTCGACGATTCGGCCACACCGACCGATACGACGGGAGCTGACGTCGCGGAGCCGGACACGAGTGCCCAGAACTAAAAGACCTGCCAGATAATAACCTGGCAGGTCTCATTCAGGGGCCATATATCACAGACCTGCCGGAATCCGCAGATCTGGCAGGTCCGCGATTGTCATTTACAGGCCGTAGGTGAGCCCAACGGTGAATCCCGCGCGCGGCGCGATATCATTCCGACCCGCGATTGCGAAGCCGTAATCGTGATACTCGCGCTGGAGTCCTCCTTTGAGCGAAACCTGATAGTTGGCGCCCACAGGTGCGTAGGTGATGTACGGCACCGCGCTAAAGACGTAGCCGCTGCTCATCCCCAACATGGGCTCATCAGGCTCGGGGCTGCCTTCGGTGTTGATGCGGTACATCAGCGTGAGCCCGATCTCACCGCTGCCCCAGTTGTAGCCGGTGCCCGCGTGCAGGTTGACGATGTCACCCACGTCGACACGAGTGTCGGTGCCGGGGATTTCATCTCCCGGAAGCGTCAGAAAGTAGTCGGCTCCGGCAAAGATGCGCATCGCACCCGTCCATGCATGCGCCGTACCTCCAAACTGAATGGCCGACTGCAGGTCCGAATTGGCCCGCTCGTCAACGCTCTCCGGCTCACTGCCCAGATCCTGCAGGTAACCCAGACGGAGCGAATAGATCGGACGCTCGATCTCTCCGAAGATCGTCAGGTTCTGAGGCGAGAAGCCACTCGACCGATTGGTTGCGGGAAGGAGTTCATTGCCTCCCACCACCAGCGGATCGGCCTCCTCACGCTGCTGCGCCATCGCGAAGTTGATGCCGGCATTCAGGTTCATGTCACCGATTCGATAGAAGGTGTAGGAACCTCCGAGGTTCAGCACCATCGACGTGATCGATGCATTGAGATCGTTGGCATTCGCGGGTAGACCGACCGAGCCGAGATCCTGGCGGTCGCCGTCGTCATCGAACTCGCTGGTCACATTCGCATAACCAAAATTCACCCACAGCTTTGCGTTTTGCGTGGGCATGTATGGATAATTGTAGGATGAGCCGACATGTGCCGGCGTCGCGACTTCCTCACGCGGCGGCTCCACCGTTTTGCTCTCCTTTTTGTCTGTGTCTGTACCATCTATGGTTGGAGTCGCCAGCGCAATCAGCGCGGCAAGCATGATATTCAACATGAGTTAATCCCGTTAATGAGACTTATAACCCGCTGATGTGCAACAGCCTCAAAGCTGCATTTCCATCAACACCCGGTTCTTCATCGGGGCGGGTCCAACGGGAGATCTCTACTTAGGTTGACGACGGCAAGAGAAGCCAACGCGATCGTTGAGCGTGTTACAGATCGGTATCGACATCTGCGTTGGCACCGTCTCCTTCGAGCAGTTCATCGACGATCTCCTCTTCCTCGACTGTATCAATCAGGGCAGCAGATCGTCGCTCATCCCGCTCTACCACAACCAGGCAACCGACACAGATCTCCGGGTCGGGCGAATCGCCGGCGGCCGCGCCGCCCAGCGGAGTCGAGGAAACCACGCGCCAGCCGCGGCCAAGCGCCATGTTCAGTTCGTCGAGCCCACGCACAGCGCT
>CAZKDQ010000007.1:30544-38301 GCA_964551345.1 uncultured Rhodothermales bacterium
CGGGCTCGTTTTATTGACTTTCGGACGGGGTGCTGGTAGATTGCGCCGCATCCATCCTCAGGTCTGTCTCTGTTGGTTGCGCGCCGGTCTTCCGGGCATATGCTGCGAATTCTATTTCTTATCCTGGCGGTCATTTCGGCTGCGCTGGCTGTCATTTTGAATATGCCCTGGCTGTTCGTCGTTGCCGGCGCACTTGCGCTCACTCTGCTGGTAGTGTGGCTGATGCACATGCGCCGGCGGAGCAAGTCTTCCAATCCGAAGGCTCCTGACGCGTCAACCGTGTCTCGTGAGCAGGAATTGGCCTCGCTGGGTATTTCGGAAGTACGCGCACGCGGTGCCGGTGAATCACGACAACCGCCGCCAGAGGGCGATCGCCCGCCGCAGTCTCACGCGAGCGCAACGACGGAGCTGCCGGAGACGGATCCGAACGATCAGATCGAGATGGAGGATGCAGACGGCGTCCGCCCGGCGACTGTCCAGCGGATGGGCACGCGCCGCAAGAGCCATGGCGCGACGCTGGGCGAAGACCGGTTTTCGATGATCATGGCTCCGTTTCTTCAGTCGCTTCGTGCGGCCACAGGCGCGCAAACGGTATGTCTGCTGAAGCAGGAGGACGTCGAGCCGCATTATCAGATCGAAGTCATCGTCAGTCTGAACTCTTACGCGCGCAGTGGCGGCAACTTCTCGACGCGCCGACCGCTGCTCACGACGGCTTCGCACCGTGATGTCGTGGTGCGTGACGTGAGCTCGGACGATCTGGACATCAGCGACCTGGGTTATTATCGCGAGCCGATCAAGGTCCGCCAGGTTGCACTTGCAGCCGTTCCGCCGTCAGGCGATTCCACGGCATACATCCTGCTGGCAGACAGCATGAACGATACGGATCTGCGTGAGCCGTATCGCCAGGGACTGCTGACGCAGTTCGCAGGTTTACTTCGCGCGATTCTGGATATGATCGAGCTTGACGGCACGCTCGACGCTTCGGGAGAGAATGCGCGGCCGCGCAGGGAGATCATCGAAGAGGAGATGGCGCGCGTGCGTTCGGAAGGCGGCAGGCTGATGCTGGCGCTGGTGCATCTGAATGATGCCGAGCAGATCGCCGCGGGCGGTCGAATTGCGGTCGCGGCTGCCGAGCGCGCTCTCGAGGCCGCGCTGAAGAAGTCGCCGGACGATCGGGTCGAGCGCTTTGGTGAACTCACCTTCGGCGTGTTCCATGATGATCCGGAAGCGGATGCAGAGAACTTTGCACACGACCTTCAGCAGCGACTGGGGGCGGATCGCGGCGCGCTCAAGGGAGGCGCCAGTATCGGGATCGCCGTTCTCGCCGATCGGCATCAGACGCCGGAATCGCTTCGTGAAGACGTAACGGAAGCTCTTCGCGAAGCCTACGAAACGGGCACGTGCACGATCGTCGAATGAGTCGTTGAAGTGGGAGATCTCTAAACGTGGCTCTTTTTCTCACCATCGTCCTTGACGGCGTCGGTATTGGCGCGCAAGCCGATGCCGCAGATTACGGAGACGAGGGCACCCACACGCTCGGCCACGTCTGCGAGGTTGCTCGACCGAAATTGCCGAACCTGGAGGCGGCCGGGCTCGGTTGCATCGAGCCGCTCCAGGGCATCCGATGCGTTGACGATCCAACTGCTTCCTACGGACGGATGCAGGAAGTATCAGCCGGCAAAGACAGCACGACGGGGCACTGGGAGCTTGCGGGATTGCAGCTTGATCGGCCCTTCCCCGTCTATCCGGATGGTTTTCCCGACGAGCTCGTCCAACAATTCCTTCGCCGCACCGGCTCGAGCGGCGTTCTGGGAAACCGCGCCGCATCCGGGACGGCAATCATCGAAGAGCTTGGTGATGAGCATGTAGCAAGCGGCCATCCCATCATCTACACATCTGCAGACAGCGTTTTTCAGATTGCCGCGCACACGGACGTCATTAGACTAGAAGAGCTTTATCGGCTGTGCAGCATCACCCGATCAGAGATTTGTGTTGATGAGCATGCCGTCGGGCGCGTGATCGCGAGGCCATTTGTCGGGGAGTCGGGCGCGTACGAGCGAGTTTCGGGGCAGCGGAAGGACTTCTCGCTCCTTCCTCCCGCCGAGACGATTCAGGAGGTGCTGCAGGCGCAAGAGGTCAAGACCGTCAGCATCGGGAAGATTTATGACCTTTTCGGCGGCGTCGGCTTCGACCGATCCATCAAGACATCATCGAATGCTGAAGGCATCACGGCTATTGTGGAGGAGCTTCAGCGTTACGACGAGGGAGACGTTTTCTTGTGGGCGAATCTGGTGGATTTCGATCAGAACTTCGGTCACCGGAATGATCCTGATGGATTTGCCCGCGCACTGGAGGAGTTCGACCGCGCGCTTCCGCGAATTCTGGATTTGCTTCCACCTGATGGACGATGCGTCGTCACATCCGATCACGGCAACGATCCGACGACGCGGGGCACGGATCACAGCCGGGAATACGTGCCGCTACTTCTTTTTGGGGGAAGCCGGGCTCGATCGCTGGGTCTGCGCAATTCGTTCAACGATCACGCCGCGACAGTGGCCGATTTTTTCGATGTCCCAGATTCCGGGACGGGCGAATCCTTCCTGAACTGATCGAACGCCGAGACCTTCAGGCGGCCCGCTCGTTCAACAGTTTTACTGAGTCGCGGGATCGTATCACGGCTCATCGATCGATCCTGCACCGCGCCCGATCAGCGGCACGAAACGGAACACGGTGAACTCCTCCCGCGCGAAATCGGCCGGACCGGTTCGCGTGATGCGCGTCATGACCTGACCTTCCGATGATCCGATCGGGATGATCAGACTGCCGCCCTGCGACTTGTCGTCCGGTACGCGGAGCTGCTCGAGCAAGGCATCCGGTACACCCGATGCGCCGGCTGTAACGAGAATGCCGTCGAACGGTGCGTAGGCCGACCATCCGAGGGAGCCATCTCCATGGCGAACAACGGCGCGATAGCCGAGCTCATCCAGAAGCCGCTTCGTTCGTTCGAGCAGCGGGCGATGGCGCTCCACCGAAAACACGCGCGCACCCATCTCGCTCAAAACAGCCGCCTGATATCCACTTCCGGTCCCGATTTCCAACACGCGGTCGTTCCGCCGCGGGTCGAGAAGCATCGTTTGATAGGCGACGGTGAACGGCTGCGAAATGGTCTGCTTCAACCCGATCGGCAGCGCTTCGTCTTCATAGGCGCGGCGCCTGAGGGCGCGATCAACGAACAGGTGCCGCGGGATAGCGCCGATGGCACGCAACACGCGCTCGTCGTCGATACCCTTGGCTCGAAGCTGATCGACGAGCATCTCGCGCTTGCGCTGATAAAGTCTCTCGGCGGGCATTCGCGTCAGGTCGTTTCGGCGGGACTTGGTTCACTTTCAGCCGGCACGGGCTGTTGTGTGAGTGCGGTTGTGAGATGCTCGCGCAACTGGGGCACGGTAAGATTTGTGATAAGCTCGCCGTCGAGCGCAACCGATATGGTGCCGGTTTCTTCCGAGACGACCACGACGAACGCATCCGTTTGCTCGGTCAGTCCGACCGCTGATCGGTGCCGTAGGCCGAGCTGTGGGCTCAGCTTCATGCTCGTTGAGACCGGCAGGATGCACCGCGCGGCTTCGATGCGACGATTGCGAATAATGGCCGCGCCGTCGTGCAGTGGATTCTGCGAGTAAAAGAGCGTGATGAGAAGCTCGCTCGTAACGCGCGCCTGAAGCATCGTCCCCGTCTCGATGTAGTTCCTCAAGCCCGTCGATCGTTCAAAGACGATAAGCGCCCCGATGCGCTGGCGGCTCATGTCGCGCGCGGCCGCCACCACCTCATCAAGCATCTCGTCCTGTGCCGTCGAACTAACCAGACGCCGCACCAGTGGATTCTGGCCGATCACCAGCAGCAGACGGCGAATCTCGGGCTGAAAGAGAATGATGACGGCGAGCACGGCTACTTCGCTGAGTAAGCCGAAGAGCGAGCTCATCATCCGCATCTCCAGACCGGTCACGACGACCTGCACCAGGTAAAGCGCGAGCACGCCAAGCGAAATCTGGACGGCGATCGTGCCGCGCATCAACTGGTACAGCCGGTAGAGGATGAATGCGAAGATTGCAATCTCCAGCAGATCCACCAACCGAATCGGTATGACCCAGGGGATGAGCGTCACGTAAAGGCGCGGGTAGAAGAGGCGCGGAAGGGAATAGTCAAATTACGCGACGATGCAGACAATCGACAAAGTATTCAGGTGGATGGTTCGAAGGCCGTGGCCTTCAGCACCTGCAGGAAGTCGGCCGTCGCGGCGACGTCATGCGTGCGAACGATCGACGCGCCGGCAAGGGCGGCTACAGCCGTTGCACCGAGCGTCCCAAACAAGCGATCTGAAACGGGCCGAGGAGTTTCGCGCGAGCCGAGTACGGTACCGATCGTGCTCTTGCGCGACAGTCCGACCAGGATGGGCCGACCGAGTTCGGCTAGCGATCGCAGATTACGGATCAACCGCAGGTTCTCTTCAGCCGTCTTGCCGAATCCAAACCCGGGATCGATGACGACTTGCTCAACGCCGGCATCCGTCGCACGCCGGATGGACACTTCGAGCGAGCGCCTGACTTCGGCTACGACATCCTCATACTGATGATCATGCGGCATTTCACCCGGACGGCCGAGCGAATGCATCACCACGATCGGAGCACCCGCTTCGGCAGCGACGCGCGCCGTCTCATCCGTCATCCGAAGGCCTGTCACGTCATTGATCATGTGCGCGCCCGCCTCCAGCGCACGCCGTGCCACACCAGGCTTGTACGTATCAACCGAAATGATCGTGTCAGGAAACTGCTTCGCAACGGCGGCCACAACCGGAACCACGCGCCGGATTTCGTCCTCCTCGCTCACAACATCCGCTCCGCCACCATAGGCCTTTCCCTTTGGCCGCGTTGATTCTCCTCCTACATCGAGGATCGCTGCGCCTTCAGCAATCATTTCCTCGGCGCGGCGCAGAGCTTCATCCGGATCCAAAAATTCTCCTCCATCCGAAAAAGAATCCGGGGTGATGTTGAGGATGCCCATTACATGCGGCGCCGCTGATCGTCCGGGCCGGCAATCGAGTCTTAAGCCGCGGCAGTCGAGAAGATGGGTGCTGGATTCGTCCACGTGCGAGTGAAGTGATGGCAGTTTCGCGCATTATTTGGTCATTGCCGGCGCGATAGTTCCAGAGACGCGAAACGAGATCCGCGGTTGCACCGTTATCGGCGCAGTTCAATCGCACTTCCCCCGCATGCTCCCGTTCGTTTCCCGACAGCTACGCCATCTGCCACCGCTCCGTCGCGTGGAGCACTTCAAAGAGAATCCGCTCGAGGTCCAGACGCGGCTTCTGCGCAGGCTGCTTAGAAGTGCCTCGGATACGGAATGGGGACGGCGCTTCGGTTTTACCGACCTGGCCGCCGAACAGAACCTCATCAGTGCATATCGGGAGCGCGTTCCGCTGCACGAGTACGATGACATCCGCGCGGACGTCGAGCGTGTGCGGCGCGGTGAGCGGGATGTTCTGTGGCGCGGAACGCAGCGGCACTTCGCCGTCTCGAGTGGAACGGCATCGGCCGGCAAGATCATTCCCGTGAGCCGGCAGATGCTCAACGCCAACAAGCGGTTCAGCGTTGAGGTCGGGGTCAACTACCTTGCGCAGAGTGCAAACGCGGCGTTTCTATTCGGCAAGCATTTGACGCTGCCGGGCAGAATCGAAGAGAGCGAGCGGTTTCCGGGCAATCTCATCGGGGAAGTAAGCGGCCTGCAGGCGGAGAACGCGCCGAAGTTCTTCTCGCGGCTGCTTCAGGCCGTTCCGAACGACATCTCGTTCCTCCCCAACTGGGAGCAGAAGCTGCGCGCCGTCGCCGATCATACGATGGGGCAGGACATTCGCTTGATGGTGATGGCGCCGACCTGGGGCCTCGTATTCTTCGAAGCGCTCATCAAGCGATACAACGAGCGCCACGGGACGAGCGTCTCGAGCGTCGCCGAAATCTGGCCGAACCTTCAGGTGTTGATGTCGGGCGGCGTCGCGCTGCGATCCTACAAGAGCCTCCTTGCCGACGCCATCGGCAACCCCGATCTACATTTCATCGAGACGTACGGGGCCTCCGAAGGCTTTTTCTCCTTCCAGGACCAGATCGACGACCCGTCGATGCTGCTGCACCTGGACAACGGCGTGTACTTCGAGTTCGTCCCGATGGACCGAATGCACGACGAGAATCCGCCGAGGCTGTCGATCGCGGAGGTCCAGACGGGTGTACGATATGCGATGTTTGTATCGACGTGCAGCGGTCTCTGGGCCTATAATGTGGGGGATGTTGTGCGCTTCACTTCGACTGATCCGCATCGCATTCTAGTCGCGGGGCGCACCAGCGAAATGGTGGATCGTTTTGGGGAGGCCGTTTTCGGTGAAGAGGCTCGCGCTGCCGTTCGGATCGCTTCGGAGGCCACCGGCGCGCGGGTGCTGGATTTTCATCTCGCACCACGACTTCCCGATAGAGCGACGCTTCCGAGCCACGAATGGCTGATTGAGTTCGAGACCGAACCTGCCGATATAGCTGCTTTCGCACGCCACATTGACGAGCACCTTCAGCAGGTGAATCGACACTACCAGATCCGCAGAGAGGCGAAGGCATTTGGGATGCCGACGGTGACTCCGCTGCCAAGAGGCGCCTTCTATCGGTGGCTCAAGGAAGTGAAAGGGAAGGTCAGCGGTCAGACTAAAGTGCCCCGGATGAGCGAGGAACGTGCAATTGCTGATCGCGTACTCGCACTCAACGGCACCTCATCTAGGAGGGAATCGCCACCCGGTTCTCCTTCTTAACATCAATTGAAATAGAAAATTAGCCGGAACAAGCCCCGGCCGAATCGCGTGGAGGAACGCCGTCCGGAAAACTACGTCAGATGCGACGCGTCCGGCCAATCCTAGCTGACCAAGCTCGATCGCCTCTAGAGAGATCGCTACGAACACTTAACTCCCGCAGGCCTATGTACGTCCCACGCCAGCAGCGGATGCTGGATCAGTATCTCCAGGAGATCGGGCAAATCCCGCTGCTCAAGCCCGAAGAAGAGGTCGATTTAGCACGCCGTATCAAACAGGGCGATCAGGAAGCTCTGCACAAATTGACGCGAGCCAACCTCCGTTTTGTCGTTTCGGTGGCTAAGAAGTACCAGGGACAGGGACTTTCGCTTGCCGACCTGATCAACGAAGGTAACTACGGTCTCATCAAAGCCGCGCAACGCTTCGATGAAACCCGTGGCTTCAAGTTTATCTCCTATGCCGTCTGGTGGATTCGCCAGGCAATTCTTCAGGCGCTCGCCGAGCAGAGCCGCGTCGTGCGCCTGCCGCTCAACCGGATCGGCACCATCTCGAAGATCCGCAAGACGAGCGCACGCCTGGCGCAGGCACACGACCGTGCGCCGAACATCGAAGAGCTGGCGAAGGAACTCGACATCGACGTCGAAAAGGTGCGCGAGGCCATGCAGCACACCGGCCGCCACCTCTCGATGGATGCGCCCTTCAACGAGGATGACGACAACAGCCTGCTCGACGTCCTACCGGACGAGGAGGACATCTCGCCTGACGAGACGCTGCTGGATGAATCGCTAAAGATCGACATCGAGCGCGCGCTGAGTCTGCTTCATCCGCGTGAGGCGGAGATCACGCGCCTCTACTTCGGCATCGGCCGCGAACACCCGCTGACGCTCGAAGAGATCGGACAGCGTTTCGGTCTGACGCG
>CAZKDQ010000007.1:38401-40718 GCA_964551345.1 uncultured Rhodothermales bacterium
CCTGAGCTCGCCCATCACCGCCTTCCGATTGCCTCGGTGAATTAATCCTTGCAGAAACGGCGTATCCGGCTTCCGATGAATCGTGCGGAAATAGGAGCCGGGGATTGAGATTGTCTTGTGTGTGAACGGCCAGAGGAGTGTCATCCCCTCTTCCTGTTCCTTTCCCAACGCGTCCAGAAACAAGTGTGAGCCGTAGATGAGCGTGGCAGCCAGGGCCGCGCGCCTGCGGTTTCGAGCGATCGGAAGGAGCGCAACGGCAACGCCTGCCGCCAGTGCAGCCGCGATGCTGTGTGAGGCCGAGCCGTGGTACTTGTTCGGCTCATCCTCCGCCATGCCGGCGATGAAGTCGAGGTCCGGCGCCACGGCGATTAGCGCGGTAGGAACGAGCGGCAGATCCGAGCCCACCACGTTGCGAGCGATCAGCCCTCCAATGATGTGGCCAACAGGAGACGGCATACGTGAAGTGAAGAGAGGTGTGAGTCTGTGGAGTACTCCCTCAGAATGGAATGGCCGCACGGATGCGGTAATAGACATCCAGCGGTTCATCGTGGCCGAGGGCGCGTACCGGTTGTGCGACGCCTGCGCTGTGAGCGATCTCCAGTCCGCCGAAACGAAGCGCGTTCTTAACCTCCGCCCCGACGCCGACCCGCCGGTCTGCAGCATCGAAATCACGACCCGACCATACCATCGCGGCGTCAGCGAAAACGGCTCCCGTCGTCGCGCCGAGGGAGATCAGCCCGAGGAGGCGTGTCTGCAGACTGGGAAGCAGCGGGACGCGGTACTCCGCCGATCCGAACAGCAGGCCATCGCCGATCACGTGGGCATTGTACCCGCGCACGCGCTCCCTGCCTCCTAGCTCGATCGCGATCTGCCCTGGAAGCGCAAGCAGCACGTCATCATACCGGCTCAGGCCGATGTAGTCCTGAGGTCGCGCCGTGCCTTCCCGCGCCTGCGCACGGCCGTAGAAGAATAGGCGATGTCTGCCGATGGAGGGAAGCACCACGTAAGCGCGCACATCTCCCTCGACAAATCGAAGATCGGTGCCGAGAATCGGCGCGGCGGCCGTCAGTCTTAGCTGGATTCCGTGGCCGTCGAGTGGGTGGATGATGTTGTGCCGATACGGGCGAAGCGTTCGTCGCGAGAACTCAAGCTGCACATCAAACTGCTCGCCGGATTGCGGAGCAGGAAGTCCGTCGTCGAGATTCAGATCTCCCTCGCGGATTGGCTCGAACGCGATGAACCGACCTCGCAGCCCGATTTCAGTGGAGGTAAACGGCCGCTGTCGCCACGCGAGCGGCAAGCGCATCATGACGTCCCCACCGGAATAACGCTCGGCGAGCACCTCGCTTCCGTAAACCTGGACGGATCCGGGGAAGCGATACACAGACGCCGTGACCGTCGGGTACCACTGGTTATTGATGTAGCTCGCGGCAAACCAGCTGCGCCCGAGGTCGCCGATCGACAAAGCTCCGATTCCGGCGAATGCATGTTTGCCGAGCGGCTCGACAAAGCTCGTCAGGCCGAATACACCCCATCGAGATTGGCCTGTATAGTATGGAAGCGCGAGGCTCGCGGCGTGCGTTATGTTGCGCCAGCTGTTATAGCGACCTCGATTCTGGATCAGTGTTGGATCCGGTTCGATTCGGCTCGGGAGCTCGTGCGGCGGACGATGCACCGTCCAACGCACGTACTCCTCCGGTACATCGACCTGATGATGACCGACATCCCGTTCTGCATCGACAGCGAATACGCGGTCGCGTTGTTTAGAAACGCCGCTGACTACCACCAGTCGACCGAGCGAGTGGACCTCATCGGGCGGCAACCAATCCCGCACACGAGCGCCGGTAGCGAGGCGCGTGACCGTACGCACCGTGTCCTCCTCGAGTTCGAGCACGTACGCATTCGGCACGGCATCGCGGAAGGACGTGAAGGCGAGGTGCCTTCCATCGGGACTCCACATCGGATCCCGATCATCATATGGCGATGCAACCAGCGGCTCGACGCGCTGATCATTGCTTGAGTATATGTGGATGTCTCGATTTCCATCAGCATCAAAAACCGCGATCGCGAGCCGATCCCCCTCGGTATCCCAATTCAGGCTGCTGATCTGAACATCGCCCGTGTAGGAGGTCAGGCGCCGCTCCTCACCCGATGCAATGTTGAGCTCATATACGTTCGCCGTCTGCTGCTCCATAGCCGCGAACGTGATGCTACCCGTCGCGGGATTGAAAGCGGGTGATGATGCACGTCGACCGCGAGTAAGGCGTCTCTCACGGCCGGTCTGCGTGTCGATCAGTACGATGTCGTTCAGCAGCGC
>CAZKDQ010000007.1:40818-44331 GCA_964551345.1 uncultured Rhodothermales bacterium
TTCTCGAGTTGCCCCGCCATCGTGTTGTAATAGATGTTGACGTGCCGCCGCCAGTCATCGTAGAACTCGCGATGAGACTTGCCCGTCGCCGACCGAAACGCCCGTTGGAAATCGTGCACGCGTGCGAGTCCGAACAGCGCCGGCCTCCGGTGACGCAGCATCTCGGCGAGCGTGCTGTCTCCGTACTGCTCGGCAAAAAACCGCACCTGCGAATTCCCGATCGCATACATCAAACGGCCGTTCCAGATCGATCGTCCATCCGAGTACGAAAGGGCATCATCGAGCACGGCAGTTCGTAGCCAGCGATCGCCGCGCTGCGCGTCCCAATCCTCCGTCAGATACTGCGCGAGCCCTTCCGTCCAGAACGACGGCAGCGGGTTCGCGACCACGTTCTGCCACAGACCAATGTTCGAGCGGACCGCCCGAAAGTGGAAGATGTGCGCCAGCTCGTGCGCGATGACCTTCCGCAGCCACTTCTCCGGCCCCGTCCACACCTCCGCAATGTCGTTGACGTGCACCCAGATATTGGTGAAGCCGTTGCCGATTGGTACGGCGAACCCGTTCGCTATCTCATCCTCATCCGTCAGGTAGATGCGAATTGGGCGATCGAACGTCACGCCGAGGTTGGCCGATAGCGCCTGGTAGGATTCCTCCGCCACGGCCGCGGCCTCGGCCTCTATCCCCGAAAGATGTTCGGGATAGACGAGCAGGAAATGCTGCGTCTCGGCAGTCAGCCACGTGATCTCGGGATGATTCCGATCCGAAAACATGCGGAAACCCTGCGCGGATGCGTCGAAGAGCATTACAGCGCTGCAGAGCAGGAGCAAAAGCGAGATGCGAATCAAGGGCCTGACATTCTTATTTGAACACGTCGAAAACATATGACACTATGCTGTCACTCGCTCTCCATATCATTGCATCAAACGACACTGGTCACGCAAACTCGAGGTAATCGTCATGGCTGCAACTCTGTCTCTGTTCCCCGCACCGTCCGTTCGTGCACCGCGCAAAGAAGCGCCCGCCGTTTCCGAGCCGCAGCTCTTCTACGATCCGCCGTATGCAACGCGGGAGGAAGACGCATTCGCGTGGGCCCTCGTCCGTTCCCTCCGCTCCACAAGCGGCCTGCGCCATTCGGTACAGATGGGCCAGACGCTGCATAACTTCGTAATCGAGATGGATGGACGTGTTACCGCCATCGACATCATCGACGGCGATTCGCATTCTGCGGAAGCTCCCGCGCAGGGATTGGGAGTGGACGTCCACTATCGCTTCTCCCGCAAAGACATCAGGGAGCGGAGCCAGGATTGCCTGTATGTGATGGCGCTCCTGGACCCGTCCCTCTTCGATGTGCATTCGCGCGTTCGCATCCGGCGGGATTCATCGGAGAACCTTGCTGTCGAACTCAACGGCGACCGAATGGCTGAGGTCACGCTGCGTTACGAAGCTTCGGAGCCGCTTGTCGAGATCGATGGCGAATGGCTCGTCCTCGATCCCGATGAAACGACTCGTTCGACGCTCGTCATCCGAACGGCGCGATGAGATCATGCGTCGGAGGCGCCGTCGCCGGCTGTTTCGGTGCCGTCGATCAGTCGATCCAGCCGCCCTTGTTCACCGCTGGAGCGCAACAGTGCAGCGATATCCACGCCCGTGGAGGCCTTCAGGCTCTCGAGTAGTGCGGGCGTGGCGCCCGCGATCTGGTTGAAGACGGCAGGAACGCCGCCGTTGCCGGAGCCGCCGTCCACGACTGTAAGCTTCTCGATCTTCAGGTTGTCGACGGTCTTGATGACTTCCTTCAGGATGTCCGGCAGCATCTGAACGAGGAACAGACGCTCGGCATCCGGACCGGCCTGCTGCCACAGCATGAGTTTCTCCTTCAGCACCTCGACCTCGGCGCGGCCGTCCTCCAGGATGCGCGCGGCGTTACCGCGAGCGACTTCCTCCTTCGCGTGGCGCTCGGCCTCGGCGACAACGACCACCTGAGCGCGTTGACGTTTCTCGGCAAGGTCGATTTCCTGAAGCGCCAGCTCCTGCTCGGCCTGTGCCTCGGCGACACGCGCCGCAACCGACACCTTGGCCTCCTCGGCCTCAGATTGTGCCGCAAGGCGCGCCCGCACGATCCGCACCTCGTTCTCCGCTTCCGCAATCGATTTATCAGCACGCGCCTGCGCCAGGCGAGCGGCTTCTTCCTTCTCGGCCTCGGCGATCTCAGCCGCTGAAATGATATGCGCCGTCTGCTGCCGACCAATTGCGTCCAGATAGCCGCGATCGTCTTCCACACTCTGAACCTTCAATGTGTCGAGCTGCAGACCGAGCGCGTTGAGATCGTCGTCCGCTTCCTGAAGAAGCTCCTTGGCGAACTTGAGGCGATCCTCGTTCACTTCCTCCGGCGTCAGCAGCGCGAGCACGCCGCGCAGGTTACCCTCCAGCGTCTCTTTCGCGATCATCTGGATTTCTTCGAGATTCTTCCCGAGAAGTCGCTCGACGGCGTTATTAAGTGAAGGCTCGGACGAAGCAACTTTCACGTTGGCGATCGCCCGAACGCGCAGCGGAATACCGCCCTTCGAATACGCGTTCGTGACGGTCAGATCTATGGGAATGGTGTTGAGAGCGAGCCGGTCGACGCGCTCCAGAAGCGGAATCCGGAAGCCGCGTCCACCTCGGATTACGCGGTAACCCATCCGGGTGCCGTCGGCGAGGTCGCGGCTGCGACCGCTGAAAATCAGAACTTCGTTTGGCTGACAGATCTTGAGGTTCGCGCGGACGATGCCGAGCACAGCCAAAAACGCGGCAATGAGTACGACCGAAACGATAATAATGGCTTCCATGGCGTCTATCGGTTATTAGTTATCGATGATCGATCAAGGATGAGCCGTTGCTATTGCTTTCAGCTGATTTCACCCTTCGGCTTCACGACTTCCGCCACGTTCCCCTGCATTCCGACGACGACAACCTCATCACCCGGCTCAAATGATTCGAGCGTCTCGTCATCCAACGAGCGGGCGCTAAGCATGATGCGATTGCCACGCGCAACGAGCGAAATGCGACCGCGGTCACTCGCCTGAAAGGGAATAACGACGCGTGCCGTCTTGCCCTTCAGATCTTCTACGGAGACATCACTCGAAATGTGACGGTAACCAATTGATTTTATGATGTAGTTGCCGCCAAGACCCGCGACGAGACCCGTCAGGATTGATATCAAGAGTCGGAACGTCTCGGATGTATCGGTGAGACCTAGCAGAACGCCCGTCAGGCCGAAGAAGGCGGCGAACAGGAACAGCGCCCGGACGCTAAGGAGGTCCACGAGGCCCGCGCCACCGAGGTCGCCGTCGAAATCGGCATCCGCGTCCAGCTCGAAATCCGCATCGGCATCCGTATCCCCGACGCCGAAGATCGACAACAGCACAAAGAAGCCGCCGACGATCAGACTGATGAGAAACAGCGCATCCATCACTTCAGGTTACCTGTTGAGTACACTCATGATAGGTGCTGGATGCTGGGTGGTCAATATGGGAT
>CAZKDQ010000008.1:0-17837 GCA_964551345.1 uncultured Rhodothermales bacterium
CGCGAGTTGCTGATGTTTACATCCGGCGAATCGACGGCTCGCCGCATGAAATCGCCCACCAGGAAGAGCGCGTTGTGCGCGCCCTGGCCCCACCATGAGCTACGGAAGGCGATGCGCCGATCGTTGAAGCCGACCCACGCCCCCGTCACGAGATCCGGGTGCATGAGCATGAACCAGCCGTCGGCGTTGTTCTGCGTCGTGCCGGTCTTGGCCGCGAGATCGTAGTTGCCGAGGCCGAATTGCCCGCGCATCCGAACTGCCGTCCCGTACTCCACCGCGCCCCGCATCATGTCGACGACGGTATATGCGGTCGCCTCAGAGAGCGCTTCTTGCGGCGATGGTTGCGCCTCGTAAAGCACGTTCCCAAATCGGTCCTCGATGCGGGTAACAACGGTCGGCTCATAATAGAGTCCGCCGTTGGCGAGCGTCCCGTAGGCAGCCGTCATCTCGAGGAGGGTTACATCACTGACGCCAAGACCCAGAGCCGGAACGCGATCAAGCTCGCTGCGGATGCCCATCCGCCGTGCATAAAAAGCGACGGCAGCCGGATCCACCAGTTGCGTAATCACGCGAGCCGTGATGACGTTGTTAGACGTCGCCAGCCCTTCCTCAAGCGTCATCATCCCGCCACCATACCCGCCGAAGTTACCCGGCCGCCAAACCTGACCGCTCTGCGGATCACGCCAGGCGAAAGCGCTGTCCGGCAACATGTAATGCGGGGAATAGCCGTTATCGATCGCAGCCGTATAGACGAACGGCTTGAACGTTGATCCCGGTTGTCGCTTGGCGATGGCGACGTGGTCGTACCAGTCGTCACGCAGATCGCGGCCGCCGACCCACGCCTTCACATGCCCGGTCCTCGGATCGATCGAGACCAGGCCCGCTTCCAGGCGCGTGTGTACCGTCCGAAGCGAGTCCATGAACGCATCATCCGTCCTGAGACGCTCAAGCGCATCATCGGCACCGACGCCATCCTCAAGGAGCACGCGGTAGCGGTCCGTGTCGCGGACGTATCCATTGACGAGGTTGGTCTGCGTCCGCCAGAAATAATCGAACGGCTCGTAACCGTTTTGATTGACGTAGACGGCGGTATTCTGACCGAGGAAATATCCGCTCGGCCGGCTCCATTCATAATCAACCACCGCCTGGAGACCCTGCATCTGCTCATCAACCGCAGCGCGGGCCAGTTCCTGCAGGCGCGAGTCGATGGTCGTGTGGACGACAAGTCCATCCGTATAAATATTGAAGCCTGCTTCCCGACCCCAGCGTCTGAGCCAGTTCCGGACGTACTCAGCGAAATAGGGTGCATTTCCTTCGGTCAACTCCGACGAGCGGAAGTTGAGGGGCGTCGGCTCCTCCCGGATATCTTGATAATGATCTTCCGCGAGGTAGCCGTGCTTCACCATCTGGCTCAGAATGACGTTGCGGCGGCGCTGAGATCTTTCGGCGAATCGGACGGGGTTGTACAACGACGGGTTCTGAAGCATCCCGACGAGGGTCGCTGCTTCGAGGGGCTCGAGCGCAAGCGCCGTCTTCCCAAAGAAAGTCTGTGCAGCGGCCTCGATTCCGAACGCATTGTAGACGAACTCAACCGTATTGAGGTACATCTCGATGATCTCGCGCTTCGTGTAGCGCCGCTCGAGACGTACCGCCGTCACCATCTCCTTCAGCTTCCGGCTCACAGTTACCTCCCTTCCGATCTGCTCGTTGTAGAGGTTCCTGGCCAACTGCTGCGTGATGGTCGACGCGCCTCGAAGGTCGAAACGCGTCACGCTTTCGTAGATCGCGGCGAGGATGCCCTGCGTGTCGATGCCCCAGTGATCATAGAAGCGGTGGTCCTCCGTAGCGAGGAGCCCATTCAGCACGTACGGCGAAATTTCCTCGTAGCTCACCCACGAGCGGTTCTGAAAAGCGTATCGCTGCAGTTCCTCGCCGTCGGCTGTGAAGGCGATAGTTGCGAGCTGGAACTCCGGGTTCTCGAGCTGTCGCGTTGGCGGCAGGTCGTCCGTCAGGCTGAGTATGAAGATGCCCAGCACGAGCGTCAAGAAAACCAGCACGCCGGCGATGGTCGAGACGACGAAACCTGCCTCGGCCTTACGCGGATCTTCAAACCTTCGGTGCCAGAAGCCACGCCAGCCGCGCTGCGGGCGTTCGCCGCGAGCACGTCTGCGCTTCGGATCCCGAAAGTATTGATCTAATTCTTCGTCTGAGTACGACCAGCGCGACATCGGCTATCGCATCACGTTATTGGGAGGGTGCACCAGCGGGCAACTGTAGCCGCAATTACACTGGATAGCTGCAATCACTGTGCCGCGTGGAGGTGGGTGCTCTCATAAGCCTCACACTCTATGCCGTTCCACCGAAGCAGGTTCGCCGCGCCTCGCTCCAGACTCAGGATGGTGCGGGTTTCATGCCAGGATCCTGGGTTCATATAACACCCCTCCGGCCAGCGCCGGATTTCGGGCATGTGCGTGTGCCCGAATATGACCCGATCGATGCCTTTACCCACGAGTTCATGCGCGCGAGCGCGAAGATCCGCGGCGACGTCCGGGTCGATTTCTTCGACACCGAAATTTGAACTCACGAAGTGCGCGAGACGCATTCCCGCATCGCCCGGCAGCAGATTTCGATACATCCACACCGGGACCGGGTGACGCAGAGTCGGGCGCAGGCGGTTGTACGTACGCGACTTATCGGAAATGCCATCACCGTGATGGAGATACGTTCGAACCCCGTCGACATCAGTTATGAGCTCATCGAAGACGACCTTCGCTCCGAACTCGGTTTCGAAATAATCGACGTGCCATGGATCGTGGTTGCCGGCGAAGCACGTGATGTCGACGCCGCGATCCGCCCACTCTGCAAGCAACCCCTGGAAGCGCACGAACCCGCGGGGTACGAGTCTGCGGTACTCGATGAAGCACTCGAAGATGTCGCCGAGCAGGATCAACGAAGTGAC
Organism: uncultured Rhodothermales bacterium; assembly: GCA_964551345.1. Taxonomy (GTDB): domain Bacteria; phylum Bacteroidota; class Rhodothermia; order Rhodothermales; family CAZKDQ01; genus CAZKDQ01. The sequence goes on from CAZKDQ010000008.1 coordinate 2,960, forward strand.
CTCCGGCTCGAACGAACGCAGGCAGTCAACAAGCTCGAGCTCCTTCCGTCTCTCGAGATCGTGACCGTCCTTGCCGAAATGAGTGTCGGAAACGACGAGGTGCACGTTCGCGCCGCCCGCTGAATTAATCTGCATACCCTGAAGGTACGAAACGCGCGATGTGCGCTCTATCACTTCTTGCGCTGATCGGCGTAGGCGACGGCCGCCTCTTCATCCGCAAATGTCGTGATGCGGTCGAAGCGTCCCTCCTGCGTCCAGTCTCCTCGGAGGTTCAGTTCCTGCTCCAGAAAAACCTCGCCGGTATCCGAGTTCTCGAGAACGACGTATCCGAGCGACGACGACGCATCATCGAGTGTCGAAGCCAGCTCGGTCGTCGTCGAGTGGCGGCTGAGTTCAGTGTATCCCTCCTCGTTCTTGCCGGTCCCGCTCTTCCACATATTGACGCGGTAGGAGCCGAGCACCTCATTGTATGACAGTTGGAATGTCTGTCCCTGCTTCTTCCGAACGGGACGCTTGTCGAAATCAGGCGCAGGAGGCGCGCTTACGTTCAGGCTGCTGTGCTTGCGATCGATCTTCTTGAGATGCGGACCGCCGGCTCGCGGTATGCTGTCGTAGGGTCGGTTCATGGCGTACGCTGGTTTTCGATGATCGTATCGTATGACGTCGACCGGCAATCGATGCTCGCCGACGGAAACGTATGGGTAATAGCTGTTGGAATTGATTCTGCGTGAGGGGCAGAATAATATGCCGTTCGCCGTCGTTATCGAAAAACATGGCGTTCGTGCGCGACAACTACCGGTTGAACGGTTACACGCGCCGTTCGGCCGTGCTTCTGAAACGTGAGCCGGAACAGTAGAAACATACGTATCGACAAATCCCTATTCTATCGGAAGAAGCGGCCCACCGCATCCATCCCACGTATGTCCTCTTTCGTTCTTCATCGCCTGCTGCCGTTGCTTGTCACGCTGTTGTTGTGCGAGACGGCGTCGGCTCAGTTCAGCGGCATTCATGTGCCGGATGAACCGGTGCCGGGTAGCACGATCAATATCGTGGCGACCTGGGATGGTCGTACGGCAGCCGACGGGTTCGATGTCGATCTGCGGCAGGCCAAGGATCTTGTGGATGTCCGCGTGCTGCGCTTCGGACGAGATGCCGTTCCCGTCCGCTGGACAGCGCGCGACGGCACCCACCGCATCATGATGGATGAAACGCGTCGATCGCCGCACGAGATTATTCTGACGATCGAGCTTCCTGAAACCACGCTCCCACTCGACTGGCGGATAACCCCGCTTGTGGTCGAGGAGGATGGTGAGATCAGCCAGTCGATCGGAGACGAGCACTACGGCATCATCCCGCTGGTTTCGGTGCGCGAGAATCCCGATGACCGCGCACTCGACCTCGATGGCACGCGGCCGGTCCTGCTTCAGCCGGATCGTTTGCCTCCTGTCTCTTACGCTCATCCGTTCGAGATCAGCTTCTGGATGCGATCGACGGGGCTCGATGAAATCCTGCTATCCACCTGGAACGGGAGTGAGACGATGCCTTATCCGATCGAGGTCGTGGTCGGACCTGGTGGACGACTGTCTGTTTATCGCGGCGGCGAGGGGATGCACGAGTCGATCTCATCCCGAAAGCCTGTCGCAGACGGCACGTGGCACGAGGTGCGGATCGTTTTCGACGGACGGGAGACGACGCTGCTGGTGGATGGCGTAAAGAATGATTCTTTTGAAGCGCCTAATACCGCACGCACAAACACGCGCTCAATTCTCGCCATCGGCGGACGCCTGCCTGGTGGCGACACCCGTGGTACCGCATATTCAGGCCTCATCGATGAGCTTGTGATTCATGCGGACACAGAGCGCGATCCCATACGCGGCGCATCAAGTCCTGCTCACCTCGCGCTGACGTTCGATGCCAACATTGACGAAAACCTGCTTGCAAGGGAGAGCGCGCGACCGAGATACGCACAATCGCACCGTGCGTTGACGCTGCCTCCCGGCTCGATGCGTGTCCAACTGTTTGGAACGGCGCTGCAACTGAGTTGGGAGGGATCGGCTGATGCAGGAGGCGCCTTCATCATCGAACGTTCGGACGATGGGCGTCACTTCGACTCCATCGGTTCGGTTGAAATTGATGACAATGGCGATGCTGCTGCCCTCTTCGAGTTCGTCGACAGCCACGCTGGAACCGGTGTTCGGTACTACCGAGTGATTCACGAGCTTTCCGACGGCAGCCGATTGACCTCACGCTCCGTCAAGGCCGGCCTCGCACCCGCCGCTCAGGAGAGTGTCGAACTCATCGGCAACTTCCCGAATCCGTTTACCGTGAGCACGACGGTCGCCTACCGCCTGACGCAGTCGCAAAACGTTGAGTTGTCGGTCTGGGATCTCTCGGGGCAGCGCCTGGCCACCCTCGTGAGTGGCGTCGTCTCCGAAGGCCGGCACGAAGTCCAGTTTCAGGCGGACGATCTTCCGAGCGGCACATACTTCTTGCGGCTTCAGACGCCGAACCGATCGGTTTCCCGCAAGATGATTCTTGCGAAGTAACGGCCAAAGTATTCGACGCCTGTTACAGCGCTTCCGGCCCTTCGGGCCGATAATGATCGATCGTACCGGAGAATCCACTAAACTCTGATGTCTCCAGATGCAGATCACCTATTTCGGCCACTCCGCCTTTCAGATTGAATCCGGCGATACGACGCTCCTCTTCGACCCGTTCATCACCGGCAACAAGCACACGGAAGGAGTCGTCACCGCGGATGAGCTCGACCCCGACTTCATCCTGCTTACGCACGCCCACTCGGATCACTGGGGGGATACGCCGGACATCGCCGCTCGCTCAGGCGCACAGGTTGTGGCGAATTTTGAGATCGTGACCTACCTCCAGAACAATCACGGCCACGACAACGCGCAGCAGATGAACACCGGCGGATGGTGGACCTTCCCCTGGGGCCGCGCCAAACTCACCTATGCGCGCCATTCGTCCTCCTTCCCCGACGGCACGTACGGCGGAAATCCCAACGGCTACATTCTCCACCTCGAAGACAAATGCGTCTACAACCTCGGCGACACCGCGCTCTTTGCCGAGATGGAATGGATAGGCGAGGATCACACCATCGATCTCGCCTTCGTACCGATCGGCGACTGCTTCACGATGGGGCCGGACGATGCTCTGCGTGCGGTGAAAATGCTCAAGCCCAAGCACGTGGTCCCGGTTCACTACGGCACGTTCCCCTTCATCGAGGTGGATGCGCAGGATTGGGCGCGGCGGGTGCGCGAGGAGGGCATCGAGGCATCCGTACCGGCGCCCGGTGAAACGCTTGTGATTTAGGCGCGTTTTCGTACTTTGATTGCATCCGGAGAAGAATGTCTGGCCGGATGCACGGGTGCGAAATCTGGTAGGAGTCGCAATGTCAGGCAAGAGGGCAGGTTGCTGGATGGCGTCGGCGCGGGCGGCCACGAGAGCAGTCGCGGTCATTGCCGTGCTGTTCGTTTCAATGGACGCACTCGATGCGATGGCGCAGCGGCCGTTCCACGTCTACGACCCGTTCTATCGCAGTGAGACTGCGCGCCGAGTCTTCTTCGACGGCTATTCGGTTACGAGCGAGATCTCCTGCTGCACCACGACCGATTCCCTCCAGGCCTCCGGCGCTCCGAACAATGCCGGCATCTTCGGCCTCCCGCTCGGCATCGGCCTGCACTTCAATTACCAGCTCTCCTCGCAATTCGACGTCGGGGCGATCGTCGACGCGGCGGGTTCCACGTCGGGCCGCAGCCTGTCCATCAGCTGGCTCGCGATGAAGTATTACTGGACGATCGACAACGCCGACTATGCCTTCCGGCTCGCCGTCGATCCCTCGGTCGACGGCCAGGTTGGCTTCCCTCAGCTCGACCTGGCATTTCTTTCGACGACGTTTCTGGCTCCGATGCTCTCAAACGACTTCGCGATCGGCGCCCGACGCATCCGGATGGGCTATCAACGGTTGATCAACTCGGGCGATGAGCGCGACATCGTCTTCACACGCGCGCTGGGCTATGAAGTCCACGCCATGCTCAGCTACAACCTGCTGCTGGACCCCGGCGGCAGCAATGTGTTCTTCTCCATCCGCGGCGAAGGCGGCTCCTATTCCCTCTTCGAAACATCCCAGCGCCAGATCCAGGACGAGGCAGCCGGCTCGAAGAAGGCCGTAGCGGTAAGTTCGGACACTCCAACCTGGACGACCGACTATCGCGGCGGCATCCTCTGGATTCGCGGCGGCGTTACCTTCAGCCGGCCGAGCTACATGGTCGCGCCGTTCCTCAGTGTGCCCGTGCAGCAATGGCACACCGATAACGAGAATCGCACGAACGCCGACCTTCACGCCGGTCTGCGTGTGATGCTGAGGTAAGGAAGAGCCCGCAGGACCACGTATCACTTCACGACCAGATCCCGCCCTCCTTGCTTCTCGGCATCATTTCGGACACGCACGGCTACTTCCATCCCGCCATCCCTGAGTATTTTGCTGATGTCGACCTGATCCTGCATGCGGGGGATGTCGGTACTCCAGACATTCTCGACGCGCTGGAGGCCATAGCCCCTACGCGCGCCGTCTGGGGAAATGTCGATGGCCAGGAAATTCGTCATCGCACTGCGGAGAACCTCCGGGCGGATATAGACGGACTGGATTTCTGGATGACGCACATCGGTGGTTATCCCGGCCGCTGGGTGCATCGAATCATGCCTACGATGGAGGTGAATCCGCCGGACGTTTTCATCTGTGGGCACAGCCACATCCTGCGCGTCGAGCGTGTGGATTCTCCGCCGGGTATGCTTTTCATTAATCCCGGTGCAGCCGGCAGGCAAGGCTTCCACCAGGTGAAGACCTGCCTTCGACTCGAAACCTCCGCCGGGCGCGTCCATCAGGCGGAGGTCATTCATCTCGACGAATCCTGACGGAGGAGCATGCCCGACCTCATCACCAGATCGCACCGCCAGGAGCGATTCGACCTCCGCGCGCTCTACGACACGAGTCGCCTGCTGAGTTCGTCCCTCGACCGGGACTTCGTCCTCGACAGCCTGCTCTTTACATCGATGAGCAAGCTGCTCGTTGCCCGCGGCGCCATTCTGCTATTCGATCCACTCGAGAATGCATACCGCGTCGCCGCCGCCAAAGGCATTGGCGAGGTGAAGCGAAACGACCTGCTCCGGTTCGATCGCTCGTCCGAAGCTGCCGTCTCAGAGCCGCTTCCAAAGGCGATTACCAGGCTCCGCCTGAGCCTCCTGCTTCCCATCGCCTTCGGTAATCGTGACCTCGGGTTTCTCGCGCTTGGCTCGAAGGCAACCGGCGGCGAGTTCGAGAGTGACGAGCTCGACTTCATTCGCTCCCTCATCAACATCTCCTCGTCCGCCGTTTACAACTCGATCATGGTCGAGGAGCTTCGGCAGGCGAACCGGGATCTGGATACGAAAATCCAGCAGCTCGATACGCTGTTCGATCTTTCGCAGGAGTTCAATGCGACGATGGATCGTGATCGCCTCGTCCGGCTGCTTTCGCTCTCGCTCATGGGGCAGTTGCTCGTGCGCCAGCACATCTTCATGCTCAAACCGATCGATGGTGAGAATGAGCTAGGCGCGCCCCCGCATGAAGGATTTCAGATCGTCGCCACGCAGGGTGTCGAGGCGCGCGAGATCTCGGACGGTCTTCTCGAACGGCTCTGCGGGCTGGATGAAATCCTTCTCCTCGATGATCCGCTTCCGGAGGACCAGCAGTCGTGGAGCGATCTGCGCGGGCTGGGGATCGTCCTCGTTCTGCCGCTTCTTCAGCAGGGGCGGCTATGCGGCGTCCTCGGTCTCGGCCCCAAGATGACCGAGCAAGCCTATCAACCGGATGACGTGGAGTTTTTGCAGTCGCTCGGCAACCTTGCGCTCGTCTCGATCCGCAACACATATCTGCTTGAGGATCAGGTCGAGAAGCGGCGGCTCGAAGACGAGATGCGGCTGGCGAGGCGGATTCAGATGCGTTTGCTTCCGCAAACCGTACCGAATTTCCCGACGCTCGATATTGCGGCTGAGGCACAGCCTTCACGGCTCGTCGGCGGCGACTATTTCGATGTCAAGGTGCTTGACGGAAACCGCCTTCTCACTGCGATCGCTGACGTGACGGGTAAAGGCATGCCCGCAGCCCTGCTGATGGCCAACGTTCAGGCATGCCTGCACGTCCTGTTTCCTATGGAAATGCAGCTCGATGAAGCCGTCGCGCGCATCAACCGCGTCATCTGCGAGAACACGGATGCTGACAAGTTCATCACCTTCTTCACCGGGATATTTAATGGGGATGACCACACGTTCCGCTACGTGAACGCGGGCCACAATCCACCCTACCTCTTCCGTGCGGATGGACACGTCGAGACGCTGGAGACCGGCGGCCTGCTCCTGGGCGTACTCTCGGGAGCAGCGTACGAAATTGGTCGCGTGAAGCTCGATCCGGATGACCTCATCGTGATGTTCACGGACGGCGTCACGGAGGCCATGAGCCCGACGCAGGAGGAATATGGCGAAGATCGCCTCGTCGCATGCATAGAGGCCAATCGCGCTAAGTCGGCAGCGGGAATACTCGCTGCCATTCGCGCGGATGTGCAGCGATTCACCGGGCCGCGTGCCGTAATCGACGACGACCTCACGATAGTCGCTCTCAAATCGCGATGATCTCCGTGCGTAAGGATGAAATGCGATCGTATTCCCGCCTTAGAAGATCCTCCTCGGCATCGGTGAGCGTCATGGATCGCCGCTTCATCACAGCCCGCGCCACCTTGACGGCTTTATCTACCCGATAATCCTGGAATTCGGTAGCACCACCCCAGGAAAACGCAGGCACGAAGCGCGGCTGGAAGCCCTCCCCGAGGATGTTGCAATACGTGCCCATAACGGACGCCGTGTTGAAGCGCGTCATGATGCCGCACTTGGCGTGATCGCCCATGAAGAGGCCCGTGAACTGGCGGCCGGTCGGTTCAAATTCCTCAAGGAAGACGTTATACAGATCCGTCAGGCGATAGTCGTTCTTCAGGTTCGAGTTGTTGGTTCCGGCGCCCATATTGCACCAGCAGCCGAGGTAGGCATCGCCGAGAAATCCGAGGTGGGCTTTATTCGAGTAGGAATGGATGAGTGAATTCTCGACCTCTCCGCCGAGCTTGACCCATCTCCCATAAGATCCGCCATCGACCTGTGAATGGATCTTTGCCTGTGAATAGGGACCGAGGTAGAGCGGTCCTCGCAGAACCGCGTTCTCCATGACGATCGAGTTCTCATCGAGGTACACCGGTCCTTCCGTCGCTGAGATAACGGCGCCCGCCATTACCCGCGCGCCGGGCGCGATGTAAATCTGCTCCGGATTATTCAGAATTACGCTCTCGTGAACGTGGGCACCGGGTCGCTCGAGAATGTTGTATCCACGCACCATGCGCGCGTAGTCGCCCTTGATCATGTCGTGCATATGATCAAGGAGGTGCCACAGGCGGTCGAGCAGGCGGGCATTGTCAACATCGAGTCGCGGCAATCCGGCGAACGTCTCCTCCGTGAAGTAATCGCCCGACGAAATGTCGATTCGTGATTCAGGCACGTAGGCGGCGACGACCGTATCGCCTTTCATTAGCACGCGCGCTTCGCGTTTGTCGATGATATTCCTCAGCTCGTCGAGAAAATCACCCGCCTCGAGAAGCAGCCTTCCGTTGAGAAAGAGCACGTTAAGTGCTCCAGGAATGTGATTTACCGGCGCGTCGTAGCGTTCAAGCGCGACGTCCTTGAGCATCGCCCGAGTGTGCACGAGGATTCCCGCATCAGGAAAGATGGTCGCTGCCCGCTCCAGATTCGTATGAATACCCGTGCGCAGATCATACGCAGGACGAAGGTCGGTAAGCGGCCGGAGGTGCTCCGTGCCGATGTCTTCGAACAAACAAATATGCATATAACTTGATGTTTAAATGATTGCTTAATTATCGACCATCAATACGTTCTGCGTCTATGCGTTGCCGGGAATCGACCGGTCACGGGCCCGACGACCTTCAATCCCATCTTCGTAGCCAGGCGAATCTCGTGCATCACAGGTCGATCGTCTGGCGACTTATCGCGCAATGACGTGCCGTCTGTGGATTGTGTGCCTGCACCGGCCTAAATCGATGGCGAGTGAGCTGTAACCACGCGCGGTGCCCGGATGCGTCAAAATATCACCGCGATGAGAGATCAATGTGTCGTGGGAATGGTAACTTATTGCCCAGGTAATCACCAGACGCTTTCCATCAGCCAGCCCGATTCAATGAAATTCTTCGTAGACACCGCCGATCTGGATGAAATTCGCGAAGCTCATGAAATGGGCGTGCTCGATGGCGTGACCACCAATCCTTCTCTGATGAAGAAGGCGGGCAACGTCGATTTCCATGATCACGTTTACAAGATCTGTGAACTGGTTGGCGGCGACGTCTCCGCGGAGGTGACGGCGACGGATTATGATGGCATCATGGATGAGGCACACACGCTTGCTGCGATCCACGACAACGTCGTCGTGAAGGTGCCGCTCATCCTCGACGGCATCAAAGCCATCCGCTCGCTGACGGACGAAGGCATCCGCACAAACTGCACGCTTTGCTTCAGCCCGACGCAAGCCTTGGTCGCTGCGAAGGCGGGCGCGACGTACATCAGCCCGTTCATCGGCCGCGTCGATGATATCTCGTCTGAAGGCATGCAGCTCATCGAGCAGATCGTCACCATCTATGCCAACTACGGCTACGAGACGCAGGTGCTCGCCGCATCCATCCGTCATCCGATGCACGTCGTCGAGGCGGCGATGATCGGTGCCGACGTTGCCACCATGCCGCTCAGCGTCATCAAGCAGCTCATCAAACATCCGCTTACCGACATCGGTCTCGAGCGCTTCCTGTCCGACTGGAAAGCCTACGAGGAAGGGCTGCGCGTAGACGCCTCCTGAGCAGCGGTGCGAAAGACGCGCGTTTCGCCGATGGACATCTGAACGATGCGGTCGGCCTCGCCACTCGCCTGCGTAAGCCGCTTTAGCTGTTCCATCGGCTCCTGAATGGGTTCTTCCGCGAGGTCGAATGTGCCCCAGTGGCATGGAACTACCTGTGTGGCTGAGAGATCGCGAACGGCCTGCAGTGCTTCCTCTGGAGAGACGTGCACCGGCTCCATGATCCAGCGCGGCAGGTACGCGCCGATCGGCATGATGACGACGTCAGGCGCTCCCACCGAATCACGTATCGTTTCGTAGTGGCTTCCGTAGCCCGAGTCGCCTGCGAAGTAGAGGCGACCGGCGGGTGAATCGATGTACCAGCTTGCCCACAGCGTACCGTTGCGGTTGTGTAAACCGCGGCCTGAGAAGTGACGAGCGGGCAGGCAGTGAATGCCGAGGCCGTCGATATTCGTGTACTGCCACCAGTCGAACTCTGCGACGCGACGGGCACCGAACGACCGCACGATGCGCTCGACGCCCAGCGGAACGAGGAACTGAGGATCGCCGGCTTCAACCAGTTGCCGGACCGCCTGCTTATCCAGATGATCGTAGTGATCGTGCGAGATCAGCACGAGGTCGATCGGCGGCAGATCGTCGATTTCGAACGGCAATCGCGGCGCCCGGCGCGGGCCCAGGAATGAGAATGGGCTGGCCCGCTCGCTGAAGACGGGGTCGAGCAAGATCCGAAGTCCCGCCATCTGCACGTAGAACGACGAGTGACCGATCCATGTGATTCGGAGGTCGGCGGGGCGTTCGTGCAGCGCCGTCAGATCCGTTGGAACGACGGGCGCCGGCAGATTCCGTTTGCGGCGGGCGGCGCGGCTCATCGCCCACATCAGCACACGCCAGAAAGGCGCGTCCTCCGAAGCATCCCAGATATTCCTGAAGCCGCGCGGCGAGTGATGACGGGTGTGACTTTGCGGAGCGGTGCCAATATCAACAGACAAGGATCGCTGGAATCAGACTGTGGTCGTGTTCATCGAATGGGGATGGTGATGCTCCAGCCCGGCCGCGGAAGCATGACACGTATGTGCACTTCCTCAGCGGAGTAGGAGGAGAGACGTCGGAATGTCGTCCTCATCTCGCGTATCGCCTGCACCTCCGCCTCGACGCGATCCGGCACATCGTCCTCTGCATGAAGAAGCCAGAGCGGCAGGCCCCATGCATCGACACCGTCAGGATCCGTGATGTGGCGAAGAAAGCGTCTGAAAGCCCGAGAGCGTTCACCGCGGTGAAGCGGCACATCGACATCGTCGAATGCCGGCACTGACGGCCTTTCCGATTGTGCCGAATCCGACCTCGCATCCGCATCCTCAAAAGGTTGCGCAGCGCTCTCCAGGTTCAAGAGCAGCAATAAGGCGCATGCAAGCGCCCAGATCGAGATTCGTATCGCCATGCCATTCCACCGATAATTCGATCAGACAACACGTAAGCAAGCGCAGAAGATGCGTAATCTCGTTGCTACGCGGCCGCCGATCCCGTAACTCCGCCCATTGAGTAGCCGCGCGGCCCTTCCCGGTTTGCTCGGGAGATTTCGTACCTTCCGCGCTTGGCAATTCCTTAGTGAGTAGTACGACACATGATCTTCTCTGCGCTCGGCGAGACGGACACCATCAGTGCCAGCTGTCATTTCTTGCTGATCGAAGGTACGGGCATCGTGCTGGATGCCGGCGTCGATCCCGAGGCCGAGGGTGAGGCATCACTTCCCGATTTCGATCGGATACATCGCCGCTCCGACTGGTACGTCGACCACGCGCTGATCACACATGCCCATCACGATCACATCGGCTCGCTGCCGGTACTGATCCAGCATTTCCCGCACGCGATGGTGCACATGACGTTCGCGACGCGGGAGCTTGCGGATTTCGTGCTCCCGGCCTCGGCCCGGCTTCAGAAGCGCAAGCTGCGTGAAGGCTCCATCTCCCACGCACCGCTTTTCTCGGAGGAGGAGGTGGACGTGTACAGCTATCTCTATCTGGCGCACGAGCTTGAGAAGCCCTTCGACGTGACGGGCCTCCGAGGCGCTACACCCGTAAAGGCATCCTTCTACAGCGCCGGCCACATCCTCGGATCGGCCGGCGTGTTGCTGGAGTTTCAGGAGGATGGCGCGGACCGCTCTGTCTTCTACACGAGCGACACGAACCTGCAGTCACAGACCATCCTCCCCGGCGCGGATTATCCGGAGGGCCCGATCGACTGTTTGATCCTCGAGTCGACGCTCGGTGCCGACGAGGATGCTGAGCAAGCGACGCGGCGCATGGAAGAAGAACGCTTCGCCGAATCGTTGCGAATCATCCTCGAGCGCGGTGGATCAGCTCTCGTGCCCGTTTTTGCGATGGGACGCGCGCAGGAGACGCTCGCGATTATCGATCGGTACAAAGGCCGCGGTGTAATTCCCGCTGACGTCCCGATCTACACGGCCGGCGGCCTGCGGGCAGTGTCGGATATCTACGACAAGCTCCGTTTTACGACACCGCGGCTCGATGCGGGCTTTCAGGTTTACGGCGTTGAGCAGCGACGGCTTCCTCGTAGTACGACCGCTCTAAGCAACTTGCTCGAGGAGCCGGGCATCTACCTCGTCAGCAGCGGAATGATGTTCGAGCGGACGCTGTCGAACAAGATCGCCCAGCTCATTGTGGAAGACGAAAAAAGCGGCATTTTGCTGGTCGGATTCGCACGCGAGGACTCCCCGGCCGATCGACTCCTGCGCGCATATGAGGAGGCGCCGGGCACGCCGGCCGTAATCGATGACGAGATCGGTCCGCAGCCGGTTCGGGCCAGCGTCGAGCGGTTCCGGCTGAGCAGTCACAGCCATCGCCGCGACCTTCTGGGGCTGGTCGAGCGGCTCGCGCCGCGGCAGGTCGTGCTGGTTCACGGCGACACCGACGCGCGGGCGTGGATGGCCGACAACATCCGCAAATCCTATCCTGAAATCACGGTCCACGTGCCGTCGCGCGGCGAAGAAGTGGAGCTCTGATTTTGCATCGTATCAAGGCAACGAACCCATGCTGCAGCAGATAACAGGTAAGTTCGTCCAGTTTCTCGAGTCACTCCGGATCCGGATCGAGGGCGACCTCCGCACGGACGACATGACGCGCGCCCTCTACGGCACCGACGCGAGCCTGTACAAGATCCGACCGATCGCCGTACTGATCCCGCGGACTGAACAGGATGTAGTGGAAGCCGTCCGCCTTGCCGCGGAGCACGGCGTACCCGTGCTGCCACGAGGCGGTGGCTCTTCGCTCGCCGGGCAGGCAGTTGGTGAAGCGCTCGTGATCGACTTCTCGATGCACCTCGACAAGGTTCTCGAGATCGATCCCGAAGGCCGGACCGTTCGCGCGCAGGCCGGCGCAGTTGTGGATCATGTCAACCTTGCCGTCCGGCCGCATGGTTTGAATCTCGGACCTGATCCGGCCAGCTCCAACCGCGCGACGATTGGCGGCATGGTGGCGAACAACGCCACCGGCACGCATTCGCTGCTCTATGGAAACACCGTTCAGCACATCGTCAGCATGCGCGTGGTGCTTGCCGACGGCACGGTCGCCGAGTTCTCAACGCACGATGCGGATTCGTGGGAGCAGGCGAAGCAGCAGTCGGGCATTCAAGGCGAGATTTATCGCGGCCTCGATCGCCTTGTCGAGGAGCGACGTGAGGTGATCGAGCGGGATACGCCGCGGCACTGGCGACGCAACAACGGCTATCGCGTCGAACACCTGCTTGGTGACGAGCGCAACATTGGCCAACTTATCTGCGGCAGCGAAGGCACGCTCGGCGTTCTGCTCGACGTGACGCTGCGCCTCGAGCCGCTTCCAAAGGTAACAGGCCTCGGCATCGTCCACTTCACCACCCGCGAGCGCTCACTACGGACCGTTACCGCCATCCTCGAAACGAGTCCATCAGCCGTCGAGCTCTTCGACGGCGTGGCCATCGAACAGGCCAGACGTGCACCGGGCTTTTCGGACAAGCTGACCTTTATCGAAGGAGATCCGGGAGCAGTTCTCATCACGGAATATTTTGGGGATGACCTCGCTGAGATCGAGCAGAAGCTGGCAGAGCTGCGCGAAAAAGTAGAAGCGCATGAGTTCGGATATTCCGTCGTGCCGGCGCTCACGCCGGAGGAGATCAAGAATGTATGGGATGTGCGGAAGGAAGGCCTCGGCCTCGTGATGGGCGTCAAGGGCGACTACAAGCCGGTCGCGCTCATCGAGGATGCGTCGGTCCCGGTGGAGCACCTGGCTGATTACATCGAGGACCTGGAGGTACTTCTGAAGCAGACAAATACGCGTGCGGCGATGTATGCGCATGCCTCGTCTGGATGCCTGCACGTGCGGCCGTTCATCAACACGCGCGAGGCAAGCGAGGTCGAGAAGATGCGCGATATCGCCTACGGCTCGATGGAACTCGTCAAGAAGTACGGCGGCACCGTCTCATCAGAGCATGGCGACGGAATCGTGCGCGCGTGGCTCACCGAGCCGCTCGTGGGACCGGAGCTCTATGACGTTTACCGGCAGATCAAGAAGATCTTCGATCCGGACAACGTGCTCAATCCGGGCAAGGTGGTCGACGCGCTTCCGATGACCGAGAACCTGCGTATCCCGCCGAACTACGAGACGATCCCGTTCCAGGAGGAACTGGATTGGTCGGCCGACGGCGGCTTCGCCCGATCCGTCGAACTCTGCAACGGCAACGGCGCCTGCCGCAAGCTTCAGAGCGGTGTCATGTGCCCGAGCTTCATGGTCACACGTGAAGAGGAGCATTCGACTCGCGGCCGTGCCAACGCGCTGCGCTCCGTGCTTTCGGGTGATCTCCCAGCAGAGGAGCTCACAAGCAAGCGCATGTACGAGGTGCTCGACCTGTGCATCCAGTGCAAGGGCTGCAAGTTTGAGTGTCCGTCGAACGTGGACATGGCCCGGATGAAGACCGAGTGGCTCGGCAAGTACTGGGCCGCCAACGGGGTGCCGCTGCGCACGCGGTTCTTTGCGCACATGGCGCGCCTGAGCCGCCGGATCGTCGGACCAACGGCGCGCATCACCAACTTCATGAACCGCCAGCCGGCCGTGCGGAAGGCGATGGAGAAGACGATCGGGATCACGGCGGAGCGGCCGCTGCCGGAGTTCGCCGCCCAGCCTTTCGACGTCTGGTTCCGCAAGCAGAAGTGGACGGCAACCGGACCACGGGTCGTTCTATTCGCCGATACATTCCACAACTTCAACAGCCCGGAAGTCGCGAAGGCGGCTGCAACGGCACTCGACCGCCTCGGCTTCCAGGTCGTCGTTGCCGATACCAACGCCTGCTGTGGTCGCACGTATCTCTCGAAAGGATTCGTTCCGGATGCGCGGCGCGAGGCGCTCAATACGCTCAACCTTCTCGGCGACTACATCGAGGAAGGCCTGCCCGTGATCGGCCTCGAGCCAAGCTGCATCCTCACCTTCCGCGACGAATTCCTGGCACTGCTTCCCGACGATCCGCGAGCGAAGAAGCTGGCGGGTCAGTCGATGATGTTCGAGCAGTTCATCACGAAAATGGCGCTCGAAGGCAAACTCGACGACGTGAAATGGACCTCCGAGAAGCGGCACGTGCTTCTTCATGGTCACTGCCATCAGAAGGCGATCGTTGGAACGTCTGCAACGATTGCGGCGCTAACCCTCCCGCCGAATTATACGGTGGAGGTTGTGGATTCGAGCTGCTGCGGAATGGCCGGAGCCTTCGGTTACGAGAAGGAGCACGTGGAGATTTCCCGCCGGATGGCGGAGCGACGCCTCGCCCCCGCCGTCCGCGCGGCCGCACCCGAGACGCTCATCGCCGCTCCGGGCACGTCCTGCCGCTCCCAGATCCACGACACGGCCCAGCGCGAGGCCCAGCATCCGGCGGAGATACTGCTGG
>CAZKDQ010000008.1:17937-28778 GCA_964551345.1 uncultured Rhodothermales bacterium
CAGATCCACGACACGGCCCAGCGCGAGGCCCAGCATCCGGCGGAGATACTGCTGGAGGCGATGGCGTAGAGGTCGGCTTGTATCGTGGATAGTCGGCGAGGATGGAATCTCGAGCTTCGAGGATCCAGAATCGCAGATCGTGGATAGCGGATATTTGTCAGGGACAGTCGAGAGGAGGGATTGATGATCAATCGCGATCATCAATCCTTTGTCCTCAATTGTCGATGTCTATCCTATCAAACATCCACAATTAACGATTCGCCATCCGCTATCTCCCCCGTTCCCAGACGTTATTCGACCGATTGACGTCGGGGAAGCGGATCTCCGGGTCGATGTCCACGCGGACCACAGGCGAGGTCGTCTCTACATCGATCGAGGCCTCGCGCTCGCCCCGTAGCCACACATCGACGGGAATCCGGCGATCCAGCGTTGTGCCGTTATCGAATGTAATCCGCAGCAGAACGGGCATCGGTGCGTCTCCTTCGTCGATGATGCGCACCCGCGTTGCGCCGTCGAGTTCATCAACACCGGCCACGGCCTGATCGAGCGTCCATGTTTCGTAGTACCACGTGCGCCAGAACCAGCCCAGGTCCCGCCCGCTTTCGCGCTCGAAAGCATTGAAGAGGTCGTGCGGATAGGGATGGCGGTACGCCCAGTCGCTGATGAACGTCTGCAACGTGCGATTGAACACGTCCTCGCCGATTACCTCCCGCAGCGCCACGAGAACCGTCGACGGCTTCATGTAAGACGCGACAGTGTATGCCGTCGAGTTATCATGGAAGTCGGACGGAAACGTCATCGGCCTCTCGAAATCCGATAACGCAAGACCGACGTACGTCGCCTGGTCCTGCAGATGGTGATTCCGGCCGGGGAAGTAGTCGATGCGGGCCTCGTTCTCGTGAAAGGTCGTGATCCCCTCATCAAACCAGGTGAAGCGCCGTTCGTTGTTGCTGACGACCATCGGCACCCACATGTGCGCGAGTTCGTGCGCCGTGACATTGTAAAGCGCCTCCGATCCACGGGCGTTGTAGTCGCCCATGAGCGTCATCATCGGGTATTCCATGCCACCGCCGATGATGTTGCCACCTTCCACAGCCGTCATGTGCGGCCACGGATACGGGTAGCCCGTGAACGACGAGAGGAATGCGATCGCGTGCTGCTGGAACTCCGTCACATCCGCCCAGAGAGGAGCCGCCTGACGGTAGAATGTGTTGATGGCGGCGTAATCCATCTCGCCGTCGCCGTCGCGATCTCCAACGGGTGTGCGTGCGGCATCCCAAATGGACTGGCGCGTTGCGCTGAAGGCGAAGTCGCGAACCTGATCGGCCGTGAAGCGCCAGGAGAGGATATCCGACCCGGAGCCGGTCGTCGCGGCGGCGCCGAAATGATCCGGCCCGACCACCTGCATCGGCTCATCACTCTGATGTGCCTCACGCATCCGAGCCAGAACGTCGGGCGCGAGCACTTCTTCCGGATTCTGGAGCTCGCCCGTCGCCATCACAACCCAGTCGCCCGGCACTTCGAGCGTTACGTCGTAATCGGCGTGACCCGCGTAGAACTCCGTCTGGCCACGAAAGGGAGCCGTGTGCCACCCGTGGATGTCATCATAGACGGACATCACGGGATACCAGTAGCCGATGTAGAACAGGTTGTCGGCGTCGTAGCCCATGCGCGCGCTGGCGCCTGCCTGTGGCACAACGAACTCCCAGCTCACCTCGATTGCCGCTTCCTGCCCCTGCCCGAGCGTCTGACCCGGCATTAGAACCAGCTGGGTGCCATTTACCTGATATCGCGGCCCCGAGCGTGCACCTTCCGAAAGCTCCGTCCCGTTCACGACGACGCGCAAAAGCTCGACGCCACCCGTGACTTCCGCCGGCACGTTTCGCACCACGCCCTCGGCGTGCACGTTCTGTGTGAGCTCGAGATGCAGTCGCTCCAGAGCAACGGGCGCGTTGTTTCGGTATTGAATCGTGGCCTCTGCCGATATCCGCCGCTCTTCCGGATGCAGACGCGCCCGGATGTTATAGGAAGCATCCTGCGTCCAGTAAGCATCGCCTGGTCTTCCGTCCATGGTTCGCGTGCCGGCATCGACGGCTCGCTGAAACGGAGCCGGAACGGGCACGTCATTCGCGATCGGTCGGTCGAACGTCGGAGTGACGGGCGTGGCTACCGGCGCTTCGGTGGCAACCGGCTGCGTCGTGCTGCAGGCGGTGAGGGTGCTCGCGGCGACGAGCAGCAGAATCAGACGGAAACGGAAGAACATGGGCACGATTGGATATAAATGAAAAAAGGCCGCGCGCTCCGAAGAACACGCGGCCTAATATCATGATTTCACCACCTGAAAGTCTATCGCATATGATAGCTCGCCAGCAGCTCGGCCCGGTCCCACAACTCGAGCGCTGCCTGTAGTTCGGGATCGACGTTCTTGTAGACGTCAAACCACGCGCGGCTGCCGTAGAGCTCCTGCGCAACGCGGCCTTTCAGATACGTCTCAAGTTTGGGCCGATATGTCTGCAGTTCTGCGGCACTGATTACGCCGTCGGTCAGCGAGACTTCTTCTTCATCTTCGGTAACGGAGATTCCGTTTTCATCCATGAAGGCGATGAACTCCTGCCACATCGATCCGGAGACGGTGAAGTCATCGAGGAAGGCGTCTTTCCTATCCGTCCACATCTGACGGAGCCGCTGCTCGTTATCGGCGAACCACTCGCGCCCGAAAGCGGCGTCGAAGCCGTTGCCCGCCACGACGCGCATCACGCCGGCAGTGTCACGCGGAACGACGTAATCGGGAAGGATCCCTCCGCCCCCAAAGACGAGACGGCCGTTCGCCGTTTCGAATTTCAGGCTGTCCGGTACAGTGTCCGCATAAGATGCGGGATCGAAGGTCGCAGCATCGTAGCCCTCGAACTTGCGCTCGAGATATTCAGACGGATCGCCATCCTCGTACGGCGTCTGGATGAGCCGTCCGGAGGGCGTATAGTACCGGGCGACCGTCATCTGAAGAACGCTGCCATCCGGCAGTGCAAACTGGTTTTGAACGAGGCCCTTGCCGAAGGTCCGCTGCCCGACAACCAGCGCGCGGTCGTGATCCTGAAGCGCGCCGGCGATGATTTCACTTGCCGAGGCAGAATATTCGTTCACGAGAACGATGATCGGCTCTTCGGTAAACTGGCCGCCGCGCCGTGAGCGGAAGCTGGCCTCTGCCGCAGGATCTCGACCCTGCGTGTAGACGATCATCTCCTGGTCGCCAAGCATCTCATCGATCATACGAACCGCCCCTTCCATGATGCCGCCGGGGTTGGATCGGAGGTCCAGCACGAGGCGGTTCATCCCCTGGCTCTTGAGCTCGCGCAGCGACTCCATGAACTCGTCGTAGGTCGTCATTGCGAAGCGGTTGATGCGGACGTAGCCCGTCTCGTCGTCCACCATATAAGACGCATCGACGGTATAGAGCGGGATCTGGTCACGTGTGATATCCAGCGTGTGCTGCCGCCCGGTAGCCGCGCGCTGCACGGTCATCTCGACGCGCGTTCCAACAGGTCCTTTCAGTCGATCGCGCACCTGATCGGCAGTCATCCCGATGGCGGAAGAGTCGTTGATGGCGACGATCCGGTCGCCTGCCAGTGCCCCGGCGGCTTCGCTCGGGCCTTCGCTAATCGTCGAAATGATGCGCGCGGTGTCGCGGAGCACCTCGAACCAGATGCCGACGCCTCCGAAGGAGCCCTGGTAGCTTTCCTGGATCTCCGCGATCTCATCGCTGCTGATGTACGTCGAGTGCGGATCCAGCGCCTCGAGCATGCCGCGGATGCCATCTTCAGCAAGCTCCTGCGTCGATACATCATCGACATACTGCTGGTTGATGATGACGAAAGCATCTTTGAGCTTCCGCAGCTGATCGAACGTGTCGGCGCCGGAGAGTGACGACTCCAGCTTCATCCCAAGCATCGTTCCGACAAGCAGAAGCGCTACGGCCGGGAGAACATAGAGTGAGCGTGCTCGCATATTTAAATTTTCTACCGTGAGTCCGGGCTCCGCATGGCCCGACAACATTATTGCGCCGAATGCGGTTTTTGTTGCAACGGAGGGCAAAATCGTTGCCGGCACAGCCACTTCCGCTGCAACTTCCGTTCCGCGACTTCAGCCATCCCGTTGCACCTCCAGGCGTCGAATTCTCGAACAGGTGTAACCTCCTCAGGCGCACTTTCGTTCTTTCATTGGAACACGATCCATCAATTCCCTCCTCCCGATTCGATTGCCGCGCCTCCGCAAAAAGCGAGAATACGCTGACTGGTTCGACCGGACCATAGAGGCGCACCAGGATGGCCTGTACTCATTTGCGATGTACTACTTACGCGATGCAGACGACGCGGCGGACGTAATGCAGGAGGTGCTGATGCGGTTGTGGGATCATCGGGGAAGAATCGATCGGGCGAATCCCGGACCGTGGTTGAGGCGCGTCTGCCGCAATGCGTGCATCGACGGGCTACGGCGGCGAAAGTCCCGGATGCGCCGCGAGGTGGATCAGGATCTCGCTCCGGTGGCTGTCTCACGTGATGCCGCGCCCGATGCGGCACTGCACAACGGGCAGCTTCACCAGATGGTGCTCGACCGTCTCGATCAAATGGATGAACCGTTCCGAACGCTGATCATACTGCGTGAAATTCAGGAGTTGCCGTACGCGGAGATCGCCGCGGCAACCGACCTGCCACTCAATACCGTGAAGGTTTACCTGCATCGCGCCCGGCGGCGGCTGCGTGAGGCGCTGCCCCTGGAGATTCGAAATGAAACTGTGTAGATGATGGACACCCGAATTGACGAATACCTCGACGGCGAATTGGATGAAGAGGCTGTCGAACGGCTGCTGAATGACGTCGAGCGTGACGAGGCGTTACGGTCGGATCTCGAGCAATCGATAGCGCTTCGTGATGCATTTCGATCGCTTCCGCCGCAGTTATGTCCGCCGGAAATCGCGGCACGTGCGAAGGCCGCCGTCCGCAGTTCCCGTACCGATCGCGCTCCCCGGCGAAGCATCCGGCGCGGTGTCGCGGCTTCGATGGCCGGATTTTGTGCGATCGTAGTGCTCTTCATCGCACTCGATCCCTTAGCTAAAGAGCCTGAACCGCAGCCGACTCATGCGGAAGTGCAACAGGCGCTCGACGATGTGCAACTCGCCTTCGCTCTCGTAGCCGATGCCGGCCGCAAGACAGGCCGAGCCGTACGCGAGGACGTCATGCTTGCGACGACGGCCGAGGCCGTGCGGCGCGCTTTTCCCGAAGAAAACCAGATATCGCAATGAAACGAATCATCGGCAGCATGGCTTGCCTCATTCTAATCAGTGCACTGGCCGCGCTTCCTGCGCAAGGCCAGAGCAACCTCGAGCGCGAGGAGGGTTTCGTCGACTTCAAGCCGATCGAAGACCTGTTCCCCGACCTCCCGCGCCTTGAAGTGAACGTCAAAGGTTCACTGCTGCGCCTCGTCGTGGAAGCATCCCGCCACGAGGATCCCGGCCTCGCGGAAGTGCTCTCGCGTCTTCGCGCGGTGCAGGTTCGAACCTACGATCTTCCCTCCGATCACAAATCACCGATCCTGGAACGGACCGATAACCTGGTGCGAAGGCTGTCGCGCTCGGGCTGGGAGACGGTCGTTCGGGTGCGCGAGACGCACGATCACGTCGATCTGTACCTTCGCGAGTCCGGCGATCTCATATCTGGATTGATGCTCGTGGTCATCGAAAATAAGCAGGCCACGTTCGTCAACATCGTCGGCAACATCGATCCTGCCGAGATCGCTCTCATTGGACGGCAGTTCAACATTGATCCGCTCAAGAGAGGGATCACCGGACAATGATGCGCGCGCCTTTCAACCAAATGCTGGTCGTGCTTGTCGCCCTCATGCTGTCCGGCTGCATGATCTCCCGCGAAATGTCGACACTCAAGCGGGATATTGAACGGCACAACCCGCAGCTTGAACTCAGGCGCAACGTCGTGCTGAACGTCGGCTCGGGCACCATCCACATGCTGGAATCACTGGCGAGGTGGTCCGCCGTCGAGAGAGCGATGCTCGCAGCTGAGTTTCTGCACGACATCGACCGGATCAAGGTAGGCATCTACGACGTGCGGCTTCGCGACGGTGCGCCGCATGAGCTTCGCGGCCTCGATCGGCTACGCGGCGATTCGTGGGAGGCCGCCCTCGTGGTCCGCAATGAGCATGAACTGGCCTACGTGCTGTACCGGCCGCACGCCGCGCACATCCGCGACCTGTACGTCGTCTCCCTCAACACCGATCAGCTCGTGGCCGTGCGCTTCAGCGGCCACGTTGAGCACATCCTCACGAGCGTGCTCGAACACCGCGAAGACCTCATGCAGGGGCGCCTTCCATAGGGAACGCTCCAAAAGCGGACGGCGGATTAGAAACCCGCCTCATGTTGTCTCGTATTCCCGCGCGTCGTTCCTCACTCATAGACGCCTGGCTGAATGCGTAGCACCGGAACCATCGCCTTGCTGGTCATCCTTCTACTGGTGGCCTTCGCCGGATGTACCGGCTGCAACACGTATAACCGGCTCGTCGAAGAGGATGAGCGGGTGGAGCAAGCCTGGGCGGACGTCCAGTCGCAGTATCAGCGACGTGCGGACCTCGTGCCGAACCTCGTCAACACCGTTCGCGGCGCGGCAGACTTCGAGCGAGGAACCCTTGAATCGGTAACGGAAGCTCGCGCCCGGGCAACGTCGATCAATCTCTCGGTCGACGACCTGTCCGACCCGGAGGCGATGCAGCGTTTTCAGGACGCGCAATCCGAGCTCGGAGGCGCACTGTCACGGCTGCTCGCCGTCTCGGAAAACTATCCGGAGCTTCGCGCCACGGAAGCCTTTCGCGATCTTCAGGTTCAGCTTGAAGGCACGGAGAATAGAATCGCAACGGCCCGGCGCGATTACAACGGCGCCGTTCAGGTCTATAACACCGGCGTAAGACGCTTCCCCACCAACATCATCGCCGGCATCACCGGATTTGACCGCCGGATCCCATTTGAAGCCGATGAAGGCGCGCAACAGGCGCCGACCGTCGACTTCGGCTCGTAGGTCTCTATTTCGTGCGTTTCGTCTTCCTCCTGCTTTTCTCCTGCCTGCTGCTTCCGGCGGCTCACGCCCAGCGGTTCGATATTCCCGCGCCAAGCGGTCGCTGGGTGACGGACACCGGGCAGATGCTGAGCGACGCCGAACGCCGGTCGCTCGAGCAGAAGCTGAGTGCTTACGCGGACTCAACCTCGAACCAGGTGATCATCGTCACCGTGCCGAACCTCGGTGGTGCGGAGATCTCAGATTACGCAGTCGAACTCGGCCGGCAGTGGCGTGTGGGTCAGGGTGAATATGACAACGGTCTCGTCATACTTGTCTCGCGTGATGACCGCAATGTTTTCATCGCGACCGGATACGGACTGGAGGGTGCCGTTCCGGATGCGCTCGCGGGAAGGATCGTGCGCAACGTCATCGTGCCGAACTTCCGCCAGGGCCGCTACTATGCGGGGCTTTCGGAGGCGGTCAACATCATCATTGCTGCTGCCGCAGGTGAATATGAGGCGATCCCTTCACAGGGCCCGAATGAGGCGCCGGGTATGGACGCGGCGACGATTTTCGTCCTCCTGATCATCATTTTCTTTGTCATCAACGGTATCACATCGGGCCGACGAGGTGGTGGAGGAGGCGGGGGCACACATCGAAGGCGTCGCGGATATGGCATTCCGCCTGTCATCATCTGGGGCGGAGGCGGCCGCGGTGGATTTGGTGGAGGTGGGGGCTTCGGAGGCGGAGGATTCGGAGGATTCAGCGGCGGAGGCGGAAGCTTCGGAGGCGGCGGCGCCGGCGGGAGCTGGTAGTAAACACTGACGTCGTTACCGTCGGATAGTGATCAGGATTACCACGAGTATTCTGATCAACGGCTTCGAAGAACGATTCAGATCGTGTGGTCACTTCCGGGCCGAACCTTCACCTGCTGCACGTAAGCTCTACCTATCTTGATATACCGATACGTCGTTGTCCGACGTAGGGATCGCATTTTCCAGATAATCAGAGATAAGGATGAGGAAGGTTTTTGCTCTACTGGCAGTCATTGCCTTCAGTTCGCCGGTCGTTAGTCATGCGCAATCATTCGGCCTCAAGGGCGGGCTGAATATGGCGGATTTTGGCGGAGACCGAATCGTGACCTCAGATCATCGAGTCGGGTTTACGATCGGCACCTATGCTATAATTCCGATTACCAATAAAATTGGCGTTCAGCCCGAAATCTATTTCTCACAGAAAGGTGCCGGAGGCGCGAGCTATCTGTATGACGACCTTCCTGCAGACACAGATGGACCTCCAATCGGAGTCTACCTCAATGGGAACACGAGTCACCGATACGTGGAAGTTCCACTGTTGCTGAAATTCAGTCCGGCAGCGCCCGGCGATGATATTCGTCCTCATTTTTTCGCGGGTCCATCAGTCGGCTTCCTGATTGGCGCGCGTAAGGTCCATGATATCGACTACACGGAACATCTCAATCCAACCGACTTCGGCTTGGTTCTGGGCGGCGGGGCGGACTTCGGAAAGTTCGTTCTTGACGCTCGCTATAGTTTTAGCCTAGCCGCCGTCGCCAAAGATTACCACGCATCGTACGGCACGGTCCCGGGCGGCATCACTAATCGTGCATTCACCATAATGGCTGGATTTCGAATCTTCTGAGTGCTTTGAGCCGACTGCCGTTGTTCGTTAATGCACGGTTCTGCTTCGTAAGACGCTCTGCCGTGTTTCCTTCTACGACAGTTGTTGATTCAATGCATTTGCCCGGTCACCGGCGTCCGATGTATCGCTGAAGCTCAAGTCTATGGACCGACTTAACGCACTGCTGGACTTTCACCGCGAGGATCCGGCCGATCCCTTTACCCGCTTCGCCATCGCGCAGGAATACGCGAAACGCGGCGATCAGAAACAGGCGCTCTCGTTCTACGAAGCGCTCGTGTCGGACGAGCCGTCTTACGTCGGCACGTATTATCACCTCGGCAAGCTTTACGAGGAACTCGACCGAGTGGAGGACGCACGCGCCACGTATCGAAGCGGCATGAACGTTGCTCAGCAGCAGTCGGATTTTCATGCCCGCGCCGAACTCAACGACGCACTTCTCAAGCTCGAAGGGCTCGGCTGGGACGACCTCTGACCCACATGCCTCTCTCGCCCGAACTCCGGCGATACCATCGAGCCACTCGCACGGCAACGTACGGCTTCCTCAGTGCGCTGCCGCTGATCGCGATCTACGAGATCATGATCGTGACGGCCAACCATGGGCGAATCGCTCAGGTGCGGGTCGGCGCGGAAGTCTGGCTGAAGCAGCTCCTCGCGATGATCGGAGGAACGGGGCTGGCCGTGATGGGCGCCGTGGTCCTGATCGTGGGAGCGGTCATCCTCTACATTGAGCGGCGCAAGAACATCCCGATCCGTGCCAAATATTTTGGATGGATCGTGTTGGAGAGTGCTGTTTACGGCGTCGTGGGGGCGCTGCTCGTAAGCACGACGGTAGGTGTGATCTTCGCGATGGCTGCCCCGTCGCCAGGTAGCCTATGGACGAAACTCGCCCTGTCGATCGGGGCCGGGATATACGAAGAGCTTCTCTTCCGCGTGATTCTGGTTGGCGGCTTGTTCTGGCTGCTCAGCCGGCTCGTGGCACCACGTCAACACGCTTACCTGATCGCCGCCATAATCGGCGCGGCGATCTTCAGCGCAGTCCACTATGTGGGCGTTTACGGAGATGCGTTCACTCTTGCCTCCTTCACGTTCCGCTTCCTCTTCGGGCTCGTTCTGAACGGAATCTTCCTGTGGCGAGGGTTCGGTGTCGCCGCGTGGACGCACGCCCTGTACGACGTGATGGTCGTTACGAGCTTCATCTGAATTGCGTGGTGCCGGCCCAGCCTTTCGCAACCGAGCGAGCACCTTGAGGGTAGAAGCACCGTTGGTGAGCTCGACCAGGTCCTTTATCAATAGAATACGTCCATGAACAACGGAATTCGTACGGCAGGTTTGATGGCGCTGATGATCGTGCTCTTTGCACTGATCGGTCAGGCCATTGCCGGGCAGCAGGGCATGATCATGGCCTTCGGGTTCGCCGTGCTGCTCAACTTCGCGGGCTACTGGTTCAGCGACAAGATCGTGCTGAAGATGTACCGCGCGCAGGAAGTCGGGCGGCAGGAGGCACCCGAACTCTACGACATGGTGGATCGGCTGCGTCAGCAGGCACGGCTGCCGATGCCGAAGGTCTACGTCATCCCATCAGACCAGGCAAACGCATTTGCAACGGGTCGCAACCCCGCCAACTCGGCCGTCGCCGTCACCAACGGCATTGCGAGGATGCTCACGCCGCAGGAGCTCGAGGGCGTGATCGCGCATGAGCTCGCGCACATCCAGAACCGGGACATCCTCACTTCGACGATCGCGGCCACTCTCGCGGCCGCCATCACGCTACTGGCACGCTTCGCGCTCTTCTTCGGCGACCGCAACCGCAACGTGATCGCCTCGATCGCTATGATGATTCTGGCGCCGATCGCGGCGATGATGATTCAGATGGCGATCTCGCGCGCTCGTGAGTATGCGGCGGACCGCGATGGTGCCGAAATCTGCGGCAACCCGAACGCTCTGGCGGATGCACTTGCGCGCCTGCAGTCCGGCGCGGAGCGGCGGCCGATGGATGCCAATCCGAGCACAGCGCACATGTTCATCGTCAACCCGTTCGCCGGTGCGATGGGCGGCATCCGCTCCATGTTCTCCACGCACCCGCCGACCGAGGAGCGCATCCGGCGCCTGCGGGAGATGAGAATCTGA
>CAZKDQ010000008.1:28878-44000 GCA_964551345.1 uncultured Rhodothermales bacterium
CTCGTCCGCATCAGTCTTGCGTCTTTGCGCGAGATCCCAGGCGTCTCCGTCGTTGCGCGAGATCTTTGATCACTGGCTGCGTGCCGGAGCTGTGACGGTAACGCTTTCTCCTGATGCGAAGCGGAGATCGAGCTCCAGCGAGTCGCCTTCCGTCAACTGGCGCTCCATCCCGATCAGCATGATGTGCAGGCCTCCCGGCTCGAGAGAAACCGTCGCGCCGGGAGCAATAGCCAAAGTCTCGACCTCCCGCATGCGCATCACGTCCTCGACGATCGTCGTTTCGTGCAACTCGATCGAGGCAGCGACATCCACTTCAACATCGACGAGCTCGTCCGCCGCCTCGCCGTTGTTCGTGATCTCGCCGTAAACCGCCGTCCGCGTCGCGAGCGAGTCCGGCATCACCCTCACCCATGCATTGCGGACGGTGATCCTCGCATCATCCGTGCGTTCCTCCGTACGTTCTGACTCAGAACCGCAGCCTGTCATCAACAGGATAAGGGCGAGAAGCAGGCATGCGCGCGTGTACATCATCGGTCACTGAATGGTCAGTTGAGGATCTGCTGCAGGTCGCTTGCGATGTCCTCATGTGGCGTTCCATAGGACCATACCATTCGCATGCGGCTTTGGGAGTCAACCAATAGTATAGCTGCGGTATGATCGACGTAGTAGTTATCGTCGCCCGTTACCGACTCCAGCGGCTTGTAGTAGATGCCGTACGCAGATGTGAGCTGCTCGATCTGCTCCTGGGTGCCCGTCATGCCGATGAAGGATGAATCGAAGGCTGACGTATAGCTCGCGAGTCGACCCGGTGTGTCACGCTCGGGGTCGACGCTGATCATCGCGACCTGCACCTGCTCCTGCTCGTGCTCCTCGAGCTGGTCGTACGCGCGCTTCAAGACGGTCATCGTTGCCGGACAAACGTCGGGGCAGTTCGTGTAGCCGAAAAAGAGCAGCATCCAGTCTCGCTCCAGATCCGACGAGGAGACGGTGCCGGTAGCGGAGGCGAGTTCGAACGGTGCAGGATCAGCCGGTGGATCAACGAGCGTGCCGTTGAAATCGGGTGCGGCGGCCGTGCAACCTGCGATGAAGATGAGCGCGGCAGCGAGCCCTGTGCCGAGGAGCTTCGACATTGGTCCGAAAACAAATTGCAGACGGTGGAAACGGATTCGATTCCGGCTCTAAGCCCGCGTTCCGCAATGTCGACGAATACGTGACCAAGAAGGCGGCCTATCCGGAAGAAGATGATACCTGCTCTTCGCAGGTCGGCCGCAATGCCGCGCCCGTTGCTTCTTGCATGGGCGCGTTGGCGTCACATCAGTCAAATCGGATCATGGGCCGCGATGGCTTTCAGACCGCCGCGCCCACATCCTCGAGTTGCACGCCGCGGAGGCCCATCGCATCATACGTCGCGCCGGCGAAGCCATCGAGCGTATCAGCGATCTCCGCCATGATTTCCTTCGGCTGCCGGTACTCTACGGGAAGCCCCGCACGCTTCGCCACCTCAGGCAGAGAGATCCATCCCGGAGCGCAGTTAACCTGGTTGCTCTCGTTGTGCCAGCGGTCGAACGGCGTGCCATGACGGTCGATGCGGCTCTTGCCCATCTCCATCATCAACGTCCTGTTGACCGTCCGGATGGCTTTTGCCGGCCGCACGCGCTGGGCCCGGCCGTCTATGTTGACGTACGTGCCTACCGTTTCCACAACCATAGCAGCCGGCAGAACGACATCCGCTGCGGCAAGCGTCTGGTTCGTCTCGTGGTACGCGTGGATAACGACGGTGACGCCGTCCAGATCAGCCGAATCAATGACTCCCGCCGCGACGGGATCATCCTCGATCACATAGAGCAACTTGATGTCGCCATTGCGAAGACGGGCAGTCAATGTCTCAACGTCGACCGGATTGATGCCGAGTCTTTCGCATCCCTGCGCATTGGGCGTCTTGTCGTCGGTGATAAGCCAGTCATCTCCCGCGCCGTGTTCGATGTGCGGGATGTACTGAGGCGCCGGAGCACCTACGGCTTCCGCAAGCCGCTTGAGCAGGTAGTTGTCCTCAACCGGTGCATGTGCCGAGCCGAGGAAGAAGACATCGCTTCCTGCCGCCTTCAGATGCTCCGCGGCGCGATCGAATCCCTCCTCCCAAGTAACCTCCGTCAGCTCATTTGCGCTCCGGATGCGGGCATTCGAAATACGGTCGTCATTGAAGCGGCCGTAGGTCAGTCTGTCCTCATCAGGCAGCCAGTACTGGTTGACCTCCGAGTTCTGGCGCGGCGTGATCTCCAGCACGAGGTTGTCTCTCACCCAGTACTCGCAGTTCGATCCTTTGGCGTTGGAGACCGTGATGGAGGGCGTCGAGCTCATCTCCCAGATCCTGGCGCGGAACCGGAAGTCGGTGGAAGTCAACGCGCCCACTGGGCAAACGTCGATCACGTTCATCGAATAGGGCTCGTCGAGCTCCTGGTTCGGCGGCGTCATCGGGTAATTCTTGACGCCCCTTTTGATAATCGTGAGCTGGTTCGAACCCGAGACTTCTTCCGTGAATCGCGTGCAGCGCGTGCAGTTGATGCAGCGTTCGGCGTCGAGCGTCACCCGAGGTCCGAGCTGGACGCGCTTGGGCTTGTGCTCCTTCTCGAATTCGAAACGCGATCCCTCCGGTCCGTACTTGTAGGTCTGGATCTGCAGCGGGCAATGGCCGGCCTGGTCGCAGATCGGGCAGTCGAGCGGGTGGTTGATGAGCAGGAACTCGAGGTTGTCCTTCTGCGCCCGGTCGACGAGCTCACTCGAGCGATGGGTGCGTACGACCATGCCGTCGGTCACATCGACCGAGCAGCTCGTCATCAACTTGGGGAAGAACTGTACGATCGGCTTGCCTTCCTCATCCACGCGCAGTTCGCCGGTGTCGCGGTCACGTACGGGCGAACCGATCTCCACCAGGCACTGCCGGCAGTTAGCCGGGATGGACATCGCCGGATGGTAGCAGAAATGCGGAAGTTCGACGCCGTTATCCAGACAGAACTGAAGGAGCTTCGGCGTGCCGTCAAACTCGTACGTTCTGTTATCTATAGTTACCTGAGGCATATTGATCTCAAGTTAAGTAGTGACTTGCAGCTCTTTACGCGCCGGCTCCGCGGATCATCACGCCCGATGCTTCGATGCGATATTCACGCGCCGGGGCGGGCGTCTCCGCTTCACCGGTATAATGCGCCTGCTCGGCGTCGCTCAGCTCCTTTTCGAAGAGCCGTCCTTCAACCAGCACCTGCTGCCCGGAGATATCCTTCGGAAGGGTGAAAACGTATGCTCCCTCCTCATCACGCGGCACGTGGACACGCAGCATCGGCTCATTTTCTGATTCAAGGATGAACCAGCAGCCCTTGTTCTGGCAGACCTCGCGGATGGTGCCTTCAACGGCGACGTTCGCTCCGTCGAGTTCATCAGCCGATGCGAGAACGTCATCTGCCGTCCGAAATGCCGCCGCTTCGATCGGAGCGCCGTACGGCACGCCATCCATTGCTGCGGATTCATCGGAGGCTTCCGAACGGCAGCCGGCGATGACGACGAGGGCGAGCAACAGGATCGGGAGAGACCGCATCTGGATTCTGGTGAGGGAGTGGATCATGCGGTGGCGAAGACAGAGGGTTTGCACTTTGCTTCGAACTCGCCGCGGAAGCGCTGAATCGTGTGGCGGACCGGCCATGCGGCGGCATCTGCCAGCGCACAAATTGTGCGGCCCTCCATCTGCACGGTGAGGTCGAGCAGGAGGTCGAGATCGCGCAGGTTGCCGTGCCCTTCATCGATGCGGGTGACGAGATCCTCCAGCCATCCCGTGCCTTCGCGACAGGGCGTGCACTGCCCGCAGCTCTCATGCGCATAAAACTTCGTGACGCGACGCAGGAACGAGACCATGTCCGTATCCTCATCCATCACGAGCATTCCTGCCGTTCCCATCATCGATCCGGCTTCACGCAGGCTCTCGGCGTCCATTGTAACACCGACGATCTGATCCGCACGAAGCACAGGCGTCGACGATCCTCCTGGAACAACGGCCTTCAGCTTCTTCCCGCCGCGCATTCCTTTGCAGACATCGTCGATGAGGTCGGTCATCAGCATGCCGGTCGGGTATTCATAAACGCCCGGCCGATTGACGTGCCCGGAGATGCCGTAGAGTACCGGACCGGGATGCTTCTCTGCGCCGATGCCCGCGTACCACTGAGCACCGCGATTGATGATGAGCGGGACGCAGGCCAGCGACTCGACGTTGTTGATCGTGGTCGGATAGCCCCAGAGGCCACGCTGTGCAGGAAACGGCGGCTTGATGCGAGGATAGGCGCGTTTGCCCTCGACCGATTCCATCAGGCTGGATTCCTCGCCGCAAATGTAGGCGCCGGCGCCTTTATGGATGACGATCTCCGTCGAGAAGTCCGTCCCCATGATGTTCTGCCCGACGTAGCCTTTCGCGTACGCCTTCTCAAGCTCGCGATCCATGTGCGTGATGTAGTCGGCGTACTCACCGCGCACATAGAGATAGCACGTGTCGATGGACATCGCATAGCAGGCGATGAGAATCCCCTCGATGACGAGGTGGGGATTGTACTCCATCAACTGCCGGTCCTTAAAGGTGCCGGGTTCGGATTCGTCGCCGTTGCAACAGAGATATCGCGGCTTGCCCGGCTCAACCGGTGGCATGAAGCTCCACTTCAGGCCGGTATTGAAACCCGCGCCGCCGCGTCCGCGGAGGCCACTTGCTTTGACCTCGTCGGTAACCTTCTTCTGATCCCAGTCGCCACCGGTCAGCACGGAGCGCAGTGCTTCGTAGCCACCGTTGGCCTCGTAGACCTCGAGATGATGAAGGTCTTTGACGGGAGGAAGAAGCACGCGCTCGAACTCCTTCCAGTTACCGGCCTTTGTCTGTGCTGTATCTATTTCCATATCTGGAGAATGTCTGGCAGAGATCGCCCTTCACATACCATGCGCTCAAACACATCGCGGCTGAAGCGGAAGCGACGCTCGCCGCTGCTCCGTAATGGCGATATGGATCGAGCGAGCTCCATGCCTATCGAAGCGTTTCCGAGACGGGAGGTGTGACGGAGCGTTCCTCGGCGCCCGTATCAGATCGCCGGTTGCCCTGCATCTCGTCCTCATCCTGTGGAAGAGTAACGGATGCGAAAGGCGGCATCGAACCGTCGCGGAGCGAATCCAAAAGGCTGTCGAGTTTCTCGCGCGTGAGGTTGTGGATGTACGGGCCGTTTGAGACTTGCATCATCGGCGCCGAGCCGCACGAGCCTAGACACTCAACTTCGCGTATCGAGAAGCGCCCGTCTTCCGTGGTCTGCTCCTTCTTGATGCCGAGCTTGTCCTCGAGGTAGTGCAGCATGTCATATCCGCCGCACAACTGACACGTGAAGCACGTGCAGACGTCGAGCACGTAGTTGCCCTTCTCCTCTTTGTAGTACTGCGTGTAGAAGGTGGCAACGCCGTAAGCATGGGTATAGGAGATGCCAAGCTCATCGGCAACGAGCTGGATCACCTCCGGCGCCAGCCAGCCGAATTTTTCCTGCGCGAGCCAGAACACCTTCATGATAGACCCTTCCGGCGTCGGGTACTGCGCCCGGAAGCGCGCAATGAGCTCCTTCTCTTCGGCCGTGAAGACCAGTTCCTCTTTGCTGAAGCTGGGATCCGGCCGCTGATCGGGCGGAGAAACGTACGGTCCGTTATTCGATCCTGCCATGCTCTATCCGTGGTTGGTCGCACCGAGGTCGGCGCGATCGTCCGTCTTATTTATCTGATTCGCCCATCACCGGGTCGACCGAGCCGATCATCACGACCGTGTCTGCCACAAGCGATCCCTCCATCATGTGCTCGAGCCCTTGCAGGTTCGTGAATGATGGCGAGTTGATGCGCATGCGCCACGGTCTGCCGGTTCCATCACTCATGATGTAAAAGCCGAGCTCACCCTTGGGCGACTCGATGGCGTGGTAGCTCTCGGCGCCCTTTGGAGGAGCGACGCCCGTGTCGGTGTACATGAAGTCGTGGATCATGCCTTCCATCGCATAATACACCTCGTCTTTGGAGGCATAGGCATGCTTGGCATTGTCGACGCGGATCGGTCCTTCCTTCAACCTGTCCAGACACTGGTGGATGATACCGATGCTCTCCAGCATTTCCTCCATGCGAATGAAGTAGCGCGCCAGGCAATCTCCTTCCGTGCGGATGGGAATCTTGAAATCAACCTCGTCATAGCGCAGGTATGGCTCGAACCGGCGAATGTCATACTCGACGCCGCTTCCGCGAAGGTTCGGGCCCGTCATTCCGAGCTCGAGCGCTTCCTCTGCGGTGAGCGTTCCAATGTTTTCGTTCCGGTCGATCCAGATACGATTACGGTGGAGAAACTTGACCCACCCCTCGTGGACCTCCGGGAACTCGTCGATGAATTTCCGAATCTGCGCGAGGCCCTCAGGCGTGACATCGGTAGCGAGGCCACCGATCCGGCTGTGTGATACCGTAAATCTCGCGCCGGCTACCTCGTCGAAAATCTTGTAGATCTCCTCGCGGTACTTGAACGTCCAGAGGAAGACTGAAACCGCGCCCGCATCCATCAGGCCTACACCCAGCCATAGCAGGTGCGAAGAGATGCGCGCCAGCTCAGACATGATCATCCGAATCCACTGCGCGCGCTCCGGCACCTCGATGCCCGCAAGCTTCTCGACCGCCAGGCACCAGGCGACGTTGTTTGAATACGGCGAGATGTAGTCCATGCGGTCCGTATAGGGCATGAACTCGAGGTACGTCTTGTTCTCGGCGAGCTTCTCGATGCCGCGATGGAGGTAGCCGATATCGAGAACGGCTCGCTCGATCAGCTCGCCGTCGAGCTTCACGACACACCGCAACACGCCGTGCGTCGCCGGATGCTGCGGTCCCATGTTGAGGATCATCTCCTGCTCGAGGGCATCGCGCTCTCCCTCCTCCCTTCCCTCTTTGTTTTCGAGCCAGGCGTGCTTGCTCTCGAGCCGTTCATAGACCGCCTTATTGTGCCGCGGCCAGAAACGAAACGCTTCGCCGAGATCAGGGGCTGCAAAACTTGGTGCGATACTCATGCTTCTGAGGCTGACTCTTCGGAGGCATTTTGTGCCGGCTCCTGATAGCTGCGCGGCGGCCGGCTGCCGTGTGCGGCCGGATATGGATCGGGATGAATCGCGCCGCCTGGAACCTGTGGTGGAAGCGGTAGAGATCCCGGAACGCCCAACTGTGGGAATTCCTTACGCTGAGGAAAGTACTCGAAGTCTTCGGGCATGTACATCCGGCGGTGATCGGGATGGCCTTCGAAGCGGATGCCCATCATGTCGTACGCTTCACGCTCATTCCAGTTGGCGGCGCGGAAGAGTGGAGTCACCGATGGTACCACCGGATTGTCCTCCTCCACGCTCACCTTCACACGGATGCGTTTGCCTTTCGCTATCGACACGAGGTTGTAGAAGACCTCGAACCGCTTCTCGTCCTGAAAAAGGTCGATGGCTCCGCAGTCGACGAAGTAAGTGAACTGCTGATTTTCCTTCAGAAAGCGCATCACATCGAGGAGCCGCTCGCGGTCGACATATACGGTGTCCTCACCGGCGTATGTCTTCACCTCACCGATCACGTCGTCAAACTCTTGTCGAAGAGCGTCGACGACCTCCGGCACGTTCGTCGTCGGCTTAACGTGCGGATTCGCTTCGTCCGGCTTTGGCTCGTCCCGTGGCGTGAAGAAGAACTTCAGCGCCTGGTGATCCTGCTCGCTTTCTGTGCGCGGGCTGGTGTTCCTTGTATCGTCTCGCATTCTGGCTCAGCCGCTATTGAACAGGTTCGAGACGATCCGGGTACGACGTCGTCAGTGGCGCGGGCGGCACATCGTAATCATCGCCTTCGTAGGCGTCCAGGGTGACCGAGTACTTGTTCCGAATCTTCTCCTGGATGTCCATGATACCATGGAGGACGGCCTCCGGACGAGGCGGGCAACCAGCGATATAGACATCAACCGGAAGGAAGTTGTCGACGCCCTGCACGACACCGTAGCATCGGTGCATACCGCCTGTGGACGCGCAAGCGCCCATGGCGATACACCACTTGGGATCTGCCATCTGATCCCAGATCCGCCGGATCGCGTGCGCCATCTTGTAGCTGACCCAGCCTGCGACGATCATCAGGTCGGCCTGGCGAGGCGAGAACCTGACCGCCTCCGCACCGAAGCGGCCCTGATCGTAGCGCGGACCGGCCATCGCCATCATCTCGATAGCACAGCACGCCAGACCAAGCGGCATCGGCATGATCGAGTTTGAGCGCGCCCAGTTTGCCACCGCGTCGACGGTCGTGGTCAGATATCCTTGTTCAAGTGTTTCCATAGCCCGCAGGCATTTCTTCTATTTCGGGTAGAGTCTCGTCCAGCAGAGCGGCTTGTATGTGGCACCTATGCCGCGGTTTCGGAGCCGTGGGCATCGTCGCGGCTCAGTCGAAGTCCAGACCGCCCTTCTTGATGTCGTACACCAACCCTACGGTGAGGATCGTAATGAATACGGCGATCACCATAATGGCACCGAAACCGATGCCGGCGTCGATGAACTCGTGGAAGCTGACCGCCCACGGATACATGAAGACGACCTCGACATCGAAGATGATAAAGATCATCGCGACGAGGTAGAACTTCACCGAGTAGCGCTCCCTGGCGGTCCCCACAGGGTCCATCCCACTCTCGTACGCGCCCTCCTTTGTATAATTCGGGCGCTTGGGCCCCAGCACTTCGGCGAGTAGAAGCAGCGTATAGGCGAGGCCGGCGGCGATCGCCATCATCAGGAACAGCGGTAAAAAATCCGTCAGCATCTGGCCATGGGATCTTCGCGACAGGACGAGGGCAGGAGCCGTGGCTCCGGCCTCTGAGAACGGATGAAACTACCACGGCCCCCCGAAGGAGTCAACGCGGCGGCTGAGCGGCCACCCATCTATGGCGGTTCTTCGCAATGCCGGCCCCGAAGGCGACGACTTGACCCTCACATTATTGCCTGCCCGTTACGCGCAGTGGGATGACGGCATTCAGCGACTGCTGCCTCTGAAAGCGTCACTCACAAAGTGTACGTCAAGCGAGCGATGCCCATCCGGCCGAGGCGCGGCGCGCCGACGAACTCCCGGTGATCCTCGTTGAAGACGTTCTGGACAGTGACATCAAACCGAAGACCCGGCGCGTGTCGCGCAAAGTCGTAACCGGCAGACAGGTCCATCAGGAAGTAGTCGTCAACGCGGCCGCTGTAGGGTCCCGAGTTTACCGGGAAGCCGTCCGAATAGCGTGCAGCCGCTCCAAACGAAAGGCCCGCAGGGGTACGGTACTGGAATCCGAGGCGCGTCTTGAACTTCGGCGCATTGAGTGCAACGAAGAGATCCGGATTGTCTTCGCCGACCTCCTCCGCATCAAACAGATCGTCGCTTACCCATGAGAGGTTGCCGAAAACGTCGAAGCGGTCGCTGACCATGATTTGTGTGGAAACGTCCGCGCCGTAGAAGCCAACGCTACCGAAGTTGCGATAGGCGAACATCAGCTCCGGCATTTCGCCCGGCCCGAGGTTGTTCTCACGCGGCACGACGGCTGCGACTGGCGTCGATGCGGAAGGAAGCTGGCCCTCGGCGAAGCCGACGACAATCTGAGCAACGGCCTGCGGCGACAGACCCATCTGCTGAAGTGCACCGGCAAGCGCTGCATTGCCTTCGATGCCGCTTCCAAGCGCGGCGACGAGATCAGCGCTCAGCTGCGGCACGAACACCATCGGGGACTCCATGAGCGCGGGCCCGACAAAGTTCTCCTTGTGTGTGTAATAACCATCCACTGCGACCAGCACGCGGTCTGCGATGATGCCTTTGTAGCCGAGCTCGATCGTCTGCGTAATCGTCTGCGCCAACGGCCGAATGTCAGACACATCCGAGACCGGCACGAACTGCTCCGACGGGCTGGTCGCCGATGGATTCAGCATCGCAAGCGAGCCGCGGCTGAAGCCGTTGACCTGGGTCATCTGCGGGTTCAGCATCTGTACCAGCGCCTGGATCTGCGCCTCGGGCAGGTTTATGCCCTGCGCCGCAAGAGCCGCCTGAATGCCGGCCACAGGCGTCGCGGCGAGACCGCTGTAAACCATTCCGTAGATCATATCCAGCGGAAGCCCGACTGGCGTAGGCTGGCCCAGCATCTGTGGAATCAGGCTCCGGGCGACGAGGTCGGAGCCGGCAATCGCGCCGAAGTTGGGATTGCGCTCATATGTGAAACCGAACGCCGATCCGCGGGCGCGAATGTTGAGCGGCAGCGACTCATCGGCTGCACGGGCGATGATGTCGAGGAACATCGAGTTCGTGCCCGGGGAGGCGAAGGCGCGGTTGTAGGTGGCACGCAGCGAGTGCGACGGAGTCGGCTTGAAAACGAGCGCAGCACGCGGCGACAGGCGGAAGACGTCGACGATGTTGTTGTAGTCGGCCCGCAGCGCCAACGTCACGTCGAGTTGATCCGTCAGGGTGCTCTGCGACTGCACATAGGTGCCGTACTCAGAGATCTGCTCATCCTCGTTGCGCCCGAGGATGGTGCCCTCGGTGTCCGGCCGCGTCAGCTGAGCATCGGCGCCGAAGATGAAGCCTTGCCGCTCCGATAGATTCCAGTTGTACTGCGCCTGAGCATTGAAGAGTAGGCCGTTGTCGACGACGGGCATGCCCGTGCCGTAGACGAACGAGTTGCCGGCATTATTCCTGTTGAAGTACATCTGCGCAAAGAGATCGCGCGCAACGAGCCGCAACTGACCGTACGTATATCCGAAGCCGTCGCCCTGCAGCGTGCCGATCCCAGAGAGAACGATGCTGTTGATGGCTGAGTAACCGCCGCCGGCCGTCAGCGTGATGTCATCCGCAAAGCGGTAAGAGAGCAAACCGTTGACGTTATAGCTCTGATGATCGTAGTTGCGCGGCAGCACGTCATCCTGAAGCTGCGCCGCATCGTCCGGATCGTTCGGGTCGAATTCCCAGTCGTCGGCGCGGGTGAACGTACCGGTGATCTTGTAGCCGAGTCGATCATTGATCACACCCGCGTGACGAAGCTGGCCGTTGAAGAACGCGCGCTCGCCGCCGCTGACCGAGACGGTGGTTCCGGGATGCGTGAAGGGATCTTTCGAGATGAAGTGGATCACACCTGCATCCACACCCGGACCGTAAAGCGCTGAGCCCGGCCCGCGCACGACCTCGATGCGCTCGAGGTCGATGGACATCGTCGGCATGAGGCTGTAGACGTTAACGCCAAGTGACGGCACCGCCGCGTGCCGGTTGTCCGTCAGCACGTAGGTAGCGCCCGAGAAGGCGTTGTTGAAGCCTCTCAGCACGACCTCACGCCGGTTGACGCCGGTCTGGGCCATGTCCACACCGACCGTATTGCGAAGCACGTCGACCGACGACTGCGTGACATCGGACTCGATCTCCCGCACGCCTAGCACGGAAATCGATGCCGGCGCATCAAGAACCTTTTCAGCTTGCCGGGAAGCCGTGACGACGACGTTGTCGAGATCGAACCCGCCCGGCGTCAGGTGAAAGTCGAGCGTACGCGTCTCCCCCGCGCTTATCGAGAGGGTTTGTGTGGAAGTCGTGTAGCCGATAAAACGAGCGGCGACCTCATATTGACCTGCCTCAAGATTGGGGAGACGATACGATCCATCGGATCCCGTTGCGCCTCCGGCCACCATGCGCTCCGAGCCCGGCACCGTCAGCACAATGTTTGCTCCGGGCAGAGGCTGCGAGTTCGATGCATCCAGCACGCGACCTTCAAGCGTCGCCGTTTGAGCATTCGCAACGTTGAATGGGAGAACGATCCACAGTACAACGACCAGGGAGAGATGGAGGTGTAGACGCATCATGATGATGAGGGAATTAGCAACAGTACGTGAGGGCCTCCTGAGCCTGCGCGTCTTCTCTTCTCGCTTCGTCGCTCAGCCGGCCACGTCCGCCTGAGGCGGAATGGGCAGATGACGCGAAGTTACTCCAATTCCACAAAAAGTCACACAGGTTGAGAATTTTGGGATACCCGAAGCAGCTTTCTGCTTCAGAGCCCCACCCGCTCAAAGATGTGGTCGATGTTGCGCAGGTGATAGTCCACGTCAAAGGCGTCGTCGACGGCCTCGGCGGTTAAATGTGACGTGATGACATCATCCTCCTCAACGATTTCGCGGAAGGACCGCTGCTCTTCCCACGCCTGCATCGCGCGGGGCTGCACGAGATCGTACGCCTCCTCCCGGCTCATGCCCGTGTCGATGAGCTTCAATAATAACCGCTGGCTGTTATAGAGGCCGAACGTGCGATCCATGTTGCGGCGCATGTTATCCGGATAGACGACGAGCCGTTCGAGGATGCTTGCCATCCGGTGCAGGGCGTAATGCAGAACGGTCGTCGCATCCGGAATGATGACCCGCTCGACGGATGAGTGGGAGATATCCCGCTCGTGCCACAGGGCGACGTTCTCGTAGGCGGAGACCATGTAACCGCGCAGCAGCCGCGCGCATCCGGTGATGTTCTCCGAACCGATCGGGTTGCGCTTGTGCGGCATCGCGGAGGAGCCTTTCTGACCCACACCGAAGGCTTCTTCCACCTCCCTCACCTCGCTCTTTTGAAGCCCGCGAATCTCCACAGCGATCTTCTCGAGCGTCGAGCCGATGAGCGCAAGAACGCTCATGTAATGTGCATGCCGGTCGCGCTGCAAGACCTGTGTCGACACCTCCGCGGGGCGCAGGCCGAGCTTCTCGCAGGTGATTCGTTCGACTTCCGGCGGTATGTGCGCGAACGTTCCGACGGCACCGCTGATCTTCCCGACACGCATCTCTTCGGCCACCTGATCGAAACGGATCTCGTGGCGCTTCATCTCGGCGAAGTAGAGCGCGAACTTGAGGCCCAGCGTGGTCGGCTCGGCATGGACGCCGTGCGTGCGCCCCATCATCAGCGTGTTCTTGTGCTCGCGCGCACGATCCGCGAGGCAATCGGTAATCCGTTGCATCGCCTCGCGCAGGTACACGTTCGCCTGCTTCAGACGCACCATCCACGCCGTATCCACCACATCGGAAGACGTCAGGCCGTAGTGCACCCACTTGCGCTCCTCGCCCAGTGATTCACTTACCGCGCGGGTGAAGGCCACCACATCGTGTCTCGTCTCCTGCTCGATGGCGTGAATCCTGTTGATGTCGAACGAAGCTCGCTCGTAGAGCAGCTCAACGTCCTCGCGCGGGATGACGCCGAGTTCCGACCAGGCGGCGCACGCTGCCAGCTCAACATCGAGCCACGCCTGAAACTGCGCCTTCTCACTCCAGAGTTCGGCCATCTCGGGCCGGGTATAGCGATAGATCATCTAATGAAGCGGTAATGACACGGTGTAAACTCGAACCTCCCACTTCTCACGTCAGACTTCGCTACAGGCTCTCCCGCTTATCCCGCAGGTACTTGTTGAGGAGGACGCGAGCGCGGAAAATGTGCGCCTTGACGGTGCCGAGCGGAAGGTCGAGCTCGGTGGCGATTTCGTCGTACGACTTTTCTTGTTGATGGCGCATCACGATGACGCGGTAGTACTTCTCAGGCAGGGCATCGATTGCTTCCTGGATGAGGGCGTTGCGCTGGTCCTCGACGATGTGCTTGTCCGGCCGGTACGTCGCATCCGGCAGCTCGTATTCGATCTCGCCGTCCTTGGTCTTAATCGGCTTATCGATCGACATCGTCTTGAGCTTCTTCTTGCGAAGATAGTCGATCGAGTGGTTCGTGGCGATCTTGTAGAGCCACGTCGAGAAGGCGTACTGCGTCGAATAGGATTCGAGAGCTGTGAACGCCTTGATGAAAGCCTCCTGGACGAGGTCATCGACTTCCGCCCGCGCACGAACGAGGCGCGAAATGTGGTGAAACAGCGCCCGGCGATATTTATCCACCAGCGCCTGGTAGGCCTGCTGGTCGCCCGAGAGAGCGCGTTCAACGAGCTCGCGGTCTTCAATGCTGGATTGTGAGGGCGCTTCGGCCTCCCGGCGGTCGGACATCGGAGGTGAGCAGGAATGCGGATTCGGGACGAGGCGCCAATATAGGAAATCGCCCCGAAGCGGATCCACGATCACGCATCATCGTGGTCGAACTCCAATCATACATCGGGTGGAAGTTCGTCGATGCGTAATGCCCATCAGCCAATTGAATGCACAAACGCCGCGGAACGAGGATTTCCGCGGCGTGAGCTACTGCTACTTTTTGAAAGCTCGGGAACGGATCCAGAGCTCTGTGCAATCGCCGCTCTTATCTAGCGACCACTGCGCGCGTCGTGCGTACCGCGCCGCCCGATTCGAGGCGCAGCAGGTACAGCCCGCTCGGCAGGTTCGACGCATCCCATGATACCGTGTGCGAACCGGCAGCCATGCGACCGTCATAGATCGACGCGACTTCCTGACCCAGCAGGTTGTAAGCGCCAATCGAAACATCTGCGCTCTTGGGAATGCTGACGGCGATCGTCGTCGAGGTGCTGAACGGGTTGGGATAGTTGCCACTGAGCTGAAGTTCGGCAACGAGGTTACCGCCCTCGACGCTGGTTACGACTTCCGTCTCAACCGTCAACGAGGCCAGGAGCATGATCGCGCCGTCCTTATAGCGGCCGTCAATGCTCAGGAACGGCTCGGTGTCGCTGAACTCGACCGATACCGTGCTTTCCTCGGCTGCGAACTCCGTGGCCGTTCCCGCCTGCCAGACGCGAAATCCGACGATCTCATCGTTATCGAAGCCCTGCTTGTCCGGGAGCATGGAGTCGTCGCCCCAGATGGTCAGGATCGCGTGCTTATTCTCCCACGTAATCGCTCCGGCGCAGATTCCTTCCTCTGTGAAGACGGCGATCTCATCGCCTTCTCTAAGGTCGTCGCCGTTGATCTTCAGTTCCGCATCTTCAGGTACGAGAAGGACGGCGCTGTTGCCGGTGCGTGAGGCGCAGGTCGTGAAGTGCGACTGAGCGAAAGCCGCCGGAGCGGAGAGCGTAAGTATCAGCAGAGTGGCGAAAAGCCGAAGTGGTAGCCGCATGACAAGCGATAAGCGGGTTCGATTGAAGGTTGACGCGGCCGTCCTTCAATCGGCGTGCCGATGCG
>CAZKDQ010000009.1:0-3693 GCA_964551345.1 uncultured Rhodothermales bacterium
CGGTGCCTTCTCACGGTAGTCGAAGGAGGTCGTCGAGCCGTCTTCAAAGCGGATCACCATAAACCCGCCGCCGCCGATGTTGCCCGCCGCCGGATACGTCACCGCAAGAGCGAATCCGGTGGCGACAGCCGCATCGATCGCGTTTCCGCCCTTTTGCAAAACCTCGAGACCTGCCTGCGATGCATCGACTTGCGCTGACACCACCATGCCGTTCCGACCTCGAACCGGCTCATCAGAACTCGATGCCTGGCCACATGCTATGTGAAGCGGGATCGCAAATATCAGAAGCAGACAAATGGCGGGGTAACGATGCATCGGCACGAGCAGGTTGTTGATGTGGTGAAGTGAGATCTGAATGATCCGACGCGCTTGCAAGCGCGACGAGGGCGCGAAACGATTGTGATTCATGACTCACAAATCTCCGACACAGATCTTTAAAATGCAGGATGATGTGACGATACCATGGGAGTGAACGATACAACTGCCATGAGAAGCCCTGTCGACAAGGCGATTCGTGCGATGACGCTCGGTGCGGGCGTCGTCGGCTTCATCGTCTTCATCGTGTTTTCGATACTCTAGCCACGGGATCAGCCCAATAGCGTAGCTCCTACGGCGGCGCTGTTTCTTCGTCTGCCGCCCCGTAGCTGTGTTCGATTGGAAGCGTCTGCCATGTTATCTTAAGCGCCCTTCCACGACAGGCCGCTATTTGCAATGCATCATCTCTGGAGCCCCTGGCGCGCACGCCACATCGAACGCATGAGCCAGGGTGAGGACCAGAGCACCGACGACCATCGAAGCCTGTTTGAACGGCTCGTTGAAGCCGGAGATGACGAGGGCAACCTGATTCTCTGGCGTGGCGATCGAGTCTTCGTCATCATGAACCTGTATCCGTACAACAACGGACACGTGATGATCGTGCCGTACCGCCGGATCGCAGATTTCGATTCACTCGATGCAGAAGAACAGGTTGAGATTGCGCAGATGATGGCGGCGTGTACGCGCTGGCTTCGAGCCGCTCTTTCTCCTGAAGGCTTCAACATTGGAATGAACCTTGGCGCGGCGGCGGGAGCGGGTGTGCCTGATCACCTGCACGTGCACGTGGTTCCGCGGTGGAGCGGCGACACGAACTTTATGCCCACCGTCGCAGAAACGAAGGTTCTGCCGGAAGACATCCGTACGACCTATCGAAGAATTCGTAAGGTCATCGAAGCCGAACGGGCCGGGTAACGTTCTGTCGGTTTTCCCGTACCGCCGACTCCCATCGCAATTCGGCACATGCCACACGCAGAGCCAACAACGGATCAGGCACGCATTCCGGCCGAACCCTCGCGCGTTCTGTCGCCGAAGCGTATCCTCTGGCCCGTGCTGCTCAGCCTCAGC
Organism: uncultured Rhodothermales bacterium; assembly: GCA_964551345.1. Classification (GTDB taxonomy): domain Bacteria; phylum Bacteroidota; class Rhodothermia; order Rhodothermales; family CAZKDQ01; genus CAZKDQ01. The sequence continues at coordinate 1,381 of CAZKDQ010000009.1, forward strand.
GTCGTCACGGCAGTCGCCGCGCTAACGTTCGACTATGGCGACTATCTCGAGGCGGTCGGCTCCCTCAATCCCCTGCTCTTCCTGTTGGCGGCCGCAACGGTCGTCCTGCGAGTTCTTCTTGGTGGCTGGCGCTTCAACTATATATCTCGTGGAAGACTTTCGCTCGCGGCCGGCACGCGCGGGCAACTCGCATGGGACTTCTTTTCCAACGTGACGCCGTCGGCAATCGGTGGCGGACCGCTGGCGATCGTCTACATGACGCGCGATGCCAACGTTCGCGGCGGAGACGTCACTGCGTGGACGCTCTTCTCGATGGTGCTCGATCAGTTGTGGTATGTGATCATCATACCAACGGTCCTGATCGCGTCACTCTACCTCGACGTCATTCCCGAATCACTGGGCAACATCGGCTACGGAATCTTTCTGCTTTACCTCGTCGGGCTGATGATCTGGGTCGGCGCTTTCTGTTATGCGACGCTCTTCCGGCCGTCTCTTCTGCAGAAAATGACGGATTTCGTCTTCCGATTTCGGCTACTGCGCCGTTTTCGCGAGCCGGTCGCGCGCGAGATGTCTCAGCTCCAACGCCGGGCGTTTGTGCTACGATCGCAGCCACTTCGATTCTACCTGATCGGACTTGCGATGACGATCGCGAGCTGGGCGCTGCGCTACCTGCTCATCCTGTTCGTCGTGTGGGGCGTTTACGCGCCGGTCGATAAGGTGCTCGTACTTTTAAGAGGTGCCGCTCTGACGCTGGCTTCGCTCGCGATGCCGACGCCGGGCGGCTCCGGCGGAATCGAAGGCATGTACTACCTGTTCTTCGACTCGCTGATGCCCACGGCCGCCGTCGCCCCCACGCTTCTCGCATGGCGCCTACTCGGCTACTACCTCTTCATCGCGATCGGCATCTTCCTGACGACGCACCATATGCAGAAGAATATCGGTCGTCGCAAGCAGGTGCAGATGCAAACGCCCGCCGAAGTTGAAATCTAAAGCCGGTGCGAATGTCTGTCCGGAACGAGCTTAACGCAAGGCGCAAACGCATCGAGGAACTGGACTTCCGCCGCTTCTCCGACCATTTGCGCTTTGGCACGGCCAGCGATCGGTATGCAGGATGGATCGGTCAGATTTATCCGTCGTCACTCGAGCAGCACGTGCAGACACGCAGCAAGCGGCTCGGGGGAAGATCCTTTCAGGAAGGTGTGCTTCCCGTGGCGTCTGTGCGTCACTATTTCGAGCATTTCGATGTGCTCGAACTCGATTTCACGTTCTATAATCCGCTGCGAACCCGGGACGGCGAGCCCACACCCACGTTCTTCGTGCTTCAGCAGTACGCTGAGGCATCACCAGATCATGCACGTTTTCTGGTGAAGACGCCACAGACCTACTTTGCGCGGAAGCTTCGACGATCGACCGGTGGCAAGGCTCATTATTTTGAGAATCCCGATTACCTGGATGCGGCGTCATACCAGACACAATTCCTGGCCCCGGCGTCTGAAATTCTGGGGGAGCGCCTGGCGGGGATCATCTTCGAACAGGAATATCAGCGCGTTTCGGAGAGCCCGCCGCCTGAGATCAACGTCTCCCAGCTCGACGGCTTCTTCGAACAGATCCCGTCGGAAATCCAGTCGCATATCGAGCTCCGCTCCGAGCATCTGCTAACACCGGAGTATTTCAACTGGCTGGGCCGGAGAGGCATTGGATTCGTCTTCAGCCACTGGACGTGGCTGCCGCCCATCCGCGATCAATGGAAGCTGTGTGGCGGAACGTTCACTGCGCGCAACCGCGAGGCGATTCTGCGCCTGCTCACGCCGCTGAAGGTGCGCTACGCGGATGCCTATGCACAGGCGCATCCGTTTGACGCACCGCTCCCGGAGTTGACCGACAGCGACGGCGGGCGCCGCATGGTACTAGACGCGACTGCCCTGGCATTTCAGGCGCTCGATCAGAAGGCGCTGCTGAATGTGATCGCCAACAACCGCGCCTGGGGAAACGCGCCTATGCTGGCGCGTACGATAGCCGAGCGCATCCTCCAGGAAGAGGAAAAGCGATCGGCAGCCAGCTGATCAGGCCTTGCCTTTGATGGATGTAAACATGATGCCGTGACGACGCATCTCGTGATCCGCCTCGTCACTCAGCGAATAGATGGCGTAATCCTGAAGCACCTCCTCGATCAGTTCGAGAAAGAGATCCCGCCGCTCCTCCAGCGTTTCCACGAGCACTTCCTTCAGCGCCTGTTTGAGAAGCTGTTCGTCCAGGCCGTTCTGCATCATGTCGTATCCGATTTCTAAAGGAGCGGGTCGAACCCGCCCTGTC
>CAZKDQ010000009.1:3793-15854 GCA_964551345.1 uncultured Rhodothermales bacterium
GTGGAAGACTCCTTCTCCTCGCACGATGACCCAGTGCTCCTTCCGGTGCTCATGCTTCTGAAGCGACAGACGCTGGCCCGGATTCACGATGATCCGCTTGACGCGGTAGCCCGGCTCATTGAGGTATTCTTCCCAGCGCCCCCACGGGCGGTTGTCGGAGTCTAACATCACAAAAAGAATATGTAATCAGGAAGCGGAAACAGGGGACGCGCCGTCGATCTCTTCCATGCGAGCTTCGATCTCATCGTTCAGCGGCTTGCCGAGGACGAACAGCAGCACGATGAGTACGGCAATCGAGACGGCGAGGCATAGCCACCAGGGGACGCCAAAGCCTGCAGGCAACGTCCCCAGTGCGACGGCCACTGCACCAACGGTCATCGCATAAGGAAGCTGCGTGTTGACGTGGTCGATGTGATCACAACCCGACGCCATCGACGAAAGGATCGTCGTGTCGGAAATCGGCGAGCAGTGATCACCCCACACGGACCCGGCCAGAACGCATGCCACTGATGAGTAGATGATGTGATGATGCGCAGGATCGGCCATCCCATTCGCCATCAACACCGCCCACGTTAGCGGCACGACCAGCGGCATCAAGATCCCCATCGTACCCCAGCTTGATCCCGTGGCGAAGGCCGTTGCGGCCGACAAGATGAAGATCAACGTCGGCACCACACCTGCGGGCAGCGTGCTACCCAGAATCGAGACGAGGAAGTCCGCCGTGCGGAGTGTTTCGGTGATGGAGGACAGCGACCACGCCAACACCAGGATAATCATCGCGAACAGCATCGACTTGAGCCCCGAGTACCATGCCTCGACCGTCTCATCGATCTTGAGGATGCCTTGCGTGATCGACAGCAGCGAAGCGGCTAACACCGAGAGCAGCGAAGCCCACATCAGCGCCTTGTAGGAATCAGCCGTCCCGATTATCTCGCGAACAGTCTCGCCCTCACCCGTGGCGAAGAGTCCGCCAATCACACCAATCACGAGGACGAGAACAGGTATAACTGCATTCATTGCGCGCTGCGGCTTGCCTTCAACCGGTGCGAGCTCCTTTCCGTCGGCACTGGCTTCATCGACCTTCGCCTGTGGCGAGAGTACCCGACCGGTTGTTCGCGCGCGAACTTCGGCCTTGAGCATCGGCCCGAAATCACGCCGGCTGATCACGATCGCGAAGACAAACATGATCGCCAGCAGCGGATAGAAGCTGTATGGGATGGAGCTCAGGAAAATGCTGTAGGCGCCTTCGTCCAGGCCGTCGATCTGTGCAACTGCAGTACCGATGAGGCCGACCTCGTAGCCTATCCAGGTCGTCACCAGCGCCAGACACGCAACCGGCGCGGCTGTGGAGTCGACTATGTACGCCAGCTTCTCTCGCGAGACCCTCAGCCGGTCCGTTACGGGCCGCATCGTATTTCCGACGACCAGCGTGTTGGCATAGTCATCGAAAAAGATGGCGAGGCCGAGGAAGCCAGTCACGAGCTGGCCCCGACGCGGGCTGCGCGCCCAACCGATGATCCTGTTGACGACGCCCTGAGTGCCGCCGTTCTTCGAGATGATTCCGACCATCCCGCCGATCATCAGCGAGAACAGAATTACCGCGGCTCGATCCGGATCTGCAATGGCGCCAAGTACATAGACCTGAAACGAATCGAGTAGACCGCGCCAGATGCCCATCGGAGTGAAGCCCACGGCCGCCGCCGCGCCAATCCATATACCAAGAAATAGTGCCGGCACGACGCGCTTGAAGATCAACGCGATGACGATCGCGATTAGCGGCGGAAGGATCGAGACCCATCCCGGAATCGAACGGGCAGTTGTGGCAGTGACCTGCTGTCCATTATGCTCGAGAACAATGTCGATGGTGCCGGAGCCGCCGGCATAAACATCCCGCGCGATCCAGCTTCCTCCCGCCTCCTCAGGTTGAAGCGGATAAGCCTCATCCCCAACAAGTACCCGATACTGGTCTGCCGCGCTCGAATCGATGTCTGACGTGAGGACGCGTACCGTGAACGGGTCACTCCTCAGCGTGAGATCCGGTGCCGTCAGCTGATACTGTTGAGCGGCCACCGGCCCGGCCGCTAAAACGGCAAAGCACAGAAGAAGGAAGAGCCGTTTTATGCTCGGCATGATTGTTCGGAGGAAAGTCAGCTGGTGCCGAAAATACGGTCGCCTGCATCTCCCAGGCCCGGCCGGATGAACGCGTTCTCGTCAAGTTCGCGGTCGAGCGAGGCGGTGATGATCGGGATTTCCGGATGGGCCTCGTTAAGGGCTCGCACACCTTCGGGCGCTGCCACGAGGCAGGCGAACCTGAACCGACGCGCACCCTCATTCTTCAGGTGTGTGATGGCGTTGACGGCGCTGCCGCCAGTTGCAAGCATCGGATCGACGACGAAGACGAACGCATCTTCGATCTCAGGCGGAAGACTGCTGTAGTAGTCGACCGGCAGCAGCGTCCTCTCGTCTCGATGCATGCCGAGGTGGCCGATCTGTGCCTCTCCGACGAAGCGCACGAATCCGTCAACCATTCCGAGACCGGCACGAAGAATCGGAACGACTACCACCCGTTCGCGAAGCCGATACCCCGTCGCCGTCTCGAGCGGCGTCTCAACCTCGACCTCGCTCACTTCGAGATCCCGCATCGCCTCATACGCGAGAATCGTCGCGGCATCCGAAATTGTCTTTCGGAAGACGCCGTGCGGCGTAGTCGCATCGCGCAGAATGGTGAGGTCCCGCTTCAACAGCGGATGGTCTACAATGGTCATCTTCTGCATGATCTCCTTATCGTACATGCAGCCGGTCAACGTCGAGGGCGATTTGCATCCTTCTGCTTCCGCTTCTCCTCAACCACCCGTCGATGGACCTCAGCGTTCTCCTCCCACGGCTTCCGGTCAAAGTAGTTGTTGGTCACCTTAACGAGCGTCCCCGAGAGCAGCAGCAGCGCCAGAACGTTCGGCAATGTGACGAGCGAGAGCGCGACATCCCCCAGATCCCAGATCGTCGTCACGGCGAGCGTTGCGCCGATGAAGTGCATGATCACGAAAATCATTTTGTAGGGAAGGATAGCCTTCTCGCCCCACAGGTAGTTGGCGCAACGATCCCCATAATAACTCCAGGAGATCGCTGTGGAGATGCCGAAGAGCAGCACGCTGATGAAGACGATCATGCGTCCTAATCCGCCCATGCCGATTGGCTCTAGTCCGCGTTCGAAGCCGAGCGACGTCAGCGGCGAACTGCTGCGAACGGCATCGCCATAGAGCACCGTCACCGTCCGTCCAGACTCATCTTCCGCAACGTTCCTCGACGGATAGATCATCCCGGAGAAAGGCTCAGTCTGATCAGGATCAAGGTAGAGCTCCTCCACCGCAACGCTGTGGAAGGCGAAACGCGGCGTGTCGTCCGCCCCAACGACCTGGCCGTTCTCGACGCTAAGCTCCGCCGGAGATGTCACGCGCTGGAAGCCGGATTCGCGGTCCCCGGCTACATAGGAAATGTTGGCGTTCGAGAGGCTGATCTGCGTTGGCACGCGCGCCTCCCACACACCGGTTGAGACGATCACCAGCGCCGTCATCGTACAGATCAGGATCGTGTCGATGAAGGGCTCGAGGAGCGCGACCGACCCTTCCGACACGGGTTCATCGGTCTTAGCGGCCGAGTGCGCGATGGGCGCCGACCCCTGTCCGGCCTCGTTCGAGAAGAGGCCGCGCTGCACGCCGTAGACCATCGTGAAGATGAAAATGCCTGCACCCGTGCCTGCCACGCCTGCGGTAGGATTGAAAGCCTCGGTGAAGATGAGCCCCAGGCTCGGGAGGACCTGGTCATAGTGGATCCCCAGGACGAGCAGCCCGCCCATCACGTAGATTGCCGCCATAATCGGAGCAAGGACGCCCGTAACGGCGCCGATCCTGCGAATGCCGCCAATGATGACAACACCGACGAGGGTGGCCGTGACGAGGCCCGTGATCCACGTGTCGACGCCGAAGTTCTCCGCAACCTGCGTCGCGACGGTATTGGCCTGCACGGCGTTTCCGGTCATGAAGGAGGTGACCATCAGCATGAAGGCGAAGAAAATCGCCAGCGGCTTCCATTTCGGGCCAAGACCGCGCTCGATGTAGTACATCGGGCCGCCGGAGACCGAACCCTTCCATGTTGCCACACCCTCGCCGACCTCCACCGTCCGGTACTGCTGGGCGAGCGTCACTTCACTGAACTTAGTGGCCATGCCGAGCAGAGCAGTGATCCACATCCAGAAAATGGCACCGGGCCCACCGAAGTGGATGGCCATCGCGACGCCGGCGATATTGCCGATTCCAACCGTAGCCGAGAGCGCCGTTGTGAGCGCCTGGAAGTGCGAGACATCACCAGGCTCATCGGGATCATCGTACCTCCCGGAGGCGACGAGAACGCCATGCCCGAACCGCCTGAACTGAATGAACTTGAGCCGGAGCGTAAGAAAGATGCCGGTGCCGACGAGTCCGACGACCATGATCGGGGCCACGAACCGGTTTATCTCATCGAGGATGAGGCTATAAAGCTCCATGAAAACCTTCGGTGGAGATGTCTGGGATGGAGGTGCACCTCGAACGACGCCTTGCAGCAGGCGCGCACGTCGCTCGAACGTTCATCAAAAAGAAGGGAGCATGACTGCTCCCCGTTCGACCGACTCGCCCAAAATGCGGTCGAAATATAACGTTGATGTAAACGCAACTGCAACGAAGCTGCTTAGAGCGTCTGCGGGTCGATGTCGACCGGCTGGCCGTTCATGAAGGCGACGGTGCGCGCGGGGAAGGTACGCACGAGGCGGTAATCGTGGGTAGCCATGAGAATCGTCATCCCCTGGCGATGCAGACTCATCAGCAAGCGCATGATATCGTCGGCGACGTGCGGATCGAGGTTGCCTGTCGGCTCGTCGGCGAGCAGGATCCATGGCTCATTGACTATGGCGCGGGCAATGACGACGCGCTGCTGCTCACCGCCCGACAGCTCATGCGGATGACGATTGCGCTTGTGACTGAGGCCCACGCGCGCCAGAACATGCATCACCCGGTTGCGCACGATGCTGCCGCTCTTGCCCGTCACGTGGAGAGCAAAGGCGACGTTCTCGAAGACATTGCGGTCAGGGAGCAGTTGGAAGTCCTGAAAGACGACACCGACCGAGCGGCGCAGGTACGGGATTTCCGCCTGCTTGATGAGATCGGAGCGGTAATCGCCCACCTGCAGCGAACCTTCCTGCGGCAGAATATCCATGTAAATGCAGCGCATGAGCGTGGTCTTGCCGCTGCCGGTGGGCCCAACCAGGTACATCATCTCGCCGCGCCCGAAGCGAAGCGAGACGCGATCGAGCACCTTCCGTGGCGTTCCATTGGGAAGCTGATACGAGACGGATACGTCGCGAAACTCGATCATCCACCCGAACCTTTATCCATCACCTGATCCTTCTTGCGCTGAACGACCCAGTGAACCCGCTCCGATTCTTCCACCGGTTCATCCAGACTGAAGCCATCATACGCAGCTAAAACGCTGAAGCCTGCCTTCACCAACATGTCCTCGATCTCTTCCTTGGTGTAGGCGAGCTGGACGTGCTCCTCGCGAAACCGCTCGCCCCTCACAAACAGATCCAGCGTGGTGGTATGCAGACGCGTCTCCGGGTCGTATCGGCTGGCGCGCTTGTATCTGAAGCCGTCCTGCTCGCCCTGATCCTCAAAAAATCGCTCGTTCTGGAGGCTGTTGGAGGGCGTGCTCTGATCGAAGATGAAGACGCCGTCGTCCGTCAGGGAATCGTGTGCGCTTGAAAAGAGCGACGCGATTTCATCCTTCTTGAGAAGGTAGTTGAGGCCGTCGTAGAGAAGGAGCAGGACGTCGGCCGGCGGCTCACGCCGGAAGTCTCGGAAGTCGATCTGCTCGAAGTCGATCTCTGCACGAGCCTGCTTGGCCTTTCGCTCGGCAACGTCCAGCATCGCGCGCGAACGGTCCGTGCCGATGATGTTCGAGTATCCGAGCGCGGTGAGTTCGATGGCGAGCGATCCGGTGCCGCAGCCAAGTTCCACTATCGATGTGGGATTGGGATGGTGGACGTCGATGAGGTGGCCCACGTAGTCGGCCCACGCCTCGTAATCGACGTGCGCCATCACGAGGTCATATCCCGCCGAGAGGATTGTGTACGGATCAGTGAGCTTGACGCGCTCCATCAGATAGTCTCTTAATCAGACAGTCTCTTAATTCTGTGCGAGCTTGCTCATCCGTCGGCGCGCGATGTCGATTGCGACGTAGATGGCAGCTCGCATGCTTTCAGGCGAGGCCTTGCCTTCGCCCGCGATATTGAAGGCGGTCCCGTGGTCGGGTGAGGTGCGTACGATGGGCAGGCCGGCCGTATAATTGACGCCGCTCTCGAAGGCCAGCGTCTTGAATGGGATCAGGCCCTGATCGTGGTACATCGCCAAGACGGCATCATAGAGGCGATAACCGCCAATGGCGAAGAAGCCATCTGCAGGGAAGGGCCCGAAGACAAGATTACCGTTTGAACATGCTTCCTTGATGGCGGGAACGATGGCTTCAACCTCTTCCTTACCCATGATTCCACCGTCGCCTGCGTGCGGATTGAGGCCAAGCACGGCAATCTTAGGCCGTTCGATTCCAAAGTCATTCTGAAGGCTCGCATCGATGATCTCGACTTTCTTCAGGATCGCTTCACGTGTGATGCCCTTTGGAACGTCCCAGACCGCGACGTGCCCCGTGACAAGCCCGACGCGGAGCATATCTGACACCATCATCATCGTGTGAGCGGCGGTATTGGTGCGCTCGGCGATGAACTCGGTGTGCCCGGGATCGCGATATCCGGCACGTGAAATGGCTTCCTTTGAGATGGGCGCCGTGACCATGGCATCAACCGACCCCGCCTTGCACAGATCGACTGCACGCGCCACCGCCTCCATGGCGAGTTTACCCGCACCGGCATCGATCATACCAAAAGCCACGTCGAAGTCTCCGTCGGCATCGACGTCCAAGAACAACGTCTCCTCACCACTCCAGGCACCATCGTCGAGTTCTTCAACGGCGCGAAACGTATCGTCAGGCAGACCAAGCGCGGCGCGGTGTCTCCCCATGGCTTTTGCGGATCCGACAACCACGGGCCTCATGAACCGGAGCATACGCCGGTCGGCGAGGCATTTCAGGATGACTTCCGGCCCGACGCCGTTGGCGTCGCCCATCGAGATCGCGATTCGCGGGCGGCTACGTACAGGCATCACATCATTGCCACTCATGGCATCCGTCCCAAAAATCAACACATTGACTCAGCATCCCATCGGAGGCAGCCGCTGGTTCGTACTCGTTCCGGACGTTCGGCGCGCTCGTAGCGCTTACCCCTGCTTGCGCCGCGGATCGGTGAACTCGCGCAGGTATTCGACCAGCAGTCGAACGCCAAACCCGGTTCCACCCTTCAGGCGATAGCCCCGCGCCGAGTCGAACATCGACGGACCGGCGATGTCGATGTGCAGCCACGGATAATCAACGAAGTGCTCGAGGAACTTGGCTGCGGTGATGGTTCCGGCCTCGCGCCCACCGACGTTTTTGAGGTCTGCCACATCGCTCTCAAGCTGCTCCTTATAGAAGTCGAACATCGGGAGGCGATGCACGAGGTCGCCTGAACGTCGGCCCGCCTCTTCGATGGCAGTGAGTCTCTCCTGGCCGTTGTTGCGGTCATTGCCCATCACGGCCGCGACGTTGTTTCCGAGAGCGACGACTTGCGCGCCCGTGAGGGTCGCGAGGTCGATCACGAGCATCGGCTTGTATGTCTTCGCGTAAGACAGCGCATCCGCCAGGAGCATCCGTCCTTCGGCATCCGTGTTCAGCACTTCGACCGTTGCGCCGGAATGCATCCGCACGACATCACCTGGGACGTATGCGTTCTCACCCGGTCTGTTGTCGGTTGCGGGTATGAAGGCCACGACGTAGAGCGGCATCTCGAGCCGCGCGATGGCTTCCATCGCACCGACGACCGCCGCCGCGCCCGCCATGTCCGACTTCATGTGATCCATCGAGTCTTTCGTGGGCTTAAGCGACAGCCCGCCGGTGTCGAAGACGACGCCCTTCCCAACAAGAACCAGCGGCCGATCATTGACGGCGTTCTCGGGCCGCCATTCCATCACGGTGAAGGTCGGCGGCTCGATGCTCCCGCGGTTCACCGCGAGCAGGCCACCCATCTTCTCCCCTTCGATGAGATCACGATCCCACACAGACGCCGTGTATCCGTGGCGTTTCGCAGATTTCTCTATGAGCCGTGCCAGCAGCGTCGCCGTTTTCTCGTCAGGCGACAGGTTCACCAGGTCGCGCGCTGACGCAACGCTCTCCGCGATGATGCGCCCACGATCGGCACCACGTCGGGAGGCGCGGTCCTGATCCACCGCGTGAAGCACAAGCCGCTGCACCTCCGGGCGGTGCGAATCCTCGGCGGTCTTGTAGCGCTCGAAGCGATACGACGCGAGCATGAAGCCCTCGACGACAGCCTGCGACGCGACCTCGGCGTCGAGTTCAGAATCCGGAACGTGAAAGGCGACGGTTTCAGCGCCGACTTCAGCAGCCATTCGAGCACCATCGGCTGCCACATTGCGCAGACGCTCGGCATCCAGATCGGCGCGTCGTCCCATCCCAAGAACCCCCACACGCCGCGCCTGCTTGCCGTCCGGATAAACGAGGACGTTCTTGCCGGGCGCGCCGCTGACGTCTTCGGCGGCCTGCCTGGCCGGGCCTCCCACAACCTCGGCGATCAGTTCGCGATCGGCCGCAGAGGGTTCCTGTTGAACAGGGACGAGCAGCAAATCGACATCCAGCTCGGAAAGCTGGATCGTCGTGACGGAAACCTTCATATCAGATAATCAGGATCGATTGGCTAGCATGGTGTCGAGGTATGCACGGTCCTCATCGCTGAGGTCTTTCTCATCCGAGCCGTCAACGTTGATTCCGAGAAAGCGTGGCGCGGCGGCTATTACGTCGTCGATCACTTGTTCGAGGCTGCCCTTGACGAACGCGCCGCTGGCGTTCTTGTGGCCGCCTCCGCCAAAATGCCGTGCCCACTCGTGAACGTACGTGTCCGCCTTGGACCGGAAGCTGATCTTGATCCCTCTGTCGGTCTCGGAGAAGATCGCCGCCGCCCGTACCGTCTCGATCGACAGAATATAGTTGACGAAGCCGTCCGTTTCATCTTTGCTCGCGCCCGTCTCGCGCATCATCCGCTGCGAGAGAACCATGTAGCCGACCTCGTCGCCGTAGGTAAGTGTGATGCTTTCGAGGGTGCGCGCGAGCAGACGGATCCCCGCACGCGAGCGCGTATCGTAGATGGATGTATGGATGGGCGCCGGTCTGATGTCGCCGCGCTCGAGGATGTCGGCTACGATCCGATGAACCTCCGGCGTGACGCTGCTGAAGCGGAACGAGCCGGTGTCTGTCATGATGCCGGTGTAGAGCAGCGTCGCGACATCGGCGTCGATGCCCTCGCCGTCCCACTGATTGATGATCTCATAGACGAGCTCGGCGGTTGATGAAGCTGACTCGCGCACAAACGTCGTATCAAACCATGTCTCGGGATGCGTGTGATGATCAACAAGCGCCTTGATGGCGCGGCTGTTCTCGACCGCCGTGCCCATGCGCCCGATGCGCTGAAGCGTGTTGGTGTCGAGAACGAGGATTACATCGGCATTGTTGATCGCCTTGAGCTGCCGCAACGATCCGTCGAAATGCTGCACGGAGTCGAGGGCGGGCAGCCAGCCGAGATTGTATGGTGGTACATCAGCATTAATGATGCTCACCCGTTTGCCGATTCGCCGCAGGAAGATCGCCAGCGCGAGCTCGGATCCCAGCGCATCGCCGTCGGGACTGATGTGCGTTGTCAGAACGAATGAATCGTTCCGGCGGATTAAGTTTGCGATGGAGTTGGGCATGCCGCTGCGTGGTTCATAAAGAGTCCGTTGCTATGCGCGCCTGCGCCCTTTGTTCAAAGCCCGATGATGTAGCCGGGCTGCCCTGGGCGTGCTGAAAAGCTGCCGGATACCTCGACATCGCCACTCACCGGCTCGCGACCGCGTTCGGCGACTTCACCCGTCATGATGGCATCGAAGCTCCCCCGAATGAGGGTATCCGTTACGGTCGAAAGCGAGAGCGTGCCCGATCTCGAGCTGAATGCACGGTAGAGTCCCTGTCGATAAACGACCCTGAACCCCTGTCCTGACGAATCACGTCCGTCTCCAAGGGAATAAGCACCGGCTTCCGGCCAGCTTGAGCCGACAGGAACGATGAACATACCGCCGGCAAAATCGGCTGCCGTCACGAACTCGAGCACGGTCTTTACTTCACGAGTCTGCTGATCATACACATCGCCGAATTGTGCGCGCCCTGAAAGGGTGTCGTTAACCACGCCTCGCATGATCACGGTGTAGCCGTCTCCGGATCGGTCGACGTTACGTGTGGGCGCGGCACCATCGACCGATAGTTCTTCATCGCGCCCACATCCCGCGACGGTAACGGCGACGATCAGCAGGAGTAAGGCAAACGCCCGCATACGTGGAGGAGACAGTGGCGGATGAAGGGAAGCGGATGATACGGCGGAGGAGCGCAAAACTCACTACTGCGATGCACCTGCCTCAAGCTCCTGCATCGTCTTCTGGATATGACGATCGATGTCTTCCACTTCGCTCGGCAACTCGTCCGAAATCGGGATCATGTCGAAGATGAGCCTCGCACTGCGATCGTAGGTGAGGTAGTTGTAGGCCCAGTTGACGAGGACGTTGATGCGATTGCGGAAGCCGATCAGCTTTGCGATGTGCACGAACACCCACATCATCCACGCGACGAAGCCGTGGAAGCGCAGGCCGCCGGCGAGTTCGGCGACAGCGGCATTGCGTCCGATCGTCGCCATCTGCCCTTGATCCACATAGGAAAAAGGCTCACGAGGTTTGCCTGCAATACTGCGCAGGATCTGCTTTGCGGCATGGACGCCCTGCTGCACAGCTACCGGCGCGAGCTGCGGATATGGTTTTTCCGACTCGTCCATAGCGCCGGACATGTCGCCCACGACGAATACCTCGGAATGCCCCGGCAGCGTCAATTCAGGCTCCGTCTGAACGCGCCCTGCCCGGTCTGTAGCCGCACCAAGCACCTCGGCCAGCGGATTCGCCCGCACGCCTGCCGCCCAGACCAGCGTCCGCGTGTCTACGCGATCTCCGCCTTTGAGAATGATGTGATCGGGCGCAACGCGTTCAACTGCGGTCTCAAGACGGACCTCGACGCCGCGATCCTGAAGCACCTTCAAGGCATAGTCGCTGGATGATTCGTGATACTGCGCGAGCACCTTGGGGAGCATCTCGACCAGCGTCACGCGTGCCCGCCCGGTATCGAGTCGCGGGAAGTCCTTTTGCGCGACCTTGAAGAGCTCCACCAATGCTCCTGCGGTCTCGATGCCAGTGGGTCCGCCGCCGACGACAACGAAGTGCAGCGCGGAGTCGCCGACGGAGCTCGCATCACGATCGTAGCGCTCAAACTGCCTCAAAACATGGTTGCGTAGATGAACGGCATCCGAGAGGTTCTTCAGCGGGAAGGCATGCTCCTCGGCACCTTCCACACCAAAAAAGGCCGTTACGGCACCGGCGGCGACGATTAGATAATCGTATGGCTCGACCGGCCCTTTCAGGAAATGCAGCTCACGCTTTTCAAGATCGACTTTCTGAACGGTGCCAAGACGGGCGTTCACGTTCGGATAACCGCGAAAGAGATCCCGGATATTGTGCGCGACTTCATCCGCTTCAAGACCCGACGTCGCAACCTGATAAAGCAGCGGCTGAAACTTGTGGTAGTTGTTGCGATCGACGAGCAGGACGTCAACATCCTCCTTCCGCAACGCTTTGGCCGCATTCAGGCCTGCAAATCCTGCCCCGATGATAATGATACGCGGTCGTCGCGCCGCATGCTGCCCGTCCAGCCCTTTCATCTATCTACCTCGATGATGTATAAGTCGATCGAAGCAACTACGTCGTGGCAGCACAAAGGATGATACGGAGGGGTGAATTTCCTG
>CAZKDQ010000009.1:15954-32933 GCA_964551345.1 uncultured Rhodothermales bacterium
CACTCACTTCGCCCCCTTCAACCCTTGCAGGCTTCGTTGCGAAAGCAGATTGACGTCATACGAACGAATCCGGCCGTTGCGGGCGCGGTGGCGTTCAAATGCGAGGTCGATCATGCGCGAGACGAGTTCATCGAACGGAATGCCCGACGGCTGCCACAAATAAAATGAGAACGAGCCGGGAATGGTGTTGATTTCGTTGAAGTAGATGTCGCCGGTTGCGTCATCGATCATGAAGTCGATACGCGCCACGCCGCTGCATTCGAACAGCTGAAAAACACGCACGGCGAGTTCGCGGATGTCATGCGTTTGATCATCGTCGAGTGGTGCAGGGATTACACGATCGAGCGATGCCATGCCTTCGGCTGCCGAATCATTGCGTTTGGAGCCTCGGCGTCGCACGCCTTTTGAGCCACCCTTTCCACCGCCGCCGCGCATGTACTTTTCCTGATAGGTCAGCAGCTCGGTGCCCTCCGTCCGCACCGGCTGCTCCAGCACACTCGCGATGGCGTCATCTGGATTGCCCAGCACCGCGCAGTTGATCTCGCGCAACTTCTCAACTGCATGCTCGATCACGACTTTGTCGTCGTAGCGCAGCGCCTCTTCGACAGCTGCATCAAGCGCCTGCCGATCCTTCGCCTGCGTAATCCCAATCGACGATCCCAGCCGCGCCGGCTTCACAATGACCGGGTAGCCCAACTCCTCCTGGATCCGATCCAGCCACGCCTCTTCCTTTCCAGCCCATTCCGATTCGCGAAAGGCGAGGAAATCAACGATTGGGACGCCGGCGTCACGGCACAGAAACTTAGAGATCACCTTATCGATGCCGATCGACGAGCCGAGTACATCGCTTCCGGTAAAAGGAACGTTGAAGGCATTGCACAACCCCTGAATGCCGCCGTCTTCACCAGCGCCGCCGTGCAGGCCGAGGAAGAGCACGTCGATGCGGCGGCGGAACGGATCCTGGAATAGCCCCGGCCGCGCCAGGTCGACGAGATCCAGTGTGCCCTGCTCGCCCGGATCGAGGGCCACGCGCCGCGCCTGCTTCCGGAGCACGTCAAGATCCTGATAACGCTCGAGGTCGAATAAGTCGTCGTCAGTGTACCATCGCCCATCCTTCCCGATGTAGATCGGGACCGGCTCGAACCGATCGCGATCCATGGCAGCAGCCGCCTGCAGGCTCGATATGATGGAGACTTCATGTTCGGGCGAAACGCCGCCGAAGACAACGCCAACCGATATCTTCGTCAAAATAGGAGTACCGTCTGTTCTGTGATAATGGCCGTTTCACACGGGCTTGGCTGCGTCGCTGCTCGATTTGCGTATTTTCGCGCAACGGATCTCAAACAAACCTGCCTGCCGCACCGCATCTGTGAAAATAGCTGTCATCTCTGACATCCATTCGAACCTGCAGGCGCTCGAGTCCGCGCTAAAGGCTATCGAGAGCTACGACGTCGGCGAGATCTACTGCCTCGGCGACGTCGTCGGGTACGGAGCCGACCCCGCGGCGTGCGTCGATCTGGTGATGGAGCATTGCACCGGATGCGTGCGAGGTAACCATGATGAGGCCGTGGCGCTGGAGCGCGGTCTCAAGGTCATCCCCAAAGATGCTCGCGCGGCAGCAAAGCATAACCGGGAGAAGCTTAGCGATGAACAGCTTCAGTATCTGGTTGATCTTCCACTGACACTCGAGGCACATGGCTGCACATTCGTCCATGCCTCGCCGCAGGATCCGGATTCGTGGATCCGTCTCGACTCGTTCAACCGGGTGAAAGATCAGTTCAGCCACTTTGAGACGGATGTCTGCTTCGTCGGACATACGCACACCCCGGGAATCGTGTCCGACAGGCTCGGCGTGCTCACCGTCCGTCCCGGCCATCGATATCTGATCAACACCGGTAGCGTTGGGCAGCCGCGCGACGAGGACCCGCGCGCGAGTTTCGCCATTTTCGACACCGACGCGACAACCTGCGAGCTCGTTCGCATCGGCTATGACGTTGAGGCCGCTGCGGAACGGATAAGGGAAGAGGAACTGCCAGGCGGTCTCGCCGACAGGCTCTTCAGGGGTAGATGAATCACGGATCCCGCTCCTGAAGGATAACCGGACTCGCCTCAATCCGCTTTTTCGAGTCGACTTTTGTTGTAGATGGCGTGGGCGCGGCCGAGGAGTTCTTCACCCAGGAACGGCGTGTTCCGGCTCTTCGACTTGATATGGCGAGCCTCGAAGGTCCACATAGTTGAGGCGTCGAAGATCGTGAGGTTGGCGGCGCCGCCGGTTTCCACGCGCGCCTGCTCGATGCCGAGGATCCGGCGCGGCTCTACCGTCAGCTTGCGTACCGCTTCTTCCACAGACAGAATGCCGGGCTTGATGAGTTCACGCGCAGTGAGGCCCCAGGCAGTTTCCAGGCCGATGATCCCGAACGGCGCTGCGATGAACTCGACTTCCTTCTCAAACGAAGCATGTGGCGCGTGATCGGTGCAGATGGCGTCGATCGTCCCATCGCGCAACCCCTCCTTCATGGCCTCGACGTCGCTGGACGTGCGAAGTGGCGGGTGCATCTTCGTGTGCGTGTCGTAATCGGTGCGCTCGACCGCTTCATCCGTCAGCGCGAAATGATGCGTGCAGACTTCGGCTGTGATGTTGATGCCTCGCTTCTTCGCATCGCGCACGAGTTCCACCGCACGTGCCGTCGAGATGTGCGCAACGTGCACGTGACCGCCTGTAAACTCCGCCAGAAGGATGTCCCTCGCGATCATCACTTCCTCGGCGAGGCCCGGAATTCCCGGCACCCCAAGGCGCGTGGCAACATCCCCCTCATGCATGTGGCCGTTGCGGTTGAGGGTCAGCTCCTCCATGTGATTGATGATGGGCCGGCCAAGCATCGAGCTGTATTCGAGTGCCCGGCGCATCAATCCCCCATCTTGAACCGGCGAGCCGTCATCGCTGAAGGCGACGGCGCCGCCATCCACCAGATCCGCCATCTCGGCAAGCTGCTTGCCCTCGCGCTCCTTCGACACCGTCGCGATCGGATAGACATCGACCGGCGTTGAGGCGGCTCGCTCGATCACGAACTCAACTACATCCCGCGTGTGAATGGGCGGGTCCGTGTTCGGCATGCACGCAACAGCCGTGAAGCCGCCGAATGCCGCTGCAGCACATCCCGTCTGGATCGTCTCTTTGTGCTCGTATCCCGGCTCGCGCAGGTGGACGTGCATGTCCATCCAGCCCGGCGAAACGAAGAGCCCCTTCGCATCAAATGTCGCAACTCCGTCCGCGGCAATACGCTCACCTATCTCCGCGATCTTGCCGTTACGGATCAATATGTCGACCTCACGCCGGCTGCGGCTTTCCGGATCGATGAGCGTTCCGCCTTGGATGAGGAGATCGGGCGTGTGGGGCATTTCGGGATTGCTGGCTGGCGAAGAAAAAGAGGCGACCCCGTCTCGCGGAGCCGCCCCAAATATAGAAGTATGCCGTTGAACCGGCCGTGAGTTTTGCTACAGGTTGTCCGCGACGTAGTCCGTCATCAGCGTGTGTAGATGCAGACGCGTGACGCCACCCGCGATACCGTGGTCGCGGCCGGGGTAGATCATCAGGTCGAACTGCTTGTTGGCCTCCTGCAGCGCATCGATCATCTGGACGGCGTTCTGATAGTGAACGTTGTCGTCGAGGTCGCCGTGGACGATGAGCAGGTTCTGGTTATCCGACATCCGATCGGCATAGTTGATCGGCGCGCCCTCGCTGTAGCCGACGGCGTTCTTCTGAGGCGTCGACATGAAGCGCTCGGTGTAGATCGTGTCGTAGAACCGCCAGTCGGTAACGGGAGCAACACTCATCCCCAGCTTGAACGTCGAGGGTCCGTCTCCGGCGAGCATCGACATCAGCGTCATGTAGCCGCCGTAGCTCCATCCCCAGATGCCCATTCTGGCAGGATCGACAAACGAAAGCTCGCCCAGATGTCGGGCTGCCGCAATTTGATCCTGCGCCTCGATCTGCCCGAGACTACGATAGGTGACGCTCTTGAAGTCTTTGCCGCGGCCGCCGGTGCCCCGATTGTCTACGCTGGCGACGATGATGTCAAGCTCATTGGCGAGGTAATGATGCCACAGATGCCGCGAGCCGCCCCATCGGTTCACGACCGTCTGCGAGCCGGGGCCGCCGTAGACGTACATCAATACGGGATATGCCCGGTTCTCGTCGAAGTCGCGAGGCTTGATGAGGTAGGCGTTGAGCGGTGTGCCATCGGCAGCCGGCACGCTCATGAACTCGGTCTGCGGGAGGTCGTAGCCCGCGAGGCGATCTCGAAGCTCGGCGTTTTCTTCGAGTACGGTAACAAGCGTACCATCCGTGCGGTGAAGCGAGGTTACCGATGGAGTCTCGATGTCGGAAACGGTGTCGATGAAGTAGTTCAGATCGCGCGACATGTTGATACTATGCCAGCCCGGCTGCCGCGTGATGCGCTCAACATCACCGCCGCCCGCGAAGGGCGTCCGGTAGAGGTGACGCTCCATCGAGCTCTCCTGCGTCGAGGTAAAATAGACGAGGCCGTTGTCGCGGTCGACGCCGTGAAATGCGGTCACATCCCAGGCACCCTCAGTCAGTCGTCGATCGAGGTTGCCGTCGATATCATACAGATATAGATGGCGATGGCCGTCGCGCTCGCTGATCCAGACGAAGTTGCGACCTCCGGGCAGAAATGTGACAGTGCCGCCGCTGAGGTCGGTGAATCCCGTCTCGACGTCGATCCATGTATCCGATGTCTCGCGCAGAACGAGCTCCGTCTCCATCGTCTCGGGATCACCATAGATCATATCCAGCACGTTCTGATCGCGGTTCATCCGAAACAGCCACACGCGGCTTGTGCCGTCGGCTTCGGGCATCCAGCCAAACTGCGGGATGTACTCGAGGCTGTCGGAATCCTCGCCCCACGTGCCCGTCTCGAAGATCGAGCGATCGCCGCTTTCCATGTCGATGATCCCAAGACGAATCTCGCTGTTGACCTCACCGGCTTTCGGATAGCGGAAGCGGATGAACTCGGGATAATCCGTGCGCAGATCAGCCATCGCAAACTCGCGCGTCTCGGTCTCATCGAGCTGGATGAACGCGATGTGCTCGCCGTCGGGGCTCCATCCCCATCCGTCACGCAAGCCGAACTCCTCCTCATACACCCAATCGGTCGTGCCGTTGATGACGGTGCCCTCACCGCCGTCATCGGTCAGCGCGATCTCCTCCATCGTCTCCAGATCCACGACGAAGAGGTTGCGGCCGCGCACGAAGGCCACGCGCTCGCCCGCCGGATCAAACTTGGCGAACATCTGATGGCCTTTCGCCCGATCAGCGACGGGCGTTACTTCACCCGACTGAAGGTCATAGACGTAGTAGAAACCCTTGGTCGGATAGCGCCAGACGCGTTCTGAGTCCGTATAAATAAGAACGCGATCGCCCGTAGTGCTGTAGGCATAATCGTGGATCTGGATGAGCCGGTTGACGTCCGGCGCATGAAGGCGCGTGCCGTCGATAAGCCGAGTGCGCTCCTCCGTCTCAAGGTTGTAGCTGACGAGATGCGTCGCGCGTGACGCCTGGTCGCTTTCGATATAGAGGATGACCGGGCCTTCATCCGCCCACCGGCCGCCACGGAAGGTGGCGGGGTTGAAGGTGCCCCTGAGATGGATGTCCTCGAGCGTAAGCCGGTCCGGCACGCTTCGATCCTGCGCTTCGACCGTCGGTCCGAAAGCAACCGTGACGAGGATCAGCCACGTAATTATTCCTGCTCGCAGGTTATGCATAGTGATCTGCAAAAGGGATATTGGGAAGATTCCGGCCCGTCTCGTAAAACCATGGCCGGCGCGGTTTTAGTCTGGAGCCAGAGCCAGGTTTCGTGCGTACGTGCCGGTCTCTTGTCTACTGAAGGGGGATCCATTGCACCATCAACCACAATCGAGCGGCGTCCACGGGCAGATTTCCACCTCACGCCCTGACGGCATCGGCGCTCTGACACGGGCCCAGATCGACCTCTCGGCGCTTCGTCACAACCTGGCCGTGATGCGCGGCCTGGCCGGTGAGGCGGGAATGATAGGCGTTGTTAAGGCCGACGCTTATGGCCACGGCGCCGTGCCAATCGCTCGCGAGCTAAGTTCTCTGGGCGTCGAACGATTCGCTGTGGCAACGGTCACTGAGGGCGTCAAACTCCGTGCAGCAGGAATCGAGGAGCCTGTCCTCGTCTTCACCGCGGCACTTCCGCAGAATCTGCAGGCGTATGCCGACAATGATCTTGGAGTTACGATTGCTTCGCTGGATGTCGCAGAGGAAGTCGCTCGCTTCGCCGGATCGGTTCGGCCGCTTGAGGTTCACCTGAAAGTAGATACGGGGATGGGCCGAATTGGAGTGCAGCCGTCTGCGCTGGAGCGCGTGGCGGGGCGATTGATGGGTTCGCGCGGCGTCGACGTCGCGTCAGTCTGGACGCACCTGGCTACAGCCGATGAGCCTGAGTCCGATTATGTGGAGCAACAGCTCGAGGTCTTCTCGCAGGCCATCACCCACCTTCGCGACGACGTCCGATTCACGCATGTAGCTAACAGCGCTGCGCTTTTGAACCATCGGCACCTGCTTGATCTGGATCGCCGGTCGTTCGTCCGACCGGGCGTTTCGCTCTACGGCCTCTCTCCATCGGCAGACGTCGACCTTGCCGCCGACGCCGGCCTGCGACCCGTGATGCGCCTCGTATCGGTTGTCACACATGTAAAACGCGTCCCGTCCGGGGCGTCGGTTTCTTATTCCCGGCGCTGGACGGCTACGGGCGAGCGGACGGTCGCAACAGTCGGGGCCGGTTACGCCGACGGCTATCCGCGCATCCTCACCAATCGCGGTCACATCGGAATTGGCGGTCGCTTCTGTCGCGTGGCAGGCACCGTCTGTATGGATATGACGATGGTGGATGCCGGTGCTGGAGCCTTGCCGGACATCGTGCCCGGCGCCGAGGCCGTGTTGTTTGGGGAAGGCGGGCCATCATGCTTCGAAGTGGCGCGCGCATCCGGAACCATCACCTATGAGATTGCGTGCCGAGTCAGCGCACGCGTGCCTCGCGAGTATCATGGTGCGGGAGCATCGGCCTGAGGCCGTACCTTTCTCCCGCAAATCGCCTATATTGGCGAGGATTAGCCTGCACTCATTTTCTCGTTCAACCCACACCCCCGCGCAATGGCAACAACATCGGATCCGTCGGACATCAACATTCTGGTCGTTGACGACGAAGAAGACGTGGTCGAGGTCGTCAGTCACTTCCTGCGTCAGGAAGGGTATAATGTGGAAACTGCCTTCGACGGCGCCGAGGCGCTCACCAAGGTCGACGGCAGCACACATCTCATAGTGCTCGACGTCATGATGCCGAACATGGACGGCTATGAGGTCTGCAAGCAGATCCGGTCGCGCGTGGAGACAGAGACCATTCCGATCATCTTCCTCAGCGCAAAGGTCGAGGAAGAGGACCAGGTTCGCGGGCTGATGATGGGTGCGGACGACTATCTCACCAAGCCCGTCTCTCCACAGGTAATCGTCGCTCACGTCAAAGCGGTGCTGCGCCGGTCCGGCGTCGAAGAGAGTAAGATGCTTCAGGTGGACGACCTGACCATCTTCGAAGATGAGTACCGCGCCACGCTTGACGGCAAAGATCTCGGCCTTACTCTCACCGAGTTCGAGCTCCTTCGCTACCTGGTGCGCCACCCGCGCAAAGCCTTCACGCGTCAGCAGCTGCTTGAGACGATCTGGCAGGATGCCATGATGGTAACGGAGCGGACGGTAGATGCCCACATCAAGAACCTGCGCGAAAAGCTCGGCCCCTTTGCCCGGCATATCCAGACGGTTCGCGGCGTCGGTTATCGCTTCGTAAGAGACGGCATCGCGGAAGAATAGCAGTAACAAAGGGGCGACGCCTGCCCTGGAGTCATCCTCATGGTGCGCAGACGGCGTCGCCGTATGATGCGTTGGTATACGAAGCTCGCGTCGTGGATCTTCCCGGAGCGAGCTTCGACGCAAACGTGGCTCATCCTCACGTTTGCACTGTTCATCGGTTTGGCGGTGGCAGCGATCGGGATCTACGTCACGGTCAGCGTTCGCAATGACGTCGCCACCGCCACCGAAGATCTGCTTTATCGCCAGGCCGAACGAGCCGCCGCGGAAGCGGAACAGGCCTCGACCGAAGCGGAGCTCCTTACGTCGATGCGGGCCATCAGCCATCTGGCCGACCTGCACGTCACGATGCTCAATGCAGATTCGGTTCTGTGGGATGTGCGCAGCGGCTCGACCATCCTGCGGGACCTCGAGACCGCCACGATGCAGGTCTCACCGGATGACCCGGTTCGTTTCTACGAGGTGAAGCCGCGAGGTGCCGAGCGCCGCCTCTACATCGAGATGTACCGGCCCCGCCTCGGCGCCGCAATCCGCGTCGGGCAGCCACAGCCGATGCTGCTCACGCTGGTGGAGCGCATGCAGGTCGCACTTGTGGCAGGGATGATCATGGCGCTGCTGCTGGCACTGCTTGGAAGCTGGGTTGCCGCCAGCCAGATCACCACCCCACTTCTGGCAATCCGAAACAGCGCCCGAAACATCGCCTCAGGCAAGTTCTCCGAGAAGATCCGGGTGGATTCCCGGGCGCGTGAAATGCACGACCTTGCGGACAGCCTGAATCGGATGGCCGATAGCTATCGTGAGAAGATCGATGAACTCGAACGCCTGGCACAAATCCAGAACGAGTTTATCGGCAACGTCTCACACGAGGTCAAAAACCCGATCTTCGCCGTCAGTGGCTATCTGGAGGCACTCGCCTCGGACAATCTGTCTCCGGAGATTCGCAAACGCTATGCGGAGAAGGGGCTCAACAACCTCGAACGCCTCAACAGCCTATTTTCGGATCTCATCGAGATAGCCCGGCTTGAGTATCGAGAGGACATGCTGCGTACGTCGGTATTCGACCTTCAGGAGCTAATCACTGAGGTGGCTGAGGTACTGATGCCCAAGGCCGAGTCGAAAGACATCGAACTCGTCTTCACCAACAGACAGTTCTTCGTCGAAGCAGATCGCAACCGCATCCGGCAGGTGTTGATCAATCTGATCGACAACGCGATCGCCTATTCGGATGCGGGTGCCGTGCGATGCCGGATTCGGCGGCACCTCGACAAGGTCCGCATCGAGGTCGTAGACAACGGACGCGGCATCGATGAAGAACACCTGGACCGCGTGTTCGAGCGCTTCTATCGCGTAGATCCAGACCGATCCCGCAAGAGCGGCGGCACGGGGCTCGGCCTCAGCATCGTGCGCCAGATCATCCAGGCGCACGGAGAACAGATTCATGCCGAGAGCACGCTGGGGCGGGGATCGCGATTCTGGTTCGAGCTGCCCTACGCCGAAGAACCGGTCGAAGCCATCAGCTGATTGCCTTCCGTTTCTGGCGCCGATTCCCTATTTTCATCTGCTACAAGCACGCTCGGCGCCCGCTGTATTCATCGCTGGTTCCGGAACGCGGACGCCATCTTCCTGTACAGAATAGGCCCTCGAAGGGGTACAGGGAGGGATACTCAAGCGCGGCTGGACGATTCCCGGAGCGCTTTCTTTTTGTTTGTAAACTGCGGGCTACCTGAGTCTCGGTGAGCCGCTTAGATCTGATTGACATGGCCAAGTCTGGAAAAGCCTCGAAGCGCAGAGAGAGCAAGGAAGCGCTTCCGGTCGCTGAGCTCGATCGTAATGGAAATGGAGTCGGTACGGACCCGAGGATCCCGCCGGTCGATTACGAAGGCGACCTCGACGTACGCATGCTCGGCGTGGAAGACTTCGATCACGAAACCCTGATCCGCGTCTTCCGGACGATGCTGACGTCGCGCCGACTGGATGAGAAGATGTTGACGCTTCTCAAACAGGGGAAAGGCTTCTTTCACATCGGATGCGCTGGTCACGAGGCGGCGCAGGCGGCGGTCGGGCTGCACGTCAAACCGGGGCACGACTGGTTTGCGATGTACTACCGCGACCTGTGCATGAGCCTGATGGTGGGCCAGACGGCGGAGGATACGATGCTGGCGCATCTGGCAAAGGCTGAAGATCCGAACTCAGGCGGACGTCAGATGTCGGAGCATTTCGGTAGTCGCGATCTCAACATCATGACGACGTCGTCGTCGGTCGGGGCGCAGTATCTTCCCGCGCTCGGGATGGCAATGGCCGTGCAACGCCAGGGCAGCGATGCGTTTGTCTATGCCTCCAGCGGCGAAGGAGCCACATCTCAAGGAGACTTCCACGAGGCGATGAACTGGGCCGCTCGTTTGAAGGCGCCCGTGCTCTTCTTCGTGCAGGACAACAAGTACGCGATCTCCGTCCCTGTCTCCGAGCAGACGGCGGGGGGATCACCATACAAACTCGCCGCGGGTTATGAGGGCGTAGCCCGTGCCCGCGTCGACGGTACGGATTTCTTCCGCGCGGCCTCAGCCGCTCGCGCCGCCATCGAGCACATCCGTGCCGGCAAAGGCCCGGTCTGCCTGGTCGCGGATGTCGTCCGGCTCCTCCCCCACTCCTCTTCGGATAACCACACCAAGTATCGCACGCCGGAAGAGCTCGAGGCCGATCGCCAGATCGATCCAATCGCTCGAATGGAAGTGGCCCTGATCGAAGGCGGTGTGCTCACCGAGGAGAAAGCCGAGGAGATTCGCAAAGAGGTGCACGCGCACGTCGAGGAGGCAACGAAGTATGCATCGAGCCGGCCCGATCCCAAGCCGGAGACGGCAGAAAAGTACGTCTACTTCGAGGGCGACCTTGACATCGACTTTGAGAAGGAAGGCACGCGA
The DNA here is from genome assembly GCA_964551345.1 of uncultured Rhodothermales bacterium. Taxonomy (GTDB): domain Bacteria; phylum Bacteroidota; class Rhodothermia; order Rhodothermales; family CAZKDQ01; genus CAZKDQ01. The sequence continues at coordinate 26,776 of CAZKDQ010000009.1, forward strand.
GACGCCGGCGATCCTATCGTCATGATTGACGCCATCAACCACGCGATGCGCGAGGAGATGGAGGTAAACGAGGACGTGCTCGTCTACGGTGAAGACGTTGCCGGAGCTAAGGGCGGGGTGTTCACGGCCACACGAGATTTGACGGCACGCTTCGGCAAGGATCGCTGCTTCAATGCGCCGCTTGCCGAGGCTTCCATCATCGGCACCGCTGTTGGTCTGGCATCGTCAGGATACAAGCCGGTTGTGGAGATCCAGTTTGGCGACTACATCTGGCCTGCGCTGCAGCAGCTTCGCAACCAGGTGGCGCCGTTCCGCTATCGCTCCAACAACGAATGGAGTTGCCCGATGGTCATTCGAGTGCCGGTGGGCGGCTACATCCACGGCGGGCTTTGCCACTCGCAGAACATCGAAGCCACGTTCGGCCATATGCCCGGCTTCCGGATTGCAATGCCTTCCAACGCTGCAGATGCCAAAGGCCTGCTCAAGGCCGCGATCCGTATGCAGGATCCAGTGCTGTTTCTGGAGCACAAAGCGTTATATCGCGCAGCCAGTGCCCGTGCGCCTGAGCCGTCGACCGATTACTTTTTGCCCTTCGGGAAGGCGCACGTCGCCCGCGAAGGGTCGGATCTCACGCTCGTCACCTACGGCATGATGGTGCACAAGGCGCTAAACGTGGCGCGTGCGCTGGAAAAGGACGAGGGCATTAACGTCGAGGTGATCGATTTGCGGACGATCCTGCCGCTCGATATCGACACGGTGTTCGATTCCGTCCAGAAGACCAATCGGGCGCTCGTTCTTTACGAGGATCACGAGTTCGCCGGCTTCGGCGCCGAAATCGCCTCCCAGATTTCAGATGCGATGTTCGAGCACCTTGATGCACCGGTGAAGCGCGTTGCCGGTGCCTTCACGCCGATCCCGTTCGCGGATCCGCTGGAACGCGCAGTTCTTCCGCAGGATGAGGATGTCCTCCAAGGCATTCGCGCCGTTCTGGATTACTGAGCGACAAACGCACGAAGCAGAAAGGCCCCGCATCCGATAAACCGGAGCGGGGCCTTCTGCATTTATCCTCAGGCTGTGAGCCCTGGCACCGCCTCGTCAGATTCCACTCAGCGCTTCGTCAAGATCGACGATCAGGTCATCGATCTCTTCGATTCCCACGGAAAGTCGGATCAGCGAATCGTGCAGGCCTGCTTTCTTGCGTGCCTCTGCAGGCATAGAGGCATGGGTCATCGAGGCCGGATGTTCAATCAGACTCTCAACGCCTCCGAGGCTTTCGGCGAGCGCAAATACTTTCGTCGATGTCAGCACATGGTGGGCCTTATCGGCACGATCATCCTTCAGCGAGAAAGACACCATCCCACCGAAGTCCTTCATCTGTCGCCGCGCAATCGAATGCCCCTGGCTGGATGAGAGCCCGGGGTAATGAACCTTGCCGACCTTCGGATGCTCATCGAGATAGGTCGCGATGCGGCGTGCATTCTCACAGTGCCGCTGCATCCGAACGTGAAGCGTCTTCGTTCCGCGCAGTGTCAGAAATGCATCCATCGGCCCCGGCGACGCGCCCGTGCACTTGATCTGGAAGCGCAGCCTTTCATTCCACTCATCATCGTTGGTGCAGACGACCCCGCCGACGACGTCCGAGTGACCGCCGATATACTTCGTCGTGCTGTGCATCACGAGATCGGCACCCAACGACAACGGCTGCTGCAGATAGGGCGAGGCGAACGTATTATCGACTGCGACATCGATATCTCGGGAGGCTGCCAGATCACATACGGCAGCGATGTCCACAATCCGCAGCAGCGGGTTGGTCGGCGTTTCCACCCAGATCATCTTCGTCGACGGCCTGAGCACAGCCTCCAGAGCATCGAGATCCGTCATGTCGACGTAGCTGAACTCGATGCCGAACGGCGCAAAGATCTCGTTGAAGAGCCGGTAGCTGCCGCCGTACAGGTCGTTCGTGGATACGACGTGGTCGCCCGGACGCAGCGACTTCATGATGGCATCGATACCGGCGACACCCGATGCAAAACACACGGCATTGCGCGCGCCTTCAAGGGCGGCCAGGTTACCCTCCAGCGCCGAGCGCGTGGGGTTCGTCACCCGTGAGTACTCATGTCCTTTGTGCTTATTCGGTGCCTCCTGCACATAGGTCGATGTCTGGTAAATCGGCGTCATGATCGCGCCGGTGGATGGGTCAGGCTTCTGCCCCGCGTGAATGGCGAGGGTGCCGAATCCGTAGGTGAGTTCGACTGGTGTTGATTCCATCGATCAGCAGGTGTGCATAAAAGAGAAAGGCCCGGATCTGAAATAGACCCGGGCCCGAACTTACGTAATCAGATGTGTGATTACATATCCGAGTAGCCGGCGCAGTCGGAAATGACTTCCGCGTTGTCCTGCTGGTTCGTCTGGATGTAAGCGGAGAAGAGCGCCTGGCAGATCGAGCCGGCGTTGTTTCCCTGGAAGCCGATCTGACCAACATTTTCGCTGATGGTGACGGTACCACCACCTTCCGCGGCCGTCTCCGAAGCCAGTTCATCGAAGCCCGAAAGCAGGCTCACCGTCAACTGACCTTCGTCATCCACCCTGCGGAACGTGCCGGATACGTTACCCTCGCCGACGAAGAACTCTGCCGGAACCATGCCCTCTACCGACCGCGAGATGTCGCCTCCGTCGCGCACACTCGTGCCGGAGAGTTCACCCGTAAACCGAACGCCCGGATCACCGGTGACTTCAAGACGCGCACCAGTCGAGAGGTCCAGCGCAGCTTCAAGGGGTCCGATGGCCTCCGCAAATAAGCCTCGCTGTTCAGCGACCATATCCTCGATCTCAGTCTCACGCCGCTGGATCTCCTGAGAACTCAATGACGAACGCTGCTCGCGAAGCTGATCATCGAGGGCGTTGATTCTCTCTCGAAGATCGACAGCCCGGTTGATGTAGGCCGCGCCGAGGTTGAATTGCGCTGCCGGATAGTACGGGTCGATTCGAGTAGCTTCCCGCAGGTGCTCGATCGCCTCATCATGACGCTCCGCCTCCAGCAACAAGGAGCCGTAATTGTACCGGTAGAACTTGTTGCCGGGCTGGGCAGCCACCAGGTTCTCATAATCCTGCATTGCCTCGTCCATGCGGTCCGCCACGACGTACGCGTTGAGCAGCTGCGCCTGGATGTCGGCATCGGTTGGGTGCACTTCGCGAGCCTCGCGCAGGATACGCACGGCCTCATCCTGCTGATCGGTCATCGAGTAGAGGCTGGCCGTCCGGATGTAGAGCTCGGGCGAGGTGTCACCTCTCTCGATGGCTCGCTCCAGCGGCGCGATGGCTTCCTCCTGCCGATCGGCGTTGATCAAGGCGTAGGCCTGGTTGACGTAGCCGCCCGCAGAGTCGGGCGCGATATGCGTTGTGTTCTCGAAATGGCGAGCGGCCCGCAAATAAGCCGATTGATCCGTCTGACCCTGATTAAAGGCCTCGATTCCTTGCTGAAACTCGTTGACCCACGCCAGCCGAAGCCGCTGTTCGATGATCGGTTGCATGCTCGGATCGATCTCCTGAGCACGGGTATAGACGTCGCTCATCTCCGAAACGAGCCGCGAGTGCTCCTCGATGTCTGACGTCTCGACGAGGAGTTCCTGCAGAATGCGCCCCTTGAGCTCGAGCGCCTCCGCATTGTCGGGGTTGGATTCGAGTGCGGAGTTGACGTTCTCCAGCGCCCGGTCATAATCCTGGTTGCGCAGATCGAGTTTGGCACCTTCGACGTTGGGATCGCTCGAGCATCCGTTGGCCCCCACCAGCAGAAGACCGCCGACGAGCAGCGCACAAACAAATGAGAAGCGTTTCATATGATTTGGGATTCCGATGAAAGGTTCTACAATGATGGGTACGCTTCTGGCCTGTGACGCCGGGAAAAGCGCGCATCGAGTATGACTGCCGACCGGTAAAGCAGGTCCGGCGACTTGAAAACTACTTGTTGATGTCGGCTCTTACAAGACGATATTTGTGAGGTTCTCCCCTACAAACGCAATGGAACAGGGAATCCGGAAGCGCTTTTGACGACCCGCAGCAATTCGACGTCATTTCATTCAGACCACGAAGGGCATGCACTCCGCCGATGCGGCATCGGTGACTGTTCCGATTTCCGCTCAGTCGTTCCTCCATGAGATTGTGGATTACGCGGGCCTGTTTCCTCCCGCGCGGCTTCCACTTGACGAGGCGATTCGCAACTTCGCGCGATATCGTCAGAGTGCTGATTCGTGGATGCTCAACCGGTTCGTCGTGCCCGTCGGGCGGCTGACTGAGTTGGATGCTTTCGAAGATCTTTTTCGCGTAGCCCCTCCTTTCCGCTTTTCCGTCCTCGGCAGCGGCGGTGATGATCCGGCCACGATGATCGGCGACGACCTCGCTTCGACACGCCGGTTCGAGACTCGCCACAAGGGGCAGGTCGCTTGCGAGATGATGGAGCTTCGCCTTGATCCAAACGCCAGCGAGAGGCATCTGGTGACGACGCTTCGCACGGTCGCCGATGCGTTTCATTCGGATGGACGGAATGACATCGAGATCTTTCTGGAGGTGCCGTGGCAGGAGCATGCAGATTTCTTTCTGACGATGGCGGCAGGAGCCGTAGCGCACGCCCGCTCAACTACGGGTATTCGGTTCGGGCTCAAGATCCGGTCCGGCGGATTGGAAGCCGACCTCTTCCCCACTCCTGAACGACTGGCACGCTTCATCGCCGTCTGTTCGACTGCAGACGTCCCGTTCAAAGCCACCGCCGGGCTGCATCACCCGTTTCGGCTGTATCATGAATCGGTTCAGGCGAAGATGCACGGCTTCGTGAATGTCTTCGGCGGCGCTGCTCTTCTCCACGCCGGCCGCATCTCCGAGGCGCAACTGGTGACATTGCTCGAAGATGAGGACCCGACGTCGTTCGCGTTTGATGCGGACACGTTTCGATGGCGTGACTATGCCATCGATGAGGATGAAATCACGTCCGCACGACGTTTCGCAACTACGTTTGGCAGTTGCAGCTTCGATGAACCGCGCGAGGACCTTCGTGCACTCCGCTTTCTCTGATTGATCTTTGCTTCCATGACTACTAGTGGATTCGTCGTAGATCCCGCGCTTCGATCGTTTATTGACGTTCCTCCCACCTCAGACTTCCCAATCCAGAATCTTCCCTACTGCGTCTTCCGGCGCATCGACGGCGGACCGCCGCGCGTGGGAGTCGGCCTCGGCACGTACATCATAGATCTCGCGGCGCTCGAAGAAGACGGCGCATTCGATCATCCGCTCGTTCGGTCGCAGCTTCCGTTTTCGGGCAGTTCTCTGAACGTATTCATGGCGCTCGGTCGAGAGGCATGGACGGCCACGCGCCGGGCGTTGGTCGACCTGCTGCGAGCCGACAACCCGGAGCTTCGCGACGATAGCGATCGACTTGAAAGAACGCTCGTGCTGCAGCGCGACGCGGAATTGATGATGCCGGTCGAAATTGGTGATTACACTGATTTCTACTCATCCCGCGAGCACGCCACCAATGTCGGGACGATGTTTCGGGGGAAGGAAAACGCGCTGATGCCGAACTGGCTGCATCTGCCGGTGGGGTATCACGGGCGGGCGAGTTCCATCATTTCATCCGGAACCGGAGTTCGGAGGCCGTGCGGACAGTTGAAGCCCGATGACGCTCCGCCTACGTTTGGTCCGAGCCGGCTGCTTGATTTTGAGCTCGAGGTTGGCTTCTTCACCGGAGCGGGCAATGCGCTGGGAAATCCCATCACTGTCGATGAAGTGCGGGATCACGTCTTCGGTATGACCCTCGTTAACGACTGGAGCGCACGGGATATCCAGAAATGGGAGTACGTGCCGCTCGGGCCGTTTCTCGGCAAGAGCTTTGCGACTACGATCTCTCCGTGGGTGGTGCCGATCGACGCAATCGAACCATTTCGCTGCGACGGACCCGCACAGGACCCGGAGCCGCTTCCTTACCTCAGAACAAGCGGCGCGCAGGCATTCGACATCCGGCTCGAAGTAGCCATCAAACCGGAAGGTCAGGCAAACGCCATGACCGTGTGCCGTTCCAACTTCCGCCACATGTACTGGAGCATCGCGCAGCAGCTTGCACATCACACGGTCAACGGATGCAACGTTCGGCCGGGCGACCTGATGGCGTC
>CAZKDQ010000009.1:33033-41096 GCA_964551345.1 uncultured Rhodothermales bacterium
CATGACCAGTTTGATTCGCTTCAACCCTTCGGCTGACCTTCGACGGATGCAGCGCGAGTTCGACCGCGTCTTTGACGGCTTCTTCCCTGCTCGCATCGACGAGAACGAGAATGGTGAGACGGCAGTGTGGTCTCCCCGGGTGGATCTCGTCGAGAACGAGAATGCCTACCTGATCGAGGCTGATCTGCCGGGCATCGCTAAGGAAGATGTTAAACTCAACTTCCACGATGGCGTCCTGAGCATCAGCGGCGAACGCAAAGCTGAGCGCAAGGATGAGAAGGACAACTTTGTGCGGGTGGAACGCTCACGTGGGCACTTCTTCCGCTCGTTCAACCTTCCGATGGCCGTCGATGTCGACAGCATCGAAGCTCGCCACGAGAACGGTGTACTAACCGTCCGTGTGCCGAAGGCCGAGGAGAGCAAGCCACGTCAGATCAACGTTTCGTAACCGCTGACGCGGAAGTTTACGTGCGTCCCGGCCGGGCATCCTGGCCGGGACGTTTTCATTTTGCTCAGTACCGATCCGCTCCCCGGAGGCAAGCAGAAGTTCGTACGCTGCGACCAGTGCGCATCGTCCACGTTTAAGCAGCGCCAACTCAATCATTAGCGGTCATATCTTGAGCTTGTCCAATCTCAACCATGCTTTCTCCTGACGATATCGAATACCTTCGACGCCAACTCCGCAAGGATCTGCCCGGCGTGGAGGCGCAGTTACGCCTGGCGCCGACGCACCGGATGAGCGCGGAGGTGGCCCGCACTGCGGGAAAGCCATGTCGCGAAGCAGCGGTGCTGGTCCTTCTATATCCTGAGGATCGCCGCTTGAACGTGCTCCTTACCCTGAGGCCCGATCACATGACCTTTCACCCGGGGCAGATTTCCTTCCCCGGCGGCCGGGTCGAGAAAGGAGAAACACACCTTGAGGCGGCGCTTCGCGAGGCTGAGGAGGAAGTTGGACTTGATCCTTCGACCGTCGATGTGCTGGGCGAGTTGACGTCGCTGTATATCCCGCCCTCCAACTTCTGTGTTCGGCCGTTTGTCGCGTTTTGCCCCGAGCTGCCTCCGCTTCGCCCCACGGATGACGAGGTTCACGCTATCCTGCACGTAACGGTACCGGATCTGTTCAGCGAAAGATCGCTACGACGGGAAGTCTGGAAATTGCGCGGTGAAGACGTGGAGGTACCGTTCTACCAGTATGCCGGCTACAAAATATGGGGCGCTACCGCGATGATGCTGAGCGAGTTGCAGGCGTGCATCGAAGAGATCTCCTGAGAATCAGGTGATACCGGAGGCAGGTTTATCTGGCGATGCGACGCTTTACGCCTTTTGTAACAGATGCCTTGCAGCACAGAGGGACCCGATCGCTGCGCTTCGTACTTCATCCATGATTCCCTTCTGAAGTTGGTTCATGAGGTGATAGAATGGATTTTGTTGAAGGCATTCGTCGATATCCGGCGCGGGCGGCGCACGTCGGCGCGCTTCTGGTGATACTCGTTTCGCTCTCCGGATGTGCGTCCGGCTTCAATCTGATCTCGCTCGATGACGAGTGGGCGATGGGGCGGCAGGTCGAGGCCGAGCTCAACCAGCAGTTGACGCTCGTCAACGATCGTGAGACGCAGCAGTACATCAACCAGATCGGTCAACGCATCGTGGCGCAGACAGATCTGTCTCACCGACCGTGGTCGTTTCATGTCGTGGCAGACGGCGCAGTGAACGCCTTCAATACGCCCGGCGGCAACGTCTACGTCAATACGGGTTTGATCGAGGCTGCTTCCAGCGTCGCCGAACTCGCAGGTGTGATGGCGCACGAGATCGCGCACGGCGTTTCGAGGCACGCCACCGAACAGATGTCGAAGGCGTACGGCATCAACATCGCCGCGAGTATTCTGCTTGGCAATCAGCCTGGTCTCGTCGAGCAGATTGCCGCGCAAATTGCGGCAGGTGGTGCCATGGCAAGTTTTTCACGAGAGGATGAGCGAGAAGCCGATCGGCTGGGGGTGCGGTTCATGCACCGAGCGGGCTACAATCCCCTCGGGCTCGCTTCCTTCTTCGAGAAGCTCCTCGAACGAGAGCAGCGTCAACCGGGCGCGCTTTCACAGTTCTTCTCGACGCATCCGCTCACGGCAGAGCGTGTCGAAGACGCCCGGCGCGAGGCGCAGCGTCTGCGGGGCGGCGAGAACCTGACCACCAATGATGGACGCCTCGCCGGCGTACAGCAACGTATCCGGCGCTACAACTAACTGAGGCGTAGGTTGAGGTTAGCCTTGCACGCCGATATCTTCGGCGCGCGTCGTCGATCTCAAACTCCTCCAAAGCGGTCCCCACGAGTTTCTGCTCAGCATCTCCCATCCCGCATGAACCAGTACCAGTTCGACCCGGCACGACCCGCCGACTACAAGCCGCTCGAATCCTATGGCGTTATAGGTGACAGCCGAACGGCCGTACTCGTCGGCGCCGATGGCTCCATCGACTGGGCGTGCATGCCCGACTTCGACAGCCCGTCCGTTTTTGGAGCGCTCCTCGATCCAACTGCGGGCCACTTCACCATCCGGCCGGTCGGGCCATACACGTCGCGGCAGCGGTATGAACGGGGCACCAACGTACTTGTGTCGGAATTCGATACACCGGACGGAACGGTCCGGGTGCGAGACTTCATGCCTTACACGCGCCGGCGTGTGCCTACGGCCGAGATCTACCGGCGCATCGAAGGCGTCCGCGGCTCTGTTGAAGTCGAGATCATCTTCCAGCCACGGTTCGAGTATGGCCTGCATGAGCCGCAAATTCAGACGTCGGATTACGGTGTTCGGGCCGTCGATCCGAAAGGACATACGTTCGTGCTCTCCACCGAAATCCCGATGGAAGCCGAAGATGCAAGTGCACGTGGCACCGCCCGCATCGATGCCGGTGAGGAAACCTACCTTATCGCGGATTGGGGTGCCGCCCATGTGCATCCGGTGGCGAGCTATCAGTGCGACCGCCGCCTCTGGCAGGTGCGCACGTTCTGGCGCAGCTGGGTCGACCGCCTGACCTACCACGGCCGCTACCGGGACATCATCGAGCGCAGCCTCCTGGCATTGAAGCTTCTGATCTACGAGCCCACGGGGGCGATCGTCGCAGCGCCGACAACCTCCCTTCCCGAGTGGCCCGGCGGCTCGCGTAACTGGGATTATCGCTATTCCTGGGTGCGCGATTCGGCCTTCATCCTGCGGGCCTTCTTTCAAGCACAGTACACGGAAGAGGGAACGTCATACTTCGACTGGCTGCTCGGCCAGGCGCTCGAAGGCGGTCCGCTTCAGGTGATGTACGGCATTCGCGGCGAGCGCTCGCTTCCGGAACGCGAGCTGCCGATGCGCGGCTACCGAGACTCCCGCCCGGTCCGTATCGGAAACGGTGCAGCGCATCAGCTTCAACTGGATATCTACGGAAGCCTTCTCGACGCCGCACTCCGTTATGACCGGCAGGGAGGGCTCCTCACCATCACGGAGTGGGAGAAACTTACGGAGCTCACGGAGGAAGTTAGCCGACGCTGGCGCGAGCCGGATGCGGGCATCTGGGAGGCGCGCAATGAGCCACGGCACTACACGTACTCGAAGGTCTGGTCGTGGGTGGCGCTCACGCGTGCGTCGGAACTGGCGAGGCAACTCGGCTCCGACAGCATCACCGAAGGCTGGCGACGTGAGGCAGAGATCATACGAGCGGAGATATTCGAGAAAGCCTGGAACGCTAAGGTCGGCGCCTTCACCCAGTCCTACGGCTCCGATGAACTTGACGCTGCCGTACTGGTCATGCCGACCGTCGGATTTTTGAGTGCGAATGATCCCCGCTTCCGCAGCACTGTTCGTGCGTGCGTAGATAAGCTGGGGATCGACGGCGGCCCGCTCCTCTACCGCTACATCAATGAAGACGGCGTCGGCGGACCCGAGGGCGCGTTCCTGTTGCCGTCTTTCTGGATGGTGGAGGCTATTGCGCAGACGGGCGATCTCGGCCGCGCCAGGGCAACGCTCTCAAAGCTTATCAAGTACATGAGCCCGCTCGGTCTCTATTCTGAAGAGGTGCATCCCGATACGGAAGAACTGCTCGGCAACTTCCCCCAGGGCTTCTCCCACCTCGGTTTGATAAACGCCATCTTCCGGATCGAGGAGTTGAAGCGAATGAGTGAAGGATGGTGAGGGCGAAGTTTGAAGTTCGAAGCGGGAAGTTTGAAGTGGCGCCAGGTCTGATGCGGCTAACCTGACACGTATCGTTTCAGATATTCGACTACCTCATCGGGGCCGGGGAGGTTGAAGCGGGCGACTGTCTGCCCCTTGCCGATTTTGACTGTTATGACGTCTTTATCGAGCGCCTCCAGTGCCTGGAAAGCGTCCTCATCCGTCACGTCATCCCCCAGATAAATCGGTGTGTGATCCGGATGATCTGCTGCCAGTCGCGTAACGGCCGTTCCCTTCGTCAGATCGCGCGGCCGGATCTCGTACACCTTCTTGCCACGGATGACATCAAGAAATTGTGGTAGCTCCTCCAGCCACGCTTCCAGTTCCTCGAGTGCCTGTGACTCATCCGGCACGTGCCGGTAGTGTACGGCGAACGTCGGTCCCTTCTCCTCCAACCAGAGGCCTTCGATCTGTGGCACACGCTTACGCATCACGGCGAGCGCAACTTTAGCATCATCAGAGACCAACTCCTTGGGTTCCTGTCCAATGCGTCCTTCCTGCATGCCGTGAAGTCCGATAGCCCGATACGGCTCATTGAGGAAGGACTGGATGTCCAGGAGATAGCGTCCCGTCACGATCCATAACGGATAACGTCGGTCGAGCTCGCGCAGAAGCGCCGGCACATCCCGATGTGGCACCGCCTCCGTCGGATCATCGACGATCGGCGCAAGCGTGCCGTCGTAATCCAAAAAGAATAACGGATTGTCGGCAACCGGTATCGTGTCGGGAGACGTCATTGCAATAACTATTTTGATGATGCTGACTCCAGCGATCTCAGAAATTTGCCCGCCCACTGATGCACATCCAACCGCGCGACAGTCTTCTTGAGCCGGCGCAGGCGCTGAATACGCTCATCCACCGGCATTTCGATCGCTTCCTTGAGTATCACAACGAGGCCTTCCGCATCGAACGGATTGACCTGCAGCGACTCTGACAGCAGATATGCCGCGCCCGTGAGCTCCGAAAGCACAAGCACTCCGTGATCGCTTACCGCGACAAACTCCTGCGTGACCAGGTTCATGCCGTCGCGTAGAGGCGTTATGAACGCGACGTCAGCCGCGCGATATACCGCGGAAAGCTCCTCTTGCGTGAATGCCCTGTAGCGATAGTGCACAGGCACCCACGCATCGCGTGCGAAGGCGCCGTTGATGCGGCCGACCATCTCGTCGACCTCTCGCTTGAGCTGGCGATACGACTCGACCTCCGTTCGGCTGGGTGTTGCCACCTGGAAGAACGCCACCCGTTCGTGATACTCCGGATACTGCTTCAGAAAATCCTCGAATGCACGCAGGCGCGACAGGATGCCCTTCGTGTAGTCGAGCCGATCGACGCCGACGATGAGGTGTTCGACATCAAGTTCTTCACGCAGAGCGTGCGCCTCGTCAATCGAGTCCTCCGCCATTTTCGCGAATCCTTCGGTGTCGATGCCGATCGGATGAGCCTCGATGCGAACCTCGCGGCCTTCCCAATGCACAATGTTGCCCTCAACGCGCGCACCGAGCAGCACTCGTGCGCTCTCGAGGAAGTTCTCGACGTACTCCTCCACATGGAAGCCGATCAAGTCACATCCGAGCATTCCGCGAAGAAGTTCACGCGCCCACGGAAGCACGCGAAATACCTCCATCGCCGGCCACGGAATGTGCCAGAAATGCGCGATGGTTGCCTCCGGGTGAACCTGCCGGATATAATCGGGAGCGAGCATGAGATGATAATCCTGCACCCAGATGTGGTCGCCTTCCTTGTACTCATCCACGACGGCCTCGGCGAAGCGCAGGTTGACGTCGCGATATACGTTCATGAACCCGGTGTCGAGCTTCAGATGGTGAATCATGTAATGCGACACCGGCCAGAGCACGCGGTTGGCCATCCCGTAATAAAACCGCTGCATCTCCTCTTGCGACAGGCCGATTCGGCGAACGGCGATTGCAGGGTCATCCTCAGGATAGAGCTGGCGCGCCGGTTCGGAACCAGCTTTATCCCGCGACGCGATCCACACCCCACCCTTCTCCATAACAACAGGGAGAAGCGCCGTGGCAAGGCCGCCAATCGACGGCGCCCAACCTTCGGAGGTCAATCGGATGGGCGCGCGATTCGCTACTACGAGAAGTCTCAAGGAGTCGTAAGAAAACGTTGATCACAAAATTGGCGCGAGGCGGCCCCGCGGCGAAAGATAGCAGGATGCGCAGGTCGCGCAAGGTAACGTTCTGATTGGCAATCCGGCCGACCGGCGAGCCCGGTGCGAGTATTGCTAATCGGCATCTTCTCGTAATACAACGAGATCATGCCAAACACGCGCATAGCTTCCGAAGATGCCCTTGCCGCCATCGATGTGGTCGATTACGTTCGGGATCTCGCCCGGCGGCAATGTGCTTCCGCCCTGCTGCACGCTGTGCGAGCGCAGGAAGTCGTACAGGTTGTCATCGATGGCGTTGATGTTCACCCTGCTCGGGCCGTAGAAGGGCACCGCTAGCCACGGCAGGCGCATCAGTGTCTGGTTCTCGGAAATCACGTCGAAGTTGGCCTCATTCATCAGGCCTGATGTGCCAAGACGAAGATCGGCAGCGTCGAGGTCGCCTGCTTCGACGAGCGCGCGGTAGACCGGCGTCAGATTTTCGAATGTTGGCTCGAAGGATTGCGTGGTGAAGATGTAGATGGATTGGCGACCGGGATAGGCGGCGGAGGAGAGCGTCAGCTCCAGTTGTGATTCGGATTGGTATCGGATCGTGTCGTGGCTTGCAGCAATGAGATCGAACGATCCGGGCACAAGGGTTTCCGCCTCGAGCGTGCCCTCGTCACCTGGCAGCAGCACCTCAAGCCGATAGCGCGTAAGCGGCCGCACACGTTCCGCCGGCAACGGGCGATAGAAGCCCCCATCGCGTGCCGATTCAGCGAAAGGGTAGGTTGCTTCAATATTCCCCTCTTCATCGAGCCGATGCACGTGAACCATTGCCCCGGGCAGCGCCTGCTCATCATAATCGTACGAGGCGCCCATAGGCACGGGCCTGCTCAGGCGAATCATTGGCAGCCCTTCGCCCGCAATCAGATACGCCTCCACAACCGCCTGCTCCTCGAAATCCACCGGGCGAACGGAATCGCACGAGGCTAAAAGCAGCACGATCGGCGGAATCAGGAGCGATATCCAGCGTCTGATCAACATCAAAATTGCAATGTCAGGGAGATGTTTGGAATCGCGATAGGAATCTGTGGTACCTCGGTCCGATCCATCGTCCCTTCAACATCAAAATCATAAAAGAAAAACCAGATGTTGCGGCGGCTATAGACGTTGATGACCTGCAGTTGGAGCTCATAGTCGGCAAAGCCGAAAAAGCGTCCGCCGCGCATTAGCCCGAGATCGAGGCGATGGTACGGGGGAAGGCGCCGGTTATTGTAGTCGGCGACCATGACATCGCGGATTCCTCCACCAAAGGGCATGCTGACGAGCCGGTAGCGCGACGCCGGCTCGGTATATGGCTGGCCGGTGCCGTAGGTGAAGGCGGATGTAACCTGCCACCCGCGTCCTAACCGGTAGAAGCCGACTACGTCGAGCGCGTGCGTACGATCATATCTCGGTGGGAAGTAGGCGCCGTCGTTGACGAACGGGAATCGCCGCTGCGTTACGCCAAACGTATATCCCAGAAAACCGGTGATCGGGCCCGTTCGCTTCTCAAGGAATAGCTCGGCTCCGTAGGCATATCCATCGCCAAACCGGAACAGCTCGTGGTACTCGAGTCCAGCCGGATCAGACACGAACGGATCAAGCTCGAAAAGGCCGCGCATGGTGCGGTAATACATCTCCAGATCCAGATAATGCCCGCGCCCGAGGCTTGTCTTGAGGCCGATGCCAAACTGGTCGCCCAT
>CAZKDQ010000009.1:41196-43950 GCA_964551345.1 uncultured Rhodothermales bacterium
CGTTCCGACATCGTCTGCTCATCATCAAATGCATCGTGCAAACTGAACTGAAATCGTCCTGCATGAATGCCTGCTTTGATCCTGTGGCTGCTTCCTGCGGCATACTCGAGATCGCCCTTGAACGTGATATCACTTACGGTATTACGACGTGAGAAGGATGTGCCACCGAAGTTAAAAACGGGATCGGCGGCGTAGCGCGAGCCGGCGAGGGTAGATCTGAAGAACAGCCTTGATGAAAAGAGATGGACCCAGTTGGCGGCAATGGTTTGATTACCATAAGCGATGTCGATGGCGGCATCATCAAAAGGTCTGATGGCAAGTCTGTCACGTCCGCCATAAACGGCCAGAGAGAGACGATCATCAGGCGATATATCATAGTTGATCGTGCCGTTGATGTCGTAGAAATGGAATCGATCGGGGATGCCTTCGAGGTCTTCACCATCGAGCAGTGCAAGCAGCGGCTCCAGTGTCGACCTCCGCACCGCAAACATGTACGAGCCGCCGCGGTAGGGCCCCTCAATGATCGCGCGGGAGGCAAGCAACCCAAGCGACAGACTGCCGTCAAGCGACCGCCGGTTTCCTTCCTTGTTGTAGACATCGACTACCGAACCCAGCCGACCGCCGTACTCAGCCGGATAGTTGCCTTTGTAGAGCCGGACGTCCTTGATCGCATCCGGATTAAACGTGGAGAAGAAGCCGAAAAAGTGTGTGGGATTGTAGACTGTGTTGCGATCAAGAAGGATGAGCGTTTGGTCCGGGCTGCCTCCGCGGATGTAGAGGCCGCTGGAAAAGTCGGAGGCGGCTTTCACGCCGGGTAGCAACTGCAGCGCGCGAAAAACATCCGGCTCGAGCACCGTCGGAAGTCGCCGCACGGTCTGCGCCGGGAGTCTGGTGGCACCAATACGGCGAGCTTCTTCCTCCTCTGCCGCATCCGCAGTAACGACAACCTCATCGATCTCCAGGTCATCCGGAACGAGTTCGATGTCGAGCCGCGCGTCCTCCCCCGGCGACAGCTCGATCTCCAATCGCGCCTCGCGATACCCGATGAAGCTGGCGGCAACGGTATGCGTCCCGGCATCGATGCTGCCAATCCAATAATATCCCGCCGAATTGGTCGCAGTGCCGAGGCTCGTTCCCCTGACGACGACGTTGGCAAGGATCAACGTCTCTCCCGTTTCCGCATCCCGAACGAACCCGCTTAGCGTCGCCCGCTGAGCCATAAGAGGCTGAATAATGCTCAGACAGAACAAAACCGGAAAAACGAAACGTCGAAACATCAATCAGGCGCTGCTCTTCTTGAGTTCGGCCACGGCGATGTCGGGATAATCGGTGATGATGCCATCGACGCCGAGGTCAACCAGATGATGCATACGCGCCGGGTCGTTGATGGTCCACGGGATAACCAGCATCTCATCGCTGTGTGTGGCGCGGATCAGCTCCTGATTCACAAGGCGATGGTCAGGGCTGTAGATCGTCGGCGTGAAGCCTAACCGATCAACGTTTGCCGCCGGCGATCCACCGGTTCGTCGGCTGATGAGAAGCGACGTTCGCCAATCGGGATCGATCCGACGCGCCACCTGAAGCGTCCGCACATCGAATGACTGGATGATCGATCGATCGAGGACGGCTTCCTCCTTGAGCACGTTGTGGAGCAGCCGCGTAAACGTCTCCGGCCCCGGATGCAACTTGCCGTCTCCCCGTGGCGCAGACTTGGTTTCGATGCTATACTGAAAACCATCCACGCCCTGCTCGATTCGGTAGGTTTCGGCCGCACGAATAACTTCGTGGAGGAGCGGCTTTACCGCTTCCATGGTTTCCTGACGTGGAAAGCGTGGGTGAGCGCGCCGCCCGCAATCGTATGCCTGGATCTCCTCACTCGTCATCTCGAAGAGGCGTAGCGAGCGTTCCTCACGACTCGACACCGGCCTACCGTCCGGATGCGAGCAGTAAGTGGCGCAGAACCAGGGCTCGTGCGAGACGATGACCTGTTCATCCGATGAGATGACGACGTCCATCTCGAGCGTCGTGACCCCGAGCTCCAGCGCCCGGATAAAACCTCGGATCGTGTTCTCCGGAAGGAGACCACGCGCACCCCGATGTCCCTGGATGTCGAGCGAAGGCATGAGAGATGATTTAGGTGAGAGCGTGGCCGCTTGCCTGCAGCGGGCTCAGGACGAGGCTCGTTCCACGCATCGGCCGTCAACTTCGATCCGGACTGATGATAGATCAGCGCGCTTCGAGCGAGATGTCGACACGGCATCACATTCCATCATCAATCCATCGTTCGAGCACCTTTACAGGCGAATCGAGGTAGGATAGGGCGACCAGATTTCGTATTTTGTGATGTTTGCCTCGTATCGCGGTCGCGCCGTCAAAAGCGGCCGCCACAGGGCCCGATAAATCCAGAGATTCAGCGTAGTTACAACGGATGCAACCCGAAAACCCACGCATCATACCGATCAACATCGAGGAGGAGATGAAGTCCTCCTACATCGACTATTCGATGTCCGTCATCGTGAGCCGAGCGCTGCCCGACGTACGGGACGGCCTCAAGCCGGTTCACCGGCGCGTGCTCTACGGCATGAGCGAGCTCGGGCTGACGGGAGGAGCGGCCTACAAGAAGAGCGCTCGTATAGTCGGTGAGGTGCTTGGAAAGTATCACCCGCACGGCGACCAGAGCGTCTACGATACGCTCGTTCGGATGGCGCAGAGCTTCTCGATGCGCTACCCGCTCGTCGACGGCCAGGGCAACTT
>CAZKDQ010000010.1:0-15736 GCA_964551345.1 uncultured Rhodothermales bacterium
GGATCGGATCCGGGATCGATGACGACGACCGCGAAGAAGGTCGATGGCGGATGGGTCCTCAATGGCGCCAAGATGTGGATCACGAACTCGCCTGTTGCGGACGTGGCGATCGTCTGGGCGAAGGCCAAAGAGAGCGGTGATGAGGAAGGCGTCATTCGTGGATTCATCGTTGAGAAGGATTTCGACGGGTACTCGGCTCCGACGACGCACAACAAGATGTCGCTGCGTGCCAGCTACACCGGTGAGATCGTGCTGGAGGACTGCTTTGTGCCGGATGAGAACGTGTTTCCGGAGGTACGCGGGCTAAAGGGTCCGTTCACGTGTCTCAACAGCGCGCGCTACGGCATCGCATGGGGAGCCGTCGGTGCGGCCGAGTTCTGCTACCAGCGCGCCCGGCAGTATGTGCTCGAGCGCGAGCAGTTCGGTTATCCACTTGCCGCAACGCAGCTAATCCAGACGAAGCTGGCGCAGATGGCAACCGACATCACGCAGATGCAGCTCTTGGCTTGGCGTCTCGGACACCTCTTCGACACAGGTCGAGGCACGCCGTCGATGGTGTCCCTCGCCAAGCGCAACAACTGCGGCAAGGCGCTCGAGATCGCGCGCGTGGCGCGGGACATGCTCGGTGGCAATGGTATCACCGGCGAGTACCGCGTCATCCATCACATGGTGAACCTCGAAAGCGTCAACACCTACGAGGGCACCTACGACATCCACGGTCTTATCCTGGGGCGCGAGATCACCGGAATCCAGGCATTCACGCCTCGCGGAAATGATCTTCCCCAACCGAAGAGTAAGCCGGCTGTAGCGGCGGACTGATGTGCTGCAACCGCTTACGTACCGCTACGTAGGGCATCCGTACAATGTCTGCCACTCGGATCGGCCGCTGATTCATCAGGCTCGACAGTCGGTCCCATTGAGTCTCAAACATGCTGCGAAGCTGATCGCCCGCTATGTCATCAGTTATCATCGTTCTGATCGTCTTCTCGTTCACGGCGTTTATCGTCAAGATGGGTCTCGATCACGAACGTGAGAAACGCACTCTGCCTCGGGCATCCGATAATTCAATGACCGCGAGTGAGTTGAGGCGGATGATTCAGGAAGCCGTGGAGGACGCGAATCACGACATGAAGCAACGGCTCGACACGCTCGAGCGCCGCCTCGACCGTGTACCCGACAGGCCGTCTATTCCCGAGCGTTTTGAAGACCCGCCGGAATCGCGCAGCGGCGATCGTTCCAGCGGCTGACTCCTCGCACCTGACACCGGTACAGTGACATGCCATACGAGATATTCGTCATCGTCGTCATCGCCATACTGGCAGGCACGTTTTCCAGTGTGGTAAAGATGATTATCGGGTATCTGCAGTCCAAGCGTGGCGCGAACGGGGAGCAGGGCAGTCTCACTGAAAGCCAGTTGCGGCGGATGATCGAATCGTCGATCGATGATTCAATAAAGCCTCTCGAGAAGCGATTCGACACGATTGAGGATAGGTTGAATCATGTTCTCGAAGCGCCACCTGAGCAGCGTCGCCTCGAGGCTTATGAGAAGGAGACAGTAGATCGGGACGTTTCCTGATCAGCATGAAACGAAGAAGCGCCCCGAGGCTCTCCCGGTGCGCTTCTTCAATACCTGATGGGGCTGTGGATTACAGCAGCCAGATCAGTAACAAAATCAGCAGGACGACCAGGATGATCGTGCCGAGTGAATAACGCCGCATGTCAAACCTCCTCGTGAGTTAGGGTCGGGTGAAGGACAAGCAGCAAATAACATCGCTGATCGCACGGAAGTTGATTCAGCATTGTAAAAAGAGACTCAAGCGCCTGCCGGTGCAAGACTGATATGACCCTGCCGCCACATCTTGAGCGATATGATGCCGCGTTCGACCGCATTGCGCGTGATGCAGAGGGGATAGCGACCGGCCTCGATGACATCCAATTCAGTTGGCGGCCGGCCGAGGATCGTTGGTCGATGGGGGAGTGCATCGGTCACCTCAACGTTGCGGGATACCTGCTCCTGCCTCGGCTGGAGACGGCGATCGAGGAAGCGCGCAAGAATGGCATGACGAGCGATCGCCCTCCGCGGTTGAACTTCATGGAGAAGCGGTTTATACGTGCCAATGATCCCGACGTGCGCAGGAGACGGCGGTCGCCGAAAGTTTATGTGCCGTCGGTTCGTCATACTATCGACGTCACGATTCCGAGGTTCATCGAGCTGCAGCACGACCTTCGGCGCGTAGTCGCTGATGCCGCTGGTCTCGACTTACGACGCACGCGGGCCGCGTCGCCTGTCAGCAGATTCCTGAAGCTGGGAATCGGCGCCTGGTTTGAGGCTACCGATGCCCATCAGCGCCGGCACCTCCGGCAGGCGCAGATGGTTCGGGATGACCCCGAATTTCCGGGGTCGGCACGGTAACCTCTAGCGATCGCGCGGAGGGGCCGCTTCGATCCGCTTGATCACTCCCGCGCCAGACGTGCCTGTGCCGCCGCAAGGCGGGCGATAGGCACGCGGAAGGGGGAGCAGGAGACGTAGTCCATTCCCAACTGATAGCAGAAAGCGACGGAGGAAGGATCGCCGCCGTGCTCGCCGCAGATTCCGATCTTCAAGTCTGCGTTAGTCGAACGCCCGCGTTCGACACCCATCTCGACGAGCTGCCCGACGCCTTCGCGATCCAGAACCTGAAATGGATCGACCGGCAGGATCTTCTGCTCGAGGTATTGCGGCAGGAACTTGGCGATGTCATCCCGGCTGAATCCGAAGGCCATCTGCGTCAGGTCATTCGTGCCGAAGGAGAAGAACTCGGCTTCTCGCGCGATCTTGTCCGCAAGGAGCGCCGCTCGCGGCACTTCGACCATCGTCCCGACGAGGTAACCGACCCGTTCGCCCACCTCATCAAAAATCGCGTTTGCCGTCTCGTTGATGATGCGCTTCTGGTCAGTGAACTCTTCCACCGTCCCGATGAGCGGGACCATGATCTCGGGCAGGACCTCTACGCCCTCGCGCTTGAGCTCGACCGCCGCTTCGATGATCGCGCGCGTCTGCATCTCCGTGATTTCGGGAAAGGTGATGCCGAGCCGGCAGCCCCGGTGCCCGAGCATCGGGTTGAACTCCGCCAGTGCCGCCACCTTTGCCCGGATCTCATCGAGCGAAACGTTCAAGTTCTCGGCCATCTCCTTCTGCCCAGCTTCGTCGTGCGGAAGGAACTCGTGCAGAGGAGGATCGAGCAGGCGGATCGTGACGGGAAGACCCTTCATCGCGCGGAAAATCCCTACGAAGTCTTCCTTCTGATATGGAAGAAGCTCGTCGAGGGCTGCGCGTCGTTCTGCCTGTGATCCCGCCAGGATCATCTTCCGAACACTTCGAATGCGATCGCCTTCGAAGAACATGTGCTCAGTACGGCAGAGACCGATTCCCTGCGCTCCGAATTCGAGTGCCTTGGCTGCATCGGCCGGTGTGTCCGCATTCGTGCGGACCTTGAGGTCCCGGAACTCATCCACCCACGTCATGAACTTAGCGAAGTCGCCGCTGAGCTCCGGCTCGACAAGCTCCTGCGCACCGAGTATTACCTCGCCGGTGGAGCCGTTGATCGAGACCCAGTCGCCCTTCTTCACCGTGACGCGTCCGTTGGTGAACGAGCGCGTTTTGTAGTTGATGATGATGTCATCGCATCCGGCGACGCACGGCTTGCCCCAACCTCGCGCCACGACTGCGGCGTGGCTCGTCATCCCGCCGCGCGAGGTCAAAATTCCAGCGGCGGCATCCATCCCGCCAACATCTTCCGGACTTGTTTCGATGCGCACCAGAAGTACCTGCTTACCGTCGGCATGAGCGGCTTCGGCATCATCCGCACTGAAGACCACCTGACCGACAGCCGCGCCCGGTGACGCAGGCAAGCCGCGCCCGATGACGTCGCCGTCGTACGCGGCCTCATCGCGGAAGCGCGGGTGGAGCAGCTGGTCGAGGTGCCGCGGCTCAACGAGATCCCGAACAGCCGCCTTGCGATCGACGAGGCCTTCGTTCACCATGTCAACCGCGATCCGAACGGCCGCCGTGCCCGTTCGCTTGCCGTTGCGAGTCTGCAGGATGAAGAGCCGACCGTCCTGAACGGTAAACTCGATGTCCTGCATGTTCTTGTAGTGATTCTCCAGCCGGTTCACCGTTTCGACGAGCTGGCGGAAGGCCTGCGGAAACTTATCCGCCATCTGCTGGATGTCTTCCGGCGTGCGGATCCCCGCAACGACGTCTTCCCCCTGCGCATCAACCAGAAACTCGCCGTAGAGCTTGTTCTCACCCGTTGCAGGGTTGCGCGTGAAGCAGACGCCGGTTCCGCTGTTCGATCCCATGTTTCCGAAGACCATCGCCTGCACGTTCACCGCGGTGCCGATGAGCCCCGTGATTCGGTTGATCCGGCGGTACTTGCGCGCGCGGTCGCTATCCCACGATTCAAAAACCGCGTTGATGGCGAAGACGAGCTGTTCGTAGGGATCGCTCGGAAACATATAGCCCGTCTGTTTCCGGTAAATCGCCTTGTACTGGTCGACGAGTTCGCGAAGATCGTCCGCGCTCAGGTCGACATCGTTCTCCACGCCGCGCACTTGCTTCAGCGCTTCCAGCGCCTCTTCAAAATGCTCGTGATGAACGCCCATCACCACATTCCCGAACATATCGATGAAGCGTCGATAGGCATCGCAGGCAAAGCGCTCGTTCTGCGTCTTGCGGATGAGACCTTCAACCACATCATCGTTGATGCCAAGGTTCAGCACCGTATCCATCATTCCCGGCATCGACTGCGCCGCGCCGCTACGAACCGAAACGAGCAAGGGATTGTCGGCATCCCCAAAATTAGCCCCCATCACCTTCTCCAGATGCTGCACGCCCGCCCGCACACGTTCTTCGAGGTCGTCGGGCCAGGTGCGGCCATTCTCGCTATAGAACCGGCAGGTTTCTGTCGTGATGGTGAACCCCGGAGGAACCGGCAGCCCGATCGCGCTCATCTCGCAGAGGTTGGCTCCCTTTCCACCCAGGATTGCTTTCATTCCTTTATCACCTTCGGCTTTGCCGTCGCCGAAGAGGTAGACCATTTTATCGAGTACTTGAGGCATGGCAACGAGGTGGATAATGGCAGAACAATTGAATCAGAAGCTGTGGGGGCCATAAGGAAACCAGCGGCATCTTTGTCTGCTGCATGGTAACATGCATATTACGAGGGTCCGCGCGGCCGTCGCAGAGGGGATTTCAGCAGCTGATTCGCGTGTAGTGGATTCCACGCTTCGCACTGCGGTGGATCGGCGCAGCCGGGGTATAAGGCAGCAAGAATCGAAAGAATAAGCCGTGCTCCGGGAACGCCTCGCAGTGCCGATGGTGCGACTCTTCTTGCATGTGTCGGCCGGCTGCGCCCTAAATTGTATACGCGCGAGGCGAAGCCGCCCATTTTAGCTGTAAATAGAATAATCGATGTCGATGAAGAGACTGGTCGTAGTAGAGTCGCCCACCAAAGCCCGAACGATCCGAGGTTACCTGAACGGCGACTTTGAGATAGAAGCCAGCATGGGCCATGTCCGAGATCTGCCGTCGTCTGCCAAGGAAGTACCGGATGAGATGCGCGGGCAGCGATGGGCGTCGCTGGGCGTGAATGTCGAGGATGACTTCGAGCCGCTCTACATCGTGCCGGGGGATAAGCAGAAGGTTGTGCGCCAGCTCAAGAAGGCGCTTAAGTCAGCCGATGAGCTCTACATCGCCACTGACGAAGACCGTGAAGGGGAATCAATCGGCTGGCATCTGCTTGAAGTGCTCCAGCCGGATGTGCCGGTGCGCCGCATGGTCTTTCACGAGATCACGCGTGAAGCCATCGAAGAAGCGCTGCAGAACACGCGCGAGATCGATCATGATCTGGTGGAAGCCCAGGAGACGCGGCGCATACTCGACCGGTTAGTCGGCTACACGATTTCGCCGATGCTCTGGAAGGTGATCTCGAAAGGCCTCAGCGCCGGACGTGTGCAGAGCGTGGCCGTCCGGCTGCTGGTGCAGCGGGAGAAGGAACGCATGGCGTTCGTGCCGGCATCCTACTGGGATCTCAAAGCCCGCCTCGAGCAGAAGGGCGAAGGTTTTGATGCCGTGATGACGCATTACCGAGGCATCCGCCTCGCTACGGGTTCTGATTTTGATGATGACACGGGCAAGCTCAAGCCGAACCTCTCGGCAGGGAAGGATGTGCTGCTTTTGTCGGAGGAGGAGGCAGGCTCACTCGCGGCGCGGCTGCCGGATGCGCCGTGGCGGGTTTCCAACGTCAACGAGCGCATCGCCACCCGTTCGCCGGCGCCGCCGTTCATCACCTCCACATTGCAACAGGAGGGAAGCCGGAAGCTGAATCTTTCCGCGCGAGACACGATGCGTTCCGCTCAGAGGCTTTACGAGCAGGGCTTCATCACATATATGCGTACGGACTCTCCGAACCTTTCGAAGGAGGCTCTGGCCGCGAGCCGCAGTGCGGTCGAAAAGCGCTACGGAAAGAAGTATCTGAGCGACGGCGTTCGACGTTATAGCGGCAAGGTTCGTAATGCGCAGGAAGCACACGAAGCCATCCGTCCTGCCGGCACCGAGATGAAGACGGCGAAGGAACTCGGGCTCTCGGGCATCGATGCCAGACTCTATGACCTGATCTGGAGCCGGACGATCGCGAGCCAGATGGCGGAGGCGCGTCTGCGGCTCGTTACTGTGCAGATCGAAGCGGGTGAAGCTGAGGATGTCGCTGCCTTCCGCGCATCCGGCAGGAGCATCGACTTTCCGGGCTTCTTCCGTGCATACGTGGAAGGGACCGATGATCCGGACGCGGCGCTCGAGAACCGGGAGGCCCCGCTTCCGGAGATGGCTGAAGGTGATCGGCCGGATTGTAAGTCCGTTGATGCCAATGGCCACGAGACGCGTCCGCCGGCACGATACACTGAGGCGACGCTTATCAAGACCCTCGAAAATGAGGGTATCGGCCGTCCGAGCACCTATGCGACGATCATCGACACGATCATCAGTCGCCGATACGTGAAGCGCGTTGGCTCGCAGCTCGCTCCGACCTTTACCGCCTTCGCCGTTAACAACCTCCTTGAAGTGCAGTTCGAGCAGCTCGTAGACGTGGGGTTTACAGCGGGGATGGAAAGGGTTCTTGACGACATCGCGGCGGGAGAACAGGAGTCGAAACCGTATCTAAAAGAGTTTTACCAGTCAGGACTCCAAACGCCCATTCAGCAGTCGAAGAAGAAGATCGATCCGAAGGAAATCTCGACGATCCACTCGCCGAAGTGGAACGGATACGTGGTGCGGGTGGGTCAGTACGGTCCATACGTGGAAACGCAAGAGGACGGCGAGTCGGTCCGGGCGTCCCTGCCAGAGGAGCTTCTTCCGGGTGATGTCACAATGGAGACGCTCCAGGAAATCATTGAGGCCTCGACCGCTGAGGACGAGCTGCTCGGCGTGCATCCCGAACACGACCTTCCGATCTTCCTGAAGGACGGGCCCTACGGTCCATACGTGCAGCTTGGTGAGGATGACAGCAAGCCCAAGCCGAAGCGTCAGTCGCTGCCGAAGGGAATGGCGAAGACCGAGGCTACGCTTCCGCTGGCAATTGATCTGTTGAACCTCCCGCGCGACCTGGGATCACATCCCGAGAGCGGCAAGCCAATTAAAGCGAACATCGGTCGGTACGGCCCTTACGTGCAGCACGGATCGGTCTACGCCTCGCTGAAGAAGGATGACGACGTGCTCACGGTCGGCCTCGACCGCGCACTCGAACTTCTCGCTGAGAAGGAGCGCAAGAACAAGCCTCTACGCGAACTCGGCGAGCATCCCGAAAGTGGTGAACCCGTCGAAGTCTGGGCAGGACGTTATGGCCCCTACGTCAAACACAAGAAAACAAACGCGTCCCTACCGAAGGGAATGGAGCCCGAGGACGTCACGATGCCGGTGGCCGTGGACTTGCTTGTTGAACGCGAGAAAAAGGGGAAGAAGAAAGGAGGGCGGCGCAAGAAATCCTGATCGAAATCACCGGCCGACATCCCGTTCTCCGAGGTGCAGCGAGTCCAGGATGTTGAGGTAACTGCGGTAGCGGATTTCTGTGATGTCTCCTCGTTCGACCGCCTCCACAATGGCACAGCCCGGCTCATGGTCATGCGTGCAGTTGGGGAAACGGCACTGATGGATGAAGGGCACGAACTCGACGAAGTAGTGCGCGAGATCGAGTGGCTCGAAATCAAGAACGCCGAATTCCCTCACGCCCGGTGTGTCGACGATGAAGCCGCCGTTGGAAAGCGGGTATAGCGTGACGTTCGTCGTCGTGTGCCGGCCTTTCTTCGTTCGCTCGCTCACCTCGCCGGTGCGGACGTCCAGGTCAGGGTCGAGTACATTAAGCAACGTCGACTTCCCGGTACCCGATTGGCCGACGAGAACTGTCGTACGCTGCGCCGTTTCAGCGAGAAGCTGGTCCACACCTTCTCCAGTCTCGGCGCTCATGAGCAGGACGGGATAGCCAAGCTCGCGGTAAAGATCGACGACATCATCCGGCGCGGTATCCTCGGTCACCAGATCCATTTTGTTGATGAGGACGCCGGCGGGCAGATCATTGCGACCTGCAACAACCAGAATGCGGTCGATGAAACCCGGGTTCAGGCGCGGCAGGTTCACCGATTGAACGGCCCAGACCATGTCGACATTCGACACGATCACATGCTCGCGCCCCACGCGTCGTCCGGCGGCGCGGCGTACGAGTCGGTTGGTTCGCTCGTGGATCTCGGTTATGAAGCCCGATCCGTCGTCATTGATGCGTACCGTCACCTCATCACCGACGGCAACGGGGTTCGTGGTGTCGGTGTCTTCCAATCGAAACTTACCGCGCACCTTCGATGGCACCGTCCGATCGCCGCACCGCACGTCGTACCAGCTTCCCGTCGAACGAATGACGGTTCCTTCCAGGTACTGCTCTTCAGCGTTTTCCGCTCCGCGCTCCTCCATACTCAGCTCATCGATTCCGTGACCGGCTCCCGCTCACCATCTGAAACTTGCGACGAAAAAACCCGTCTACGCCCGAGGTTTCCAGAGGTATCAATCTGCCGTCAGGCAACATTACGTTCGGATTATGACAGAGCAGAAAGGGCAGCATAGCGAGCAGTATCGGGAAGCGCGTCGTCAGTTCGACGATATGAGGCTTGAAGATAAGGCGGTTTTTTTGCTTGAGTCCACTGTCTCGACGCTCGCGCGCGGGCTGGAGGAAGTCAGTAAGGTCGTCGCCGACTCGCTTGAGAAAACGTTTGAGGCAGCCGAGCGGGAGCGGGAGCGGCGTGAGGACGCCGAAGATTCGGGTCGCTCGTCGACGCCCGGGCCCGACAACGGATCCACGACCTCCGATGCGCCATGAACAAGGAGCCTGAGCGGATCATCGAGTTCAAGCGCCTGAACCTGTTCGGCAAAGCCGTCTACACCGGGGGCGCCGTTGTTCGTCTCGCGGCCCATGCCATCGACACGACAATCGACAAGGTGGCGGATGTTTATGCCGAGGCTGAACGCGCCTTCCGCGAGGGAGCGGATCCCAACGTGGACGATGCGCGCATCATAGAGGAACGCGTCGAGCCGAGCCGAAAATCGACGCACCGCTCGCGCTGATCTACATCAGGTGATAAAAACGAAAAGGGCGACCGCAACGCGGCCGCCCTTGCTTTTTTAGTTGATAACAGCGCCTTCGACAGCAGGCTCGCTGTTCCGCGGCGTGCGGTTTTTCTCCTCGTCGGGAATCCGGAATAACTCCATCGGGTCAATTTCCGGTTCGCTCTCGAGCACGGCGTCCGAGACCTGCTCCATCCGCTTGACGTACTGGACCTCGACCCCCTCGAGCGCCTCGTCCTTGACTTCCTTTACGTCCTTCTCATTTTTCTCGGGAAGCAGCACGAGGTCGATGCCGGCACGCTTCGCGGCCAGCACCTTCTCCTTGATTCCGCCAACGGGCAGGACGAGCCCGCGCAGCGTGATCTCTCCGGTCATCGCCACATTGTGCTTGATGCGGCGCTGCGTGTAGATCGAGATCATCGACGACAGCATTGCCACGCCGGCCGACGGGCCGTCTTTCGGAACGGCACCGGCAGGCACGTGAACGTGGAGGTCCCAGTATCGAAACGCGTCGTTCGGGATCGAGAGCTCCTCGGCATGCGCCTTGACGTATGAGAAGGCCGCCTGTGCGGATTCCTTCATCACGTCGCCGAGCTGCCCGGTCAGAATCAGCCGGCCGCTGCCGCGA
The DNA here is from genome assembly GCA_964551345.1 of uncultured Rhodothermales bacterium. Lineage (GTDB taxonomy): Bacteria > Bacteroidota > Rhodothermia > Rhodothermales > CAZKDQ01 > CAZKDQ01. The sequence goes on from CAZKDQ010000010.1 coordinate 10,272, forward strand.
GAGATGGATGCCTCGACGAAGAGGATATCGCCTCCGGCAGGCGTCCATGCAAGGCCCGTTGCCACGCCGGGCACCTCCGTTCGCTCAGCGATGTCCGAAAAGAACTTGCGCGCGCCGACGAGATCCTCGATCTGATCAGCATCCACTTCGTCTTTGGTGATCTCTTCAAGCGCGACCTTCTTCGCCACGCCACGCGCAACCGATCCGATCATACGTTCGAGCTGACGCACACCCGATTCCCGCGTATAGCCGTCGATGAGCAGGTTCAACGCGTCATCGGTGATGGAAAACTGATCCTCCGTCAGCCCATTCCGCTCGATTTGCCGCGGCACGAGGTACTGGCGAGCGATCTGCAGCTTCTCATCCTGCGTGTAGCCGTTGATCTCGATGACCTCCATGCGGTCGCGAAGCGGCGCCGGAATCAACTCGAGATAATTCGCCGTCGCGATGAAAAGCACCTTCGACAGGTCGTAATCCAGCTCGAGGTAGTGATCGTTGAAGGCGTTGTTCTGCTCAGGATCCAGTACTTCGAGAAGGGCGCTCGATGGATCGCCTCGGAAGTCGGCGCCGAGCTTGTCCACCTCGTCGAGCATGAAGACCGGGTTTGCCGTTCCAGCCTTCTTCATGCCCTGGATGACGCGGCCCGGGAGCGCGCCCACGTACGTGCGGCGGTGCCCGCGGATCTCGGCTTCATCTCGAACGCCACCGAGGCTCATGCGCACGAACTCGCGACCCATCGCCCGTGCGATACTCTTTCCGAGACTCGTCTTGCCGACTCCCGGCGGGCCGTAGAAGCAAAGAATGGGCGCCTTCATGTCGCCTTTGAGCTTCAGAACCGCAAGGTGCTCGAGGATGCGCTTCTTGACCTGTTCGAGTCCGAAGTGGTCCTCGTCAAGGATCTCGTCGCTGCGCTTGAGATCGAGGTGGTCCTCTGAGTACTCCTGCCACGGCAGGTCTAGGATCCAGTCGACATAATTTCGCGTGAGGGCATAGTCAGGCGCGGCCGGGTTAGTGCGTGAGAGGCGGTCGAACTCCTTATTGAGCGCCTTCTGCACATGCTCCGGAAGATCCTTCTTCTCCGCCTTCTCGCGCAGCTCGCCGACCTCTGCACCTCCGAACTCACCTTCCCCAAGCTCCTCCTGAATCGCCTTCATCTGCTGGCGAAGCAGGTATTCGCGCTGCTGCTGATCCACATCCGTCTTAACGCGCGACCGGATCTCCTCCGAAAGCTGCAGCACCTGGAGCTCCCGGTTGAGCAGGTTCATCACCAGATCCGCCCGCTTGACGATCGGCAGCGTCTCAAGCAGATTCTGCTTTTCCTCAACCTCTACCTGCAGGTTTGAGGCGATGAAGTGAATCAGGAAAGCCGGCGATTCGATGTTCTGGATCGCGTAAGCCGCCTCACTCGGCAGGTTCGGCGACATGTTAACGATCTGCACCGCGAGCTCTTTGATGGATCGTATATGCGCCTGGAGCTCGATGTTGTCTTCCGCCACCGGATCGTCTTCCTCGAGAGGAGCGACATCGGCGATGAAGTACGGATCGGTCTGCACGTAATCGAGCGCGCGGAAACGCCGCTTGCCCTGGATGACGATCGACTTCGATCCATCGGGCATCTTGATGAGCTTCAGGATCGATGCGACCGTACCTACTTCGTACAGGTCATCAGATTCCGGATTCTCAAGATCAGGATTGCGCTGGGCCATGACGCCGATAAGGCCGTCATCGTTGAAGGCGTCTTTTACGAGGCGCAGTGAGGCATCGCGCCCAACGGTTATCGGAAGCACGACGCCGGGGAAGAGGACCGTGTTGCGAAGCGCCAGCACGGGCAACGTCTCCGGTATGTCCGCCATGCTCATCTCCTTCTCCTCATCGGGAGTCGGAAGCGGAATGCTCTGTTCCGGATTCTCGTCGCTCAGAAACTGTTCGGGATAGAATAGCACTGTTGGCGTATGATATGTTATATGGCGTCAGTCGAAATAAGCCTGCGCGCGTGCGTGCAGGGTGTGACGAGGGTCCAAAAAGCAAGCCAACAGCGAGCTACTGACAGGCTGTCAGGACGAGTTCTGGTCGAGAAGGTCCCGGATGGCGGCATCGAGCTGGGTCAATTTAAACGGCTTTCCGAGCACGATGTCGACGATCTCGTCGGAGCCGCCGACCTCCGTGTCACCAGTAAGAAGTACTATCGGAAGTGATGGGTACAATCCTCGGACACGCTCGGCAAGTTGACGCCCGTTCATCTCGGGCATCCCGTGATCGGTGAACATCACGTCGATGTCCTCATGATCCTCCACGAGCAGATCGAGCGCGGCCGGACCCGATGGCACGGCTACGACTTCATGGCCGCGCCTTGACAGCAGCTTTGTCAGTAGCGAGCGAACCATCGGCTCATCATCAACGACAAGCACGCGTGCCGGAGCCGCCGGAGCCTCGGGTTCATCGGCTGCCGTCGTTGCCGACGCGGCACCCGCCGTGGGAAAGCTCAGCTTGAAGTGCGTTCCGCGGCCCGGCTCGGACGTCACCTCAATTTGTCCTTCATGCTCCTGAACGATGCCATAGCTGACGGCGAGTCCCATACCTGAGCCTTTGGCACCTTTCGTGGTGAAGAGCGGCTCGAAGATTCGATCACGCACATGCGCCGGCATGCCGCTTCCCGTATCCGAGACGTCGACATGCACCGTGCCGTCGCCGCTTACATGCGTCTCGATGTCTACGCGGCCGCCCTCGGGCATGGCTTGAACCGCATTCAGGATGAGGTTGATGAAGACCTCACGTAACTCGGTGCCGGATCCCGGGATCAGCGGAATCTCGTTGAGCTGAAGGTCTACTTCGATGGCGATGCCCTTTCGCCGCGGCTCGTTGAACCAGTACGGCCGAGTGAGCGAGACACATTCCTGGATCAGCCCGCAAAGGTCGATGGGCTCAAACTGAGTCTGCTGCTCGCGCCGAATGTATTGCTGGATCTTGCGGATGAGCGCGGCGCCGTCAAGGGCAGCCCGCTCGATCGTCTCGAGGTACTCACGCTGCGTGGCGATCGGCTCGTTCTCCTCACCGGATGCCTTCAGAAGCTCCGTGTATCCAAGGATGCCGCTGAGCAGGTTGTTGAAGTCGTGGACGATGCCCATCGTCATCCGCCCCAGCGTCTCGATCCGGTTGCGCTGGGTCTGGTTCTGCATCCATGTATCGGGTTCGCGCAGCACTTCACCCGTCACCATGACGGCCGTCACCTTTGCCTGGTCATTGACCTTCGCGTGAACCGGAAGGAAATTCAGCAGTAGTGGCAACGGCTCGTCGGCCGCATCGGGCAGGAGGAAGAATTCGTTGGTGAAGAGGAGGCCGCGCGCCGCATCAGTAACGAAACCTGCCGCACGCTCGCGTTCATCTTCAGCAAGCTGGATCCACGGTTCGGGCAAGTCTCCGAGGATGCGCTTCCAGAAGTCGTTGCGGAAGGAAGGCGAGCCGTCGTTCGAGAACGACGCCATCAGCAACTCAGGCTCCACATGAGGAAGTGGCTCAGCACCTGAACGGGCAAGCGGGAATTCCATAAACTCTGATCCTTCCGACGATGGGTGGCTGCGGCGGAATCTTAAGATATATCAAACGAAAGACATCGTATGTGGCATAACAACGTGCTGAGCACGATCGGCAATACGCCGCTCGTTCGGCTGAACCATCTGTTTGAGTCGTTCCCGGCGATCGTGCTAACGAAAGTGGAGTTCTTCAATCCGGGCGGCTCAGTCAAGGATCGCATCGGGCTGGCGATGATCGAGCGTGCCGAAGAAAGCGGCGAACTCAAGCCGGGCGGGACGATCATCGAAGGAACGAGTGGAAATACCGGAGCCGGCCTTGCACTCGTGGCAATCGCGAAAGGCTACCGGTGCATTTTCACGACGACCGACAAGCAGAGCCAGGAAAAGATCGACGTGCTGCGCGCGCTGGGTGCAGAAGTCATCGTCTGTCCAACGAACGTGGAGCCGGACGACCCGCGCTCCTATTACTCCGTCGCCCGCCGGCTCGCGACCGAGATCCCTAATTCAGTCTATCTGAACCAGTACGATAACCCCGCCAACACCGAAGCGCACTACCGAACAACCGGCCCGGAATTGTGGGAGCAGACGGATGGGCGCATCTCGCACTTCATCGCGGGCGCCGGAACTGGCGGTACCATCTCCGGCTGCACGCGCTATCTGAAGGAGCAGCGGGAGGATCTACGCACGATCGGCGTCGACCCCTACGGCTCAGTCTACTACAAGTACTTCCACACCGGCGAGTTCGACGAGAAGGAGATCTATCCGTACCTGACGGAAGGGGTGGGGGAGGACATCCTGGCGAAGAACATGGATTTCGGAATCGTCGATGATTATGTGCGCGTGACGGATCGCGATGCGATGGTGATGACGCGCAAGCTGGCCTCGGAGGAAGGGCTGTTCGTCGGGCAGTCCAGTGGGATGGTTGTGGCGGGGGCGCATCAGTGGATGGAAGAGCATCGCGATGAGCTTTCATCGGAGGATGTGATCGTGATCTTGCTTCCGGATTCGGGATTCCGGTACCTGTCGAAGACGTACAGCGACCGGTGGATGCGCGATCATGGATTCATCGAACATCGCACGTCGATCACGGTGAATGACATCTTGCGACGGCGCCGGGAGCCGGTGCGCCTCATCGCGATGAACCCAACTGACTCGCTCGGAGACGCAATCTCTCGAATGGCGGATGGTTCGATTTCGCAGATGCCGGTCATCGATGGGGAAGAGGTTGTCGGCAGCCTGACGGAGTCCTCCATCTTGAGCCGGATGATCGAGCATCCCGATGCCCGCCAGGAGGTTGTGCGCGAGGTCATGGGGCCGCCGCTTCCGACAGTTTCGCGATCACTGCATCTGGAGAACCTGTCGTCGTATCTTGACGACTACAGCGCCGTGCTGGTTGAGGCGGATGCCGATGGTCGGCTCGACATCCTCACCAAGAGCGACGTGATCACGGCACTGGCGCAGAACACCCGCAACGGGAACCGTACCTGACATCAGGAAAGAATAAGTTTATGGATCAGAATCCGCAGAATCAGAATCAAATCAACATAGAACTGGGCGAAGGCGTTGCCGAGGGCGTTTACTCGAACCTCGTGATGATCTCTCACTCACCCGAAGAGTTCATCCTGGATTTCATACGCGTGATGCCCGGCGTTCCCAAAGCGCGCGTCAAGAGCCGCATCATCGTTACGCCTCAACACGCGAAGCGTCTTCTCGGCGCGCTTGCGGAGAACATCGAGCGTTACGAGCAGGCGCACGGCGAGATCGTCGAGCGGACGCCTCCGGGGCAGCCCATCCAGTTTGGCGGCCCGGAAGGACGCGCCTGAGCCGCCGCTACTTCCTCACTTTCAACAGCATCACCGCCGCAACCAGGGCGAATACCACATGGGGAAGCCACGCGGTTGCAGCCGGCGAAAGCTCTCCCGAATAGCCGAAGGG
>CAZKDQ010000010.1:15836-35422 GCA_964551345.1 uncultured Rhodothermales bacterium
TTCTCGCCGAACGTCCGAATGACAGGCTCGCGAAGCCGCCAGACCGAGAGCGAATCCACCCATTCCATGCGTGGCGAATCGATCCGGCGCGACATGGAATTGCTACCATCGAATTCCTGCAGCGAGACTCGGTGCGCCACCTCACCGGCGCGGTCGTAGTAGGAGACCGTGAGAATGCTGCCGGGGCGGTTTTGGCGGTGAATGTCCGTCGTGGCGACGGTTCGGACCTGATCCTTCAGGTATTGCTGCTCGAAGGCGAGCACGGTGCGGTTCGTCTGCGGCACGACCCACCCGTTGAACCAGAAGATGAACCCGGTTATCACGAGCCCGACTATCGCGTAAGGGCGCATGATTCGATACAGCGACACGCCACTACTCTGCAGCGCGACGAGTTGAAGCGACTGCGCAAGCCTTCCCGTCAGGAAGATTGCTCCGAGGAAGAGCGCCAGCGGAGACACCAGGCGGATGATCTCGGGGATCAGGCTCGGATAGTAGGTCAGGAATACGTCACTCGTGGATGCGCTCCGATCGTGAAAATCATCCATGTGCTCCGAGTAGTGGACCACAATGAAGAAGACGATCAGGATGCCAATGAGCGTGGCATAGGCCGTCAAGAGGCGCCGTACGATGTACCAGTCGAATCGCTTCACGCGGTTGGCAAATACTCAATTATGACATTGTTGACACATACGCAGGAAGGGGTTTAAGATCCCGCGAACATGGCTGCGGGCGCATGGGCTGGACTGCTTCCTGTGGAATAAGTCGGCGCTGGTGGCGTAGTTTGATCGATCGACCCGAGCCCATACTCAACCTGCAGATATCATGAAGCTTCACGAATACCAGGCCAAAGATCTTCTTGAAAAGTACGGTGTGGCCGTGCAGCCGGGTTATGTTGCCCGATCCGTCGATGAGGCGGTAGCCGCCGCGGAGAAGCTGGCACAGGCCGGTAGCAATATGTGGGTCGTGAAGGCTCAGATTCATGCTGGAGGACGTGGAAAAGGCGGAGGCGTGAAGCTTGCCCACAGTACCGATGAGGTGCGTGAGAAGGCGGAGCAGATATTGGGGATGAACCTCGTCACGCATCAGACCGGCCCTGAAGGTCAGAAGGTGCGCTCCGTTCTGATTGCGGATGCCGTCGATATCGCGAAGGAGTTTTATCTCGGCGTCACGCTCGACCGCCAGAAGAGCATGAACGTAATAATGGCCTCTACCGAGGGCGGTGTCGAGATAGAGACCGTAGCCGAGGAGACGCCGGAGAAGATCCACAAGGTCTGGGTCGATCCGGGGATCGGGTTACAAGGCTACCAGGCGCGCCAGATCGCCTTCGCGCTGGGGTTCACCGGCGATGCCTTTAAGAAGGCGGTGCGCTTCGTCTCCGCACTGTACCGCGCTTACGTGGAAGCCGATAGCTCCCTCGCCGAAATCAACCCGCTCGTTTTGACGGAAGGAGGCGATGTCGTTGCGGTTGATGCGAAGATCACCATCGATGAGAATGCGCTCTTCCGGCAGAAGGAGGTCGGTGAGCTGCGGGACATCCATGAGGAGGATCCGCTCGAGGTAGAAGCCAGTGAGCACGGCCTGAACTACATCAAGCTTGATGGAAACGTTGGCTGCATGGTCAACGGTGCCGGCCTCGCGATGGCCACGATGGACATCATCAAGATTGCAGGGGGAGAACCGGCCAACTTTCTCGACGTGGGTGGCGGCGCGAACGCCCAGACGGTCGAGGCCGGCTTCCGCATCATCCTGAAAGACCCCAACGTCGAGGCGATCCTCGTCAATATCTTCGGCGGCATCGTTCGCTGTGATCGTGTGGCAACAGGAATTGTTGAGGCGGCGAAGAAGGTCGATATCAACGTCCCGCTGATTGTCCGTCTGCAGGGCACTAATGCAGAGGAAGGGAAGCAGATTCTGGAAGAAAGCGGGCTGGAGATCGACACCGCCATCCTTTTAAAGGAAGCCGCCGAGAAAGTGACCGGTGCGCTCGGACGCGGCGCCGAAGCGGTGGTTTAGCCTCTTTCCATCGTCCATTTTGCACAAGGGCGGGTGCGAACGAATGATTCGTACCCGCTTCTTATTATATAGCTGTGGGCATTGCATAGCCCGGCGTGGCAGGCATCACCTCATATGGCATCAACCAGGATGAGCAACATGACGGACGTCAAGCTTCGCGATTTTCAGATCCGGGAGGGCCTCGACGGTCTCACTCCCGAACGCATCGTGACGCTCTATCGGCGCGCACCGCTGCATCGGACCGTCGGAAATGCGGAGCGCGTCTGGTCGATGTTCGAGAGCGCTTCGATGGTGCTGACCGCCTGGTACGGCGACCACCTTGTAGGCATCGCCCGAGTGCTGTCGGATCAGGTGATGTACAGCTACCTGTGTGATCTGGCGGTTGAACCGGACGTCCAGCGCCTGGGCATCGGCCGCGCACTCATCGATGAGGTCCTGGAACGCTGCAAGGGCACGGAACTCGTCTTGCGCGATTCCGACATCTCATCCGGATTCTACGCGCACCTCGGCTTCAAACGCGTGCAAAATGCGTGGATGCGCAAGGCCTGATCAGCCGCGCGTATTCGGATTCGGGTCGATCTTGCCACCTTCGGCATCTACGACCTGAAGATGCCCAACGACGTCCTTAACTCCCGGCACCTTTTGAGCGATCGAGGTGATAAGCTCACGATCGAGTTCGTGTCGGACTGTCCCGTAGAGCGTCACCACACTGTTCTGAACGAACAAATGCAGCCCGGCAACACGCGTTAGCTCCAGATCACGATCGAATGTTTCCTGAAGCCGCCGTGCGATGACGCGATCACGCCGCGTCTTGTATCCCTGATCGGAATCGCTGCCCGTGAGCCGGTGCATCGCGCGACGCAGCGCCGAACTGATCGATGACGGACTCTGGGACATGCGGGCGAGGTGCTGAAATAGAGCGCGATTGTGCGGCAAAGGGGCATTAAATAAGCCGCATCGTAATCTGGTTCCGTGTTGCATCAGATCGCGCCGCTGAGGCGTCCGCCGAAGCGACCACGAACGTCCTGTCGAGGCTGCCTTAGGCGCAGGATATCTCGCAGGTGCCCGCTCTTGACGTGGAGGTCGAAGCCCCACGACTGGTAAGGTCCGAACGGTGTCCAGTTGAGCGAAAGCTGCCAGCACTCGAAGTCCCTCATCACAACTAGGTTGGTGAGCACGACCTCCTCCTGAATGAGATCATATCCTGTTCGACCCTGCACCTTCCAGTTAGGCGTCAGATTGAAGTCGAAACGCGCATTCATGATTGCGCGGCGCGTGGAGCTCGTACCCAGGCGGGATATGCTAAAGTTCATGTCTAGATCGAGCGACCACGGGATTGCGAAATCCGCGTAGCGCACCCCGGAGAGGAGATCACCACCTCGGTAGGCGCCTCCCGGTGCCATTCCGTCGAGCCCTGCAGCGGCCCCCATCATATCACCAGGCTGCACACGCGCCGATTCGAACGGTCGGCTCGCCCCGCGAGAGTCGCTTCGGAACGATGTATTGAGCGATGCCGAAACGCGCGTCATCCGAAGCGGCCACCAGGGGCGCTCGTTGAAGATGTATTGCGCCTGCTCGCGCCCCGTGATCGGATCGCGCCAGTAGGGTGAGTACGAAGCGTCCATCCGCACATCCACCTGATCGAGAATGCGCGTGCGGGCGTTGATATTGATCGGCGACATCCTCAGCGAATCCGCAGCAAAGTTGTATGCCGAACTGAGGTTCACGTCCAGCAGCTTGAACGTGCGCGACTGGTCATCCCCATCTTCATCCACAGACACGACCTTCGTCTCGAACACGTTATCTACTCGCAGAGAGAGCGTCTGCTGCTTCCCGGAAACTCCCGACACGATGGGGTAGCGTACCTGTCGTCCTTCCTGATCGATGTAGGTGCGCGTGTATCCCCAGAAATCTGACGTGAAGTCCGGCGAGAACGAAAAGGATGCCGCCGGCCGTACCGTATGCCTCAGACCCTGGAACCGGCCAACACTCATCGGAAACATCCCATAGAACGTCGTATTGGCCGATGCGCCTACGTTGTAGCGGCGCACCGCGACAAATCCTGCTTCTCGTTGCGAGATGACACGGCCGAGCTCTTCATCGAATTCCCTGCGGTTGGATTCCGTGTACCAGTTCTCCGTGTAGTTGAAGTTCTGGCTCACGTTCAGGCGGAACGTCCGAGCTATTCCCGGAATCCTGTTGATGGAGAAGTTGGAGGAAATCGGAATGGAATGCGTCGCGGTGAGGCGGAATGGCGTCTCCTGGCCCGTGGCGAGCCGGTAGTCGGATGGGGAGAAGAGGGCATCGTACCACTGCACATCCTCGACGCCGAGCCTTTCGCGCGTGGAATCCGGCAGCGGCGTGAAGTCGAAGCGGTTATCGAGCCGACCGGAATAACTCATCGTGATGCGTTCGAACCAGCTCTCGCCACCTGGTGAGACCGCTGATCGCTGAAACGGCTTGCGCGAGCTCTGGCTGAACGAGACTGATGGAAGCGTCAGGTTGGCATTGCCGGTGGCGAGATTCTGCGACTGCGTCAGGCTCATGTTGAACGAGCGCCCGGCGTTGGGCCAACGCTTGCTGTAGCGGATGGTCGATGACACCGACTGGCGCACACGGTCGTCGTATTGCTCGGAGATCGTGCGCATGTAGCTCGTAGAGGAGAGGTTGACGTCGCCGCTGAGCGTCGCGGTCGGGTTGAGCGTCTGGTTGTGATTCCACCGGAGCGACGCCGTGTCGAACACTTGGAAATCGGGATCACGGCGCTCTCCGCTTCGGTTGCGAACGAAATCGAACGTGAGGTTGCCGCTAAAGGCGCCGCGTTTGCTGTAACGGTAAATCGGCCGGACCGACCAGCTCCCGCGTGACCAGAGGCCACCCTGGACCTGGAGATCCATATAGTCACTGATCGCCCAGTACCAGCCCCAGTCGCGGAGATAAAAGCCACGGTCATCCTCACCATAGCGCGGCGGGAGCGGACCGCTGCGTCGCCCTTCGGTGGCAGGCAGAAATCCGAACGGCAGCCACAGCGGTGTGGGGATGTTGAAAAGGTAAAGCTGGATCGGCCCCGTGTAGATCCACTCCTGGTCGACGATCTTCATCTTTCCCGATCGAAGCGAATAGGATGGATCGTCGATGCAATCGCAGGTCGTGTACACGCCGTGGCGCAGGTAGAGGGTCGTGTCTTCCGTGATGGTCACGATCTGCGCCCGCACGAATCCTTCCTCAATCGCGGTCCGCGCCTCCTCGATCCTTCCACGCTCGGTGCGCATATTGTACGCGAGGCGGGCACCGGAGAAGCTCTCACTTCCCTGCTGAAACTGCGGCATCCCGACGGTTCCACTATCAGATTCCAGACCTCGAGCACGCATCTCATCCCGCTCGAAAAACAAGTCGATGGTGTAGGCGTCGAGGCGCGCGTCTCCATAGCCAACGCTTGCCGTGCCGTACAGCGAGGCCAGATCCTCCTCATCATCACCGAGAACGATAACGATGGAATCTCTCGCGCTGAACGTCACAGACCCCTGAAGTGCGTCCGGCCGAGAAGGTCTCGCCGCCGGGGGTGGGTCGAAAGCGAGATCCGGCTCATCAACTACAAGCGTGTCCTGATCGACCTGCACCGTATCGACGGGTACGGGAAGCGCAGGCGCGACGTCTTGCGCCGTGGCGATCACTGGATACAGCCAGGCGAGGAGGAGAGGGAGGACGAGCGGGGCCGGCAGCCGCATGGTGCGAGGGGAATTCAGGCAGCGCTGCTCCTTGTACCGCTGAGCCGTCGAATGATTCGCGGCGCGACGGGTTCTACCTGGCGAGGGCCTGAAAAATCAGGTAGGCGGCACCGCCGAGGCCGGCGTCGTTGCCTCGATCTTCGAGAACGACTTCGAGGCCTTCGTGCAAGGCGGGGAGGACGTATTGGGGCAATGTCTCGCGAGTTGCTTTGAGGATGAAATCACCGGCTCCGGATACACCTCCGCCTACGACGACTTTGCGGATGTCCAGCAGATTAACAGCCGATCCGAGGACACATCCCAGCTTGTGCCCCGCCCAGGCAAGAACGTCGGCTGCATTGTCATCACCTGATTCCGCAGCCTGATGAAGCATGCGCGGCGTTAGCGATGCGAGCTCGTGCCCCGCAAGTTCATGGATGAGGCTCTTCGGCTCGTTGAGCAGTCGCAGGCGAGCGTAATGCGACAGAAAGTTCTGGCCGAGATAGGCCTCAATCGCACCCTGAACGCCCGAGCGCGCCAGCGGACCTTCATAGTCGATCGTCATATGACCGATTTCACCCGCGCCGCCGGTCGATCCTCGAAAGATCTGATTCTGATAGATGATGGCTCCGCCGACACCCGTACCGAGCGTAACCATGATGAAGGAGTTGAACGCACGCCCCGCACCGTATTGCGCCGATCCGAGGGCTGCAACATTGGCGTCGTTCTCAACGACAACCGGAAGCGAGGGGTCGTTAAGGCGCGCCCTGAGCTCCTCGGCGACGTTAACTACCGTCCATCCAGAAAAATTAGGCGGACGCGTGACTGTCGTTCGATCCCAGTTGATAGCGCCGGGTGAACCCAGGCCGACGCCGACGATCGGCTCGGGCGCCTGGGCCGCGAGGCTTCGAACGAGATTGGCGATAGAATCAAGAACCGCGTCCGATCCGACAAGCGCAGGCGTCGTGAAGGCATCTCTATGGAGGATGCCGGATTCTCGTTCCACGAGGGCACCCTTGAGGTTGGTACCTCCGAGATCGATTCCGACGGCGAACTGCTTCATATCAGGATGGAAGTCGTGAGGTAGCTTTCCGGCAGCAGGTCGTTGGAACGACGGATTAGCAACATTGGCTTCGACCGGTGTCTCGATTGACGGTCGGTCGCTGCTGCTACGGCAGATCGTCTTCGATAGGTTGCTCAGGATATACGGTTTCGCCGCTTCGCCGCATGCCGTACTGCTCCCTGGCGATCCTCTCTACATCCATCTCGGTCAGCCCCCGCTCGAGCGATGCCTCGATTTGCTGGATGCGCGCCTGTAGATCGGCGTTCTCCGCTGCAAGCTCAGCACGCTCATAATGCCACGTCGAACGTCTATAGAAGCTGTGGCTGTCGAAGAACGTGAGCCACACCAAGAGCGCGCCGCCACCTAAAATGATGGTGGCGCGCCGTAAACGTTTAGGACGTTTTGGAGCGTTTCGACCCATCAATCAGAAGAGGAACGCACTGCGACCGGGATAGACGGCGGAGCCTCCGAGCTGCTCCTCGATCCTCAGCAGCTGATTGTACTTTGCCGTGCGGTCGCTGCGGCTTGAGGATCCGGTTTTGATCTGCCCGGCATTTGTAGCCACGGCAAGATCAGCAATCGTGGTGTCTTCCGTCTCACCCGAGCGGTGGCTGATGACGGCGGTGTAGCCATGCTTATGCGCCATCTCGATCGTCTCCATCGTCTCGGTCAGCGTACCGATCTGGTTCAGCTTGATGAGGATAGAGTTCGCAGCCGCGTCATCGATGCCGCGTGCCAGGCGTTCGGTGTTGGTGACGAAGAGGTCGTCGCCGACGAGTTGTACGCGATCACCGACCCGTTCGGTGAGCTGCTTCCAACCATGCCAGTCGTTCTCGTCGAGCGCGTCCTCCACCGAAATTATCGGATACTGATCAATCCAGGAAGCCCAGAAATCAACCATTTCCTCCGACGAGCGCTTGCGATCCGGATCGCTCTTCCAGAAGACATACGAACCGTTCTGGTACATCTCGCTCATCGCCGGATCGAGTGCAATCATGATGTCTTGCTCAGCGGAGTAACCCGACTTATCGATGGCCTCCAGAATGACTTCGATCGCCTCTTCATTGGACTTCAGGTCCGGCGCAAATCCGCCTTCGTCGCCAACGGCGGTGCCATAGCCGCGCTTGGTGAGCACCGACTTCAGGTTGTGGAAGATCTCAACACCCATCCGCAAGCCTTCTGAAAACGTCTCGGCGCCGACGGGCATGATCATGAATTCCTGCATGTCGACGCTATTGTCGGCATGCCGGCCGCCGTTGATGATGTTCATCATCGGGACGGGAAGCACGCGCGCATTGGCCCCGCCGATGTAGCGATAGAGGGGGAGGCCCGTGGTTGCAGCTGCTGCTTTGGCAGCGGCTAGCGAAACGCCGAGGATGGCGTTGGCTCCCAGGCGCGCCTTGTTTGCAGTACCGTCGAGGTCGATGAGCGCGTTATCGAGCTCTGCCTGATCCAGCACGCTCATCCCCGCGATTTCATCGGCTATCTCGCCATTGACGTTCTCCACGGCTTTGAGCACGCTCTTTCCGAGGAAAAAGCTCTTGTCGCCGTCGCGAAGCTCGACGGCCTCATGCTCCCCCGTAGAAGCGCCGCTGGGAACGGCGGCTCGACCGACAATGCCCTCAGCGGTTGTGACTTCGACCTCTACGGTCGGATTCCCACGGCTGTCGATAACCTGGCGTGCAACAACGTCGTCGATATACATCGATATTTTTGAAGGATGTGCGGGTGCTCACGATTGTGTACAACGCTGCGAAAACTCGGCATCGCGGTCTGCAATAACAAGAAAGACGGCTGAGTCATCACAAATTGCACAAAGCAAAAGGGCCGGCGGCATGAAAGCCACCGGCCCTGGAAGCACTGCTCGAGCTGGTCTGATTACGGTCGCCGGACCGTCGTTGTCTCGCCGATCCACGAGTAGCAGCCGTAGTTGACGTTGTAGCTGCTGCCGACGTCCCATCCCTTGAAGAAGATGTCTTCCATTGAAGGGAAGGAGTTGGAGTAGGAGCGAGCCTTTTGACGCGCCTGGTTAGCCACGTTCGAGTCGCGGCTTGCAGCACGCTCGTAGTAGTCCACCGCCAGCCAGTACACCGCACGGTCCTCGCGTTCGAACGAGCCGCAGTTACCGACCTGCGTCACGTAGAGGTCGCCGATGGCGATCAGCGCCTGGCCGAAGTTGGGATCGACGTCAAGCGCGCGTCGGAAGTACGTCCGGGCATTCGAGAGGCGGCCCATCTGCTGTTGGGCGATGCCCATGTTGAAGTAGATGTCTCGTTCGCGTCCTTCGACGTCAGGCATCTCGAGCGCGCGCTCGTAGAGGTTGAAGGCCTCCTGTGCCTGGCCATCTTCGAGCCTCATGCGGGCAATCATCTCATAGGAACGCGCCGTAGGCTGTGCTTGGAGCAAACGCTCACTCAGCACGCCGGCCTGCTGCCGGTTGCCCGTGCTCATGTAGAGATCAAACAGCTCACTGATGATCTCAACATCTTCAGGATTGCGATCAAGCTGCGTCTCCAGGAATGCGATACGCTCTTCCGGCGTGTCGAAGAGGCTGTCACGCACACGGGCGATATACTCCACTACTTCCGGATCGTCGCCATGCGTCTGCTCGACCTCCTCCATGAAATCAAGCGTCGCCTGCTTGTCGCTGCGGGAGTTGTAATCCGAGACGAGATAGTTGACGTAGTAGGCGCCGAGATTTTCCGGATCAAGCTCGTAAGCCTCCATATACGCCTCGGCAGCAAGAGACTGGGCGTCGCTAAAGTAAGCCGAATGCGTTTGTATGAAGCGGCCCTTGTTGATCAGCCAGCTCTGCTCGTCAACCTCGACGCCTGCTTCACGCAGAGTCGGAACGACCTCCTCAAAAACGACCATGGCAGAGTCCAGGTAAGACGCGTCCTCCTCTGCGAGGCCTTCATAGGCTTCGATTGCGCGTTTGAAGTTGCGGTCGTTATCCCGCGGGAAGCCCGGGGCATTCTCCAGGATCCAACGGAGGTTCGGCAGCGCGCCCTGATAATTGGCGTTCTTGAAGTCCTCGTAATAGAGACTATAGTACGTTGCGATCTCCTGCTCGCTTGGCTGATCCTGTTCAGCCTGGGCGAGAACCGGCTGCAGCGGGCCAGCCATGAACATGGCCAGCAGCAGCGCAAGTCCTGTTACTCTGAGAATGTATTGCGGTGCGTGTTTCATCAAACCGACTCCTTGTTTTCAGTGCCTCCGATCAAGCTAAAATAAGACACGAGGGCATTGCCGTGGTTTCCGCAGTTGAAGCCGCGCTTACCGTAGTCGCCGCTGCTCAAACCAGCGTTCCCCAATGTTTACGCTGGCGGAGAAGCGGTAGAACAGGTCCCTTACAAGCCCTGCTTCAGCGGTGCCTCTCGTTCCTACGGACATATTTAAATCAAGACGCGTGCCAGAAAAGATCGCCGGCAAGCTGAGGCCGCCGGTTAGGGCGTAGGTAATCAGTTCATGATTGGAGGTCGGATCCACGTAGGAGCGTTCCATGTAACCTCCTATTCTATATGCAGTTCGCGCCAAAAATGGCGCTAACTGGTCATTTCCGCCTGGTATGACCTCTGCACCCGCCGAAAACCGCATCCTATCACGCATATGGTTCGCCCCGGAAGGGTCAAAACCGGCGAAGGGCACCGTACTCGAGAAGGAGCTCCAGGGTGAGTACGAGCCGTCGATCACGAAATACCAGCGACTGTCCAGTCGATAGGCCACACCTGCATCCACAGCCCACGGTACGTCTACGCGCGCGGAGATCGCAGTACCCAGGGTGTCTTTGTCGAGGCTCGTTCCGACGGTGCGGACGCGGTCTCCTGTGAGGCGTGTCGGGATGGTAAATGTGGCGCCGACGTAAATCTCATCTTGTTCAGATGCCGGCCCCTTCAATGCGACCTGTGTCCCGAGCGAGGCGGCGAGCCCATGCAGGCGCGTTGCATTCATCACCTCTGTCGGCCAGTGGTTACCGCCTATGAAGAACGTGCGTCGGCCTTCCTCCAAAATCCCAAAGTGATAGCCGACCGACGCTCCAACAGAGACGCGTGAAGACATTCGGTATCCAACGGACCCCTGCACCGTGTGAAGTCCACCACGACCCTCGGAGTCCACGCCGTAAAGCACGCTGTCCGGACTGGTGATCGAGCCGGTCTCGCGAACCCGGTAGCTCATGCGGCTGTAGGGAGCAAGACTTAAGCCCACACCGAGAGTACTCTCGATTAAAGGGAACGACAACTGAACCGCGTTGAGCGTCCCCTGGCCGAGGCGGCTCGTGTTGGCGCCGTCGGTGATCTCCGTCGTCTGGAATTGTACGCCACCTGCGATCCTTGCAAGCACCTGATCAGCGAGTGCCGCGGGATTCGAGAAGTTGGAGTAATTGTATGAGCGCATCGCCGTTCCACCGCCGCCCATCGCCTGGATCTGAGACGATCCGTAGCTGGTCAACTCGCCAATCCCGAAGGCGGAGTAGATGGATCCGTCACCGCTATTCTGCGCGGATGCCGGAAGGGCGCACAGCAGCAACGCCGTGATGATAATTGACTGTGCGAAACGTCTATCCTGCATAATAAATATCGTACGCCGGCTGATCAGTCGAGAAGCGGTGTGAGCGTGAGGGTCAGACGCGGCTCGTCATGCTCATCAGATCGAATGAGAAGATGGTCGATCGAATTCGGTGAGGTGGGAACGCGGAGGACCAGCGCCTCGAGATCCGTGACGCCGCTCAAGTACTGATTGATGAGCGTGTTAAAGTCGGTGGACTGAAAAACGAACTCTCTGCTATCGTTGCTTCTGGCCGCATCCACCTGGATAAGCGCGCCGCCGGACAGTCGAGCGTACAGGTTCAGTTGCGACGCGCGCGGACGGACATAACCCGGCGGCAGATTGGAGGCGGAAAGTACAGAATCCTCGCGCACTCGTAGCACTGCGCGATTCAGTGCGAAATCATGGCGGAGCGTATCGAGAGCGAACAACGCGTTGACGGCACGTCCTCCAGATCCTTGAACGATCAAGAGATCAGCCGGCAGATCCACCGGATCCTGATGCTCGACGGAAGTCAGGTTCTTTGCCATCGGGAACGAAACGGAATCCGTACCGGCGGCCGCTCTGAGCCAGCTTCCTCCGGATGAGAATCCGATAACCGCATTTCCGCTTTCCGCCTCGAAATAAAAGCCGTGAAAGACGCTTAAGAAGGAGTTGCTCCGCAAAGTGGTGTCGTTTCTGGCAACCCAGTCGCTCGGCAGTTCCAGCGTAACCAGGGTGTCAGCGGCTGAAAATGTATAGGATGTAATGGGATTTGCGCGCGCGAAGGTCGTGTCGGATGTTGCTCCCTGCGGGTTCCATTCGTCCGCCATGTCGTAGACCCTGACTGTCACCTCGCCTGTGGTATCTCCGACGATGTAGCGCCGATCAAGCTGCAGGGCGGCGTAGTTTACCGTGCCTTCGCGGAAGCCAGCGGCAGCGGCGGGCGCTCCGAAATCAAGGTAGGCATGGCTGCGGATGGTGCCGAGCAGAGGATCTTCGAGGTACCCCAGAAGCGTCCGCTCGTTATTTCCGGTTACCTCTGCCACATGCTCGGCGGAGAATTGCGTAGGAGGAAGAGCCCGGATCTGCGGCTCACCTCCACGGTCGCCGATAATCTCGATCCCGACACTTGTCGGGTCATCACAGGCGGTGAGAGAAAGTGCCGCGATGCCCGTCAGGACGAAAAGCAGCAGGCGTAAGCGGGGCATGTATGTGATGAATCGAAACGCGGGAAGGTCAACTACTGGAACGTCCGAACTACCAGCATTCTTGCACGGACGAACTGCCCTACCATAGATGACCTGTTGTGTTTCGAGAAAAAACGCCGTGATGCATCCGTGCCGCGCCTGTCGTCAGCGGCGTGAACGGCAAGCAGGCGCTAAACAGACACGCCCTGCAGGCGCGGAGCCGGCAGGGCGTTCGTTCAATTGGTAAGTCGTCGCTCAGGCAGCGACTTCATCCACCTCGACCTCGTAAAGCGCGAGCGCCTGGTCGAGCCACTCGGCCTCATCGGACGAGAAAACGGCTGCGCCGTTGAGGTCCGCCATTGTGGAGGGAAGAATGGTTTTATCGGCGAACGAAATCCCGATATCAGAAGGTTCTTTCCCTGCGACATCGGCATCGAGATCCGTCACCTCGATGAGTTCTTTCTGGATGGGAGCCTCGAAGTCTACCTGGTTCGGGGTAAAGTAGACTTTCGTTCCTTCATAGATCTCATCGGATGCATATGCGGTGCGGAGCAGCATGGGCACCAGCCCGGTGATCCAGCCGAACCCGTGAACGATGTCCGGCTTCCAACCCAGGTTGCGAATCGTCTCGAGCGCAGCGCGGGCGAAAAAGAGCGCCCGCTCCGGGTTATCCTCGAAGAGTTTGCCCTGCTTGTCGCGATAGATCCCCTTACGCTTAAAGTAGTGCTTGTTGTCCATGAAGTAGACCTGGAGCCGAATTCCCGGTATCGACGCCACCTTGCACTTAAGCGTTTCGGTTCGGCCGCCGATGGTAACTTCGGTGCCGGAGAGGCGGATTACTTCATGAAGCCGGTTGCGGCGCTCGCTGATCGTGCCGTAGCGCGGCATGAGGATGCGTACTTCAAAATCACCGGACTCCTGTAACTGCTCGGGGAGGGATCGGACGAGTTTGGCGGTCTCGCTCTTATCAGTGAAAGGTGCTACCTCGTCAGAGACAAACAGTATCCGCGTCGGGGTGGCCATGCGTCGTCGTATGAGTCTGTGGGAGAACAGTGGATGCCGGGCAGAGCAGACCGCACGCCGGCCGTTACGGGTGCGTTACAGCGTACCGGGCTATCTGCTAAATATACACAAACGTACGCCCGTCACCAAACGAAATTCATGTGTGAGGTGTGTGTGCGAACCGTATAGTACGCGGATTTCCTCCAATCACTGCTGCTCCACCTCGCGCCGCAGTAGCTCGAAGTATCTGCGGATGAGCTCCTCGTAATCGGACGAGTAGTCGTTGTCGAGGGCACGTAGGAGATCACGCCTCAGTTTCTCAAGCTCTTCCGAGCGCTGAAGTTCAGGCGGACTTTCCCGCTGAACGTCATCGCCCGTACGGCCGCGGCGGCGTTCATCCTGCTCTCGCTCCTGCAGAGACTGCTCCGCCTCCAGGAGACGCGTAAGGATTTGCTGCTGACGCTGGATCGTCTCTCGCCGTGCGCCCCGCTGCTGCAGCTCCTCGATCGTTTCCTGCATCTGATCGGCGATGCGATTCAGGTCGTTCATGAGCTCGTCCCGTGCGGCCGGATCGCGGCTAAGCTGACGAAGCTGTCTGCGGATGGCATCCTGCTGGGCAGCCATCTGGCGTAGCCGCTCCTGCATGTCGCTCGAGAGGCGATCTCCAGCGGCATCGTTGAGCATCTGCTGGATCTGCTCATTGAGGCGCTGCTGATCCTGGGACATCTGCTGGAGTTGCTCGGCCATTTGCTCGGCGGACATTCCGCCACCCCCGCTGCCGCCCTGCTGGCTCATCATCTGATCGAGCAGGTCACTAAGCATCAGCGCGAGCTCGTTGAGGTGCGTCATCCCGGCGCGCTGATGTGTGCCGGCCTCTCGAGATGCGCGCTCGGCAAGCGCCTCCGTTGCGCGGCCCATTTCCCGAAGTGCCTCGCCCGTATGGCGCTGCGCCGCGCGGCTCATCTGTGGAATCTCGCTCGCCAGGCTCTGAACCGAATCAGCTACAACGCCAACCCCCTCCGCGATCCGCACCTGATTTCGTGCCATCTCGCGCAGCGCCGGACTCCCGGATCCTTTCTCAACCGTCGAGTTCTGCAGGCTTTCCTGCTCCTGCGATAGCGAGATGACGTCGCGGATGGTGCGACGCAGGCTGCTCAGGTTCATCTGCATCTGCGCGCCGCTCATTCCTGATCGCATCTGGCCGAGCTGCTGCTGAAGCTGCTCGAGCTGTTCCTGCATCTGCTGCTGATTCCGGCCGGCATCCTGCATCTGGTCACTACGGATCTGCTGCCCCGTCTGCCGCATCTGCTCCGGCAGTTGCTGCTCGCGCACTTGATCGCGGAGCTGGTCCATCTCCTGGTTGGGCGCCGATCGCGACTCCTCCATCTGCTGCCGAACCTCGTCGAGCTTCTCTTCGAGCGCTTCCATTTCCTCACTCAGCCGCTCCTGCTCATCGGCTAAACGCTCGCGCGATGACTCGTCCCCCGTTTCTGCGGAATCATCACCGCTTTGCTGCTCATTCTCCGGTGCAGTCTGCTCATTTGCATCGGATGGATCAGCGTCCGGATCAGACTCGGCTTGATCGGATGGGGTCTGCTCATCCTCTTGATCCGCTTCGGTTTCAGCATCCTGCTGCTCTGACTGCTCAGTGGCCTCTCGCAGTGCCTCCTGTCGCTCAGCCAGATCGCGGGCCATGCGTTCGGCTTGTTCGAGCTGCTGAATCGTGCGAGCACGCTTGAACAACTCCAGCGAACGTTCCAGACGCTGGCGGTACTGATCTTCGTTGAACTCGAACTCCTGCAGACTTTCCTGCATCTGCTGCAGATCCAGCTGCTCCATCGCCTCCTGAAGCTGCTTGAGCGCCTCCATGAGCTCGGGCGACTTAATCTCCTCGACCACCCGCGTCAGCTCCCGGTACATCTCGACCGTTTCCTCGGAGAGCAGATTGTTCTGTTCCATCTGCCGCGTCGCATCCTCCATCCGCCGGGCGAGGTCGTCTACGCGCTGCTCGATTTCCTCCTGTCGCTGCTGAAGCGATTCAACCTGACGGCGGCTCTGCCAGTCTGCCTCCTGCCGCCCGCGCAATTCATCTCGGAGCTGGTCAAAGTCCTCGCGAATGTCACCTGCTTCTTCGAGAAGCTGCTGAAGTTCATCTGCTGTTGCATCCTGATGCCGGTCAAGCTCTTCGTAGCGCTCGGCTAATGACGGCACGCGCAGCCGCTGAACCTGTGATCTCGAGCTCTTGGGACCCGAGACGGTGTCGTTATCCCAGATTTCCAGATAATATTCTATGACATCTCCCGGCACCGGATCGAGCCCGGTTTCAGAGAGGCGCCACGCATGAATAATCTCCTGATCTAGCGGGCGCGGCGTTTCGAGCGGAAGTGGTGTGCGCCCGAATTCCTGTTGCGTCGTCCGATAGCGGCTCTCGGCGAGGCGATACCTGAGCTCGAGGCGCGAGAATCCATAATCATCAACGACGACGCCGCCGAGTACGGTTTCGAGGGATTCGTCGAGCGTCAGATTATCCTCGGGTGAGACGAGCTGAATCCGCGGCCGCGCATCGTCGAGCGGCTCGATTCTGTATGATATCGGATCGGCATTTCGGATATCACCCGTCGAACGCGCGACGATGCGATAGGTATCGTCTTGATGGATCGGAAAGGATGCAGTGGCTGCATCGCCGTCGAGCGTCATCTCGACGGCATCAGATTCATCAAATTCGATGGCAACCGATTCGATGTTCTGACCGCTGATCGTGCTCGTGACGTGGATGCGCGATCCGCGCAGCGCCGTAACATCTCCCTGGTCCGGGGCAAAGTGTTGCGATGGCAGGCCGGTATAGCCGGGATAATCCACCCGTACCTGAAGGGCTCGGATGAAAGGCCGCTCGATGACCGTCACGTCGAACCACGGGCTCGCGACGCCGTCCGCCTCAATCCGATAACGCATGTTCTGACGAACCGTCCGAACCCGGTGCTCGAATCTGCCCGTCCCGGTCGTCGTCATTGCGAGTGGCTCCGGTTGATCGACATCCTCGGGGTGGAGCAGCACGACGGCCTCGGCCGGGACCTGCCGCCCATCGGCGTCCACGGATATCGTCAATGCATCGCCGCGCGTGAGTTCCACATCGCCCGGCGTCACTTGAAGTGCAAAAGGGGCCGGGCGCTCGAACTCCGTGCCGGGGGCGAGCAATCTCGCACTTGCATCCGTGAACGGTTCTGGCGCAAGAATCGCAAAGAGAAGCAGCGCTGCCGGTGCAGCGACCGCTCGAATCGCAGCTCTTCGTGGTCGTTCGAATCGTTCCACATCCTCGATGCGTACCGGGTCGACCTGACGCGTGAGCATCGCGATGGCGCCGTCAAGCAGACTGTCCGGAGAATGAGCGGCTTTACCGGAACTGAGGTGGATCAGGTTGATGAGCCGATCCGAGACATCCGGAAATCGCTCGCCGATTCGAAGCGCAACCTCATCATCCTGGATGCGGCGCGTCAGGCCGAGCAGGCGCAGCGCCGGCGGAGCGACCAGGAAGGCCAGCATCGATAGCACGCTGACGACCCAGAGCCCGAGTGCCACACTGCGGGCGGTGCTTCCCATCCACAAAACAGACTCTGTCGCAGCAAGCAAAACCCAGGCTGCACTCGCCGCCGCGAGAGTCGAGATTATCCCGAAAAGCAACTGCGAGAGCTCGATCCGGCGTGCGGTGCGGTGCAGCCGCGCACGAATAGTCCGAACGGCTTCGCGTGTCTGTTCACTCATCTCGGGAGGGGCGGAGGCGACATCAGGGTCCTGCCATCGTTAACATCCGCTGCCACGGCGTGTTTCGGGCTCCGCCGGCTCCGAGGTTCAACAAAATTCAGGACATGAGCAGGAAGTAGGTGCCCGCACCGATCTGAATCATGATGTACGCCAAAACGGCGAGAACCTGTGCCGCGTTGAAGTGCCGCTGTGGTTCATGTGCCCGCCGAATCTGGTTTGAGCGCACGAAGCCACGGCGCTCGCTTACCAGCAGCGACCAGATGTTGAAGCCGACCGACAGGACGAGCAGGATGAGAGCCCATCGCCCGAGGAGAAATAGAAGGAGGATCGAGGCGATCGTCACCCCTGTGCAGAGGGCGAACACCACGCTCGTCTTGTGGCGTGCCAGTTGCGTCAAGGAAATCCCCGATTGGTGGAGCGATGAATGAAGAATCTATGGCAATAGCAAGCGGCAAAGATGACAAAGTTATTCAATCCGATTCAGTGTATCCACATTAGTGGGGAGTGAGGTTAGATATACATGGTGTAACGGGTATTGTCGTGGTCGCCAATGATCGTACTTCGTACACTTCCATGCGTGGCATCAACAAACGCATCAGAAACGCATGAATGACCTCATAGCCGTAATTCTGGGCGGTGGCGCCGGTACGCGCCTGCATCCACTGACCCTGCATCGTTCTAAACCTGCCGTCCCTCTCGCCGGCAAGTATCGCCTGATCGACATCCCGGTGTCGAACTGCATCAACTCGAATATCAACCGAATCTTCGTTCTGACGCAGTTCAACTCGGCCAGTTTAAACCGCCATATCGGCAACACCTATCAGTTCGACCGATTCCGGCGTGGCTTCGTCACGATCCTCGCCGCAGAGCAGACACCACTTTCGAAAGACTGGTTTCAGGGAACGGCCGATGCCGTGCGCCGCTGCCTGCCGCACCTTGAAGTGCATCGCCATACGCATGTGCTCATTCTCTCCGGCGACCAGCTCTATTCGATGGATTATCGGAAGATGCTCGATCATCATCTATCATCTGGTGCCGGTCTGACTATCGCGACGATTCCGGTGACTGCTGAAGATGCGTCGGCGTTCGGCATCTTGAAGACGGATGATGAGGGGCGCATCACGGAGTTTCACGAGAAGCCCGCGCAGGGTGATCTGGAAGGAAAGGACAGCCCCGTTTCCCCTGAGCTCGAGCGTCAGGGGCGCAGATATCTCGCGTCGATGGGCATCTATCTCTTTGACAGCGATCGACTGCATGAGGCACTTGCCGCTCAACCGGATGAGCATGATTTCGGCAATGAGCTGATTCCGCGCGCCATCGAAACCGGGGGCGTGATGAGCTATCCGTTCACCGACTATTGGAGCGACATCGGAACGATCAGGTCGTTCTATGAGGCGAACGTGATGCTGGCGAGCCAGTATCCCGCGTTCGATATATATCATCCCCGAATGCCCGTCTACACCAATGCGCGGATGCTGCCTCCGGCCAAGATTCGGTCTGCCGAGATCAGCGAATCGCTCATTGCAGAGGCCAGCGTGATCCTCAACAGCAGGATCGAACAGTCGGTGATCGGCATCCGCTCGTATGTGGGAAACAACGTGACCATCCGCCGCTCAGTCATGCTCGGCGCTGATTACTATCCCTGGCATGATCACGACACCCGTGATCCGCTGGCTGGGCCGTCGCGCCCCGGCATCGACGACGACACGGTCATCGAGGGAGCGATCATCGATAGGAATGCCAGCATCGGTAAACGCTGCCGCATCCAGAATGTGGAAGGAATCGAGGAGGGGGAAGGAGACTTCTGGTTCGTGCGTGACGGCGTGATCGTCATCCCCAAGAACGCGACTGTGCCTGATGATACCGTCGTTTAAGGATGGGCCGTCAGAGTTCGTCATGCGAGGATACCGCAGAGACGCTTTGAAGAACCACGTAATACGTTGAACCCAGGTGCAACACACGCCGCTCAGGGTGATATTTATCGTTCCCCATGAATCAGCTGGAGCGCAGCATTATGCACTCAGTGACGAAGCTTGCCGTGTTCGTCCTGCTTGTCGGGACCATGTTTGGCTGCCGAACCTACGGCGGTTATGGATCAGAGGAGGCGCTGTACCGTCAGATTCAGCGTGCTAGTGATGAGTTTGCGGAGGAGCTCGACCTCATGCGGCAGCAGCATCCGCAGGTCGAGCAGTGGTTGCTCGCGCAGGACGAGGGGGCCCAGCTTGAGGGCACACTCGGAACCGCCGTGTCGTTACATGAGCAGCTTATCGAGAGGCATCGCGCAATGGTTGAGGAGCTGAGCGAGAACAGCAGCCATCGTGCGCTGAG
>CAZKDQ010000010.1:35522-39893 GCA_964551345.1 uncultured Rhodothermales bacterium
TAGCAATTAAGCGCTCGGCTGCGGTTCGTTCAACATACTGGCGACGTACGTAGCGGCGTCGCCGCACGTCGTCTCCACAAAGTCGATCAGTTCCGCTGAGGGCGTTCCCGTCATCTTTGCAAGAGCGAAGAAAGCGGCATTAGGCTGGAAGACGCTCTGACATTCCTGGCTCGCCAGGCAAAACTGCTCCGCGGCTGCTGCCGCGGCTGAAACGGTCATTGCCATGATCCTCAGGTCCGATTCCTTCAGCCGGCCCGGCATTAGATAGAAGCGAATCGTCTCTGCAATGAACCGCGGCAGGTGCCAGATTTCCGCTGCGCGTGCACCAAGCTCCGTGTGATCGATCCCGAAGATGATCTGCTCCGAGGTGGTGGAGGGGATGATGCCTCGATCGTTGGTGTACCAGAGGGCTTCGTAATCCTCCGGGCGGTTATAGAGGAGGATCAGCCGTCCGATGCTGTGCATCAGGCCGGTTGTGAAGGCGCGTTCGCTGTGCGCGATCTGCAGGTAATGTGCGATGCATTTCGCGAACATCGCCGTGCCGAGGCTAAGGCGCAGGATCTGGTCATACATGTTCTCCTGCTCGCCTTCGTCAAGCACCTCGCGCAACTTGACCATGGCTGAAGCAACGACGATATCGCATACCTCGTCGAAGCCCAGCAATAGCACGGCGCGCCGGATGTCATAGATTTGCCGCGCCGTTCCGTAGTAGGCGGAGTTGATGCGCCGAAGTACCGCCGTGGCTACGAGCGGGTCACAGTGAACGATCTGGACGAGACGAGGCGTATCAGGTTCGTCGGAGCGTTCGGCGAGCAGCCGCGAGACCTCCGCCACCGTTTTCGGCAGCGGCGGAAATTCGATCTCCATCTCGGCGGAGAGGTCGAGCCTCGTGGCAGGAATCATGTTGAGAGTCATCATTACTTGTGCTGGGGCGGCCAACACAAAAACTGGCACATGGGCATCCAGCGAGGGCCGCCTTCCCTGTTAATCGACTCCCGGCGGAAACAGTTAAGCCAGCTTCGGCCCTTCATTTGCGATTCGCGACCGCGTGTGGCTGCGCGCACGAGGTGAGGCGGCAAACATGGATTTCGTGCGCGCCCACGTATCGTTGAAGAGTTCACTGCGGCGGTAGAGGTCGAGATCCTCTGCCGAGTCCCAGTGACTACACGTGGTCATTATGTTAGGGAAGCGCTCATCCCTCCACAACTCGAGGTGCCGGCAACCCCGTTGACGGCGAATGGAAGTGGAGGTGGCATCGAAGAGGGCGAGGAAATCGTTCACGCGGGTGGGCGCGAACGTCATCTCGACGAGTCGGATGATCACGGTTTCTTGGGGATGTGGACGTCAACTAGGATCGACAATGTACCGCGTCGATCACTTGTCGTCGCCACCAAGGTGGTACTGACCAATACGACAGGCAAGACAGCGCGCCGCTACACAGTACTTCGAATACAGCTCGTGCATCCCCTGCGCCTCTTTCGCAGAAAGTGGATCCGTGCCAAGGCGTTTGAAAAGTCGAACGATCTCGTCCTTCTCCGGCGGGATCGACTCCAGAACTTTGTGCACTGCATCCTGGAGTCTGGCATCGTCCTGAACGGTGGCCAGCCGTATGAGAATAGGGAGGACGGCGTTCACCAAAATCACATCGATTCGCTGTCGCCCGATCTCCGTGGTGATCATCGACGTGGCTCGTTCCAGGCGCACGTGGTGGGTCCAGAACTCTGGAAGCTGGATGTAGAACGCGCGTCGCAGGTTGCGCAGCGGGTGAACCGACAGCGCCGCCGCTTTCAGGCGACTGATAGGCTGCGACCGCAAGAGACCACGATCACGAAGGAGCGCCACGCCCTGCGCGATCCGAAGCGGTGGGAAGTTGTTCGGGCGCAGGCGGAAGTATTTCCAGCGCTCCTTCGGCCATTCTTCCAGGTCATGTCGATATCGAAGACGTTCGAAGCGATCGCGGAGCGCCATCGCGTAGTCAGCAGTCTCGCGGTCGGCTTCCAGCAGATCCGCAGGCTGGGGAATCAGGCCTGCGACGCCCAGAAAGCACGCCTCTAAATCGTCAGGTTCGATCTCCTCAACTACGAATCGCAGCGGGAGGCGCCGCGCCAGGTCGCGCATGGACGACGAGTTCTTGGCATAGCCGAGTGCGGCGAAGATGCGTTCGTAAAGGTACTGGTCAGCGTGGAAGCCGAACTCGGAGTCCACCCGCACACGCCGTGCCCGGTCACGCATCCGAACCTCGGCCAGTTCATCGATCCAGCCACGCACCAGATTTTCAGGCACGCGGTCCCACTGAGGCGCACAGAGGATCGGTTCTTCGGTGCGGCGGTGGAAGTCGTGGACGAGCCGTCGAACCGGCTCCCTGAGCCTCGGGAACAGGATTATCTCCGGTAGCACGCTGCCGTCGGCCCGTTCGAGGCTTCCGGTCCAGACGTCGGGGTGCAACGATACGTGTAGAATCACGCTGTTGTAGCGCCGATCCTCCACATGTCGGTGGTCGTTCCACAGGCCGGATGAGACGTGGATCTCGACATCGCCGATCCAGTCGACGTCGCCGATTCGCAACAGTGCGCCGGAGAAGTCCGGCCCGGAGTCGGTGTTTCGTCTTCCGGGGTCCAGAATCGTAACGTGCTCTCCGGTGACCGTCTCAAGGTCCTTCTTGTCGAAGTTCTGGCGCTCCCAGATATCCTGAACGAGCGCCTCGGGAAGCCGTGCAGATTGCGCCGTCGAAGGCTCGTGAAATGCAACGTGGAAGACCTCTTCGTCCTCCATATAAAAATGGTCCGGCCAATCCCCGCAGGTCTCTGGTGGCTCGGTGCTGGGGCTGAAAGGTGTCGACGTTTCCATCATCTCGAGAGTCCAACGCGTCCAGATAGAGACCTATTAGACACATCGGAGGTCGAGATATAACGACTCGTCGCGTCAATTCACGCGGATCGGACGCAGCCGCTTCGAAAGATCTCGCGCTGCTTGCGCGGCAGCGCTCGCGAAGTCGCGACCGTCGGAGGCATATATGATGCTGCGACTGCTATTTACGATCACCGGTCCTTCCTCCGTATGCGCGGCACGGACGACGGCTTCCGGGTCGCCGCCCTGCGCACCCACGCCCGGAACGAGGAATGGAAGCCGGGGGCACAATTCGCGGAGTTCCGCCAGCGCCTCCGGTGCCGTGGCACCGACGACGAGCCCTGCCTGCCCAGGATGCTCGCGATCCAGCCGGTTGACCTGTCGTGCAACGTGGCGATAAATCGGCTCACCATCCGAATTGAGGTGCTGCAAGTCGACACTGCCGGGGTTAGATGTGCGCGCGAGCACAAAGGCCGCCCGATCCGACATCCCCAGAAAAGGACTGATGCTGTCGCTGCCCATGTACGGCGCGACGGTCGTGGCATCGGCACCGAGGTGTTCAAAGATTGCCCGTGCATACATGCGTGCCGTATTCCCAATATCGCCGCGCTTCGCGTCGAGAATAATAACTCCGCGCCCACGAATGTCGTCCATGAGTCGTTCGAGGACGCGCACACCTTCAGCACCGATTGCTTCGAAGAACGCCACGTTGATCTTGAAGGCACAGGCGTGCTCTTCGGTGGCATCAACGATGTCTCGGCAGAACCGAAAAATTGCTTCTTCGAGCCCATGCGACTCTACGAGATGTCGGGGCAGGCGTTCGGGATCCGGATCGAGTCCGACGCACAGCAGTGACTGCCGCGCTGATTGAAACTCGAGCAGGCGCGAGAGAAATGGCTTGGGGATCATGGGTATATCCTGGAGAGAAACGTCGCGCAAGATACCGCCGCCGCACCTCGATGGCGAGCCTGCCGATCCGCCGGCTACCGTCGGAACTGGCCGGAATGTATACTGTAAAGCTGCAACCGGAAGCGCTTTCGGATGCAGCACCTGATGTTATAGTTATTCACCTGCCCGTCGACGAGACGGGGATAAAATTGAGGTTACCATGTCCAACCCCGGTTTGTCGAACCTGAAGAATGTTTCGACTGCTGATCGAAAGATGATTCAGGATGTCGAAGCAATGATGGGTCCGGAGCCGTCGCAGATGGGATTTGTTAAAAATCTGTTCTGGGGCCGGTTTGAGGAGCGCCATGTATTTCCATATCCGGTTGAGAGCAAAGACGAACGAGCCAAGTGCGATCGCCTGCTCGAGGAGCTCGAAACGTATCTCATCAACGAGCACCCGCGCATCCAGATCGATCAGGAGGAGTTCATTCCTGAATGGGTAATCGACCGCCTGTTCGAAATAGGTGTTCTCGGGATGACGGTGCCGGAGGAGTACGGCGGGCTCGGCCTCGGCGTGACCAGCTACAACCGCGTCCTGGAGATGATCGGCCGCTACTGTGGCTCGACTTCAGTCGT
>CAZKDQ010000010.1:39993-41067 GCA_964551345.1 uncultured Rhodothermales bacterium
GCAATGGCGGGCATGTTCACGGTGATGGCCAAGCAGAAGCTTCAAGATCCGGATACAGGGCGAGAGAGAGAGGGCATCACTGCGCTCATCTGCACCCCGGATATGGATGGTGTGGAGGTCTTCGAGAATAACCGTAGCAAGACGGGCATCCGCGGCACGTGGCAGGCACGTGTGCGCTTCAGCAATGTCCGCATTCCTCGTGCGAACCTGTTGCATCGTGAAGGCAAAGGTCTGCACGTGGCTCTGTCATGTCTTAATTACGGCCGCTGCACGCTTTCGGCCGGCGTTACCGGAGGCGCGAAGCAGGCGATGGATCAGAGCATCAAGTGGGTCCAGACGCGGCACCAGTTCGGACGTGCGCTTGCAGATTTCGAGCTCGTCCAGCAGCGAATCGCACGCATGGCGGCCTACACCTACGGACTCGACGCGGCCCTTTACATGATGACGGGCATGCTCGACAGAGGTGATAAAGACATCATGGTTGAGACCGCCATAACGAAAGTCCTCTGCTCGGAGTATGGCTGGCGTGTGATCGATGATGCCATGCAGATAATGGGCGGTGAGGGCTACATGACGGAGAACGAGTTCGAGCGGCTCTGGCGCGACAACCGAATCCATCGCATCGTTGAGGGCTCGAACGA
This sequence comes from uncultured Rhodothermales bacterium, assembly GCA_964551345.1. Classification (GTDB taxonomy): domain Bacteria; phylum Bacteroidota; class Rhodothermia; order Rhodothermales; family CAZKDQ01; genus CAZKDQ01. The sequence goes on from CAZKDQ010000010.1 coordinate 40,635, forward strand.
GGTCATGCAGTCCTTCATCTTTGCCTATGGTGGAAAGCAGCTCGCCGAGCAGATGCTGACGATTCAGGATGCTCTTCTTTGGAACGGCGATGAATCGGTGTCGGACAATCTGCGCAGGCTCATCGCGAATGGCACGAACGCGCGTGTGCTGAGCCGCGCGCTCCCGCTGGGCGCTCAGCTGTTTCTCGGTATGAAGCCCTCGGCACCCGATGTGCGCGGCCTGCATCATAGTCTCGCCGACCACGCCGATCGCCTCTCCAGAATGGTGCAGCGGCATGCTCAGTATTTCAAGCTCACGAGCAAGTGGCACCGAGAGCAGATCGTATCGCGGCAGGTCCCGCAGTCTCGCGTTGCGGATAATGCCGTTATCCTCTTTACGCTGTCGGCATCACTCGCGAAGATGGATCGCCAGCTGCGTCGCAATGAGTATGGC
>CAZKDQ010000010.1:41167-42864 GCA_964551345.1 uncultured Rhodothermales bacterium
AAGCCCAAGAAATCAGGCTAAGACCCGGGCAGGCACATCAACAAAAAAGCGCGGCGCCAACACCGGCGCCGCGCTTTTTGATTAGGGAAGCGCAGCCTAAATCTCCTGCGTCAGCCTGCCGAAATAGCGATAGATCGCCATGAGCTCGTCGTCGGTCATCTCGGCCGTTGCTGTCCAGGGCATGAAGTGTGGGTCCATCTGGCGTCCTGCGGGGGTAACGCCGGTCCGTAGCGTCTCCACAAATTGATCGAAGGGCCATTTGGAGGTAGCAACCAGATTAGGGGCGGGGGGAGAGCCAGGTGCAGGTGGGACTTCAAGACCCTGAAGGTCGCCGCCGTGACAGTGGACGCAGGATGCGGAGGCGAGATACTCACCGTACTCCGCCGTCGGACCGCGTTCAGGGGCCGGCTCCGAGCGTGCGGCATTGGTTCGTACTTCGAACGCGGGGTCGATCATTGCGGCTGCAAGGAGCCGCCCCAACATTCGGAATTCGGTTGGAGGGAGGTCATTCTCCACCGGCTCGAGTGTTCGGAGATAGCCGATCATAGCCGCGATATCCTCATCAGCGAGGTTGTTGAAGACGCTCGACGGCATCACGAGCAATGCGCGGCCGTCGGGGCGAACGCCATGCCTGATCGCGCCGTCGATTTCGTTGTAGGTGTATTCGGAGATGGCGCCGGCGGGGGTGAGGTTGGGCGCGGTTATCCGAAACGGCGGCTCATCCGCGATCACCAAGCCCGATAGATCGGAGCCGTGGCAGTCTGAACAGCCGAAGATGCGAGTGAGATGCGCGCCATGGCTGATCGAGGCGGAATCACCTGGGATGACGAGCGTGGCGAGCTGCGCTTCGTAAACCCGATTAACATTGGACGATCCAATGAAATAGACGGTGCCAACCAGGAGCAGAAGAAGTACGGCGATGGCACCAAGGCCGCGCATGGTCCACTTGACGATCGATCGCATTTCCGATTTGTGATGTTAATGAGATTTGGAATGATGCCGTCGTTGCAGGCCGCCCGCGTTCTAGCTGGATGAAAAACGTGGTGGGATGGCTGCGCTCAAACAGAAATGGCAGGATGTGGAGCTTCTGAAGATCCTCTTAGATTGGCGTGATGACTTGTCCCTTTCGGAGCATAATCTTGCGCCGTTTGGCGCAATTCGGATTGCTGCTGCTTCCCTTGATTCTGACGATTCCACACGCCTTTGGCGCAGTAGCCGGATGAGCCTGATGAGTGCAGCGGTGGAATCCGTCGGAGGTGATCCAACTTCGATCGTTGCTGCTCCGGCAACTGGCGGCGTCTCTACGTCGTTTTTGGCAGGAGTGTTGGGCGCCCAAACCTGTATGGACCCAGTCGTCTTTTGAGACTTCATACCGTAGTTTGGGTGCTCATCCAGCATGAGGCTCGCATGCGCGCATCCGAATCATATGACGCCGTAGTCGTGGGCGCCGGCCCTAACGGCCTTGCCGCGGCCGTCCGGCTCGCGATGGCGGGACGCAGCGTCCTCGTGATCGAAGGGAATGACGAGGTTGGAGGAGCGGCTCGTACCGAGGAGCTCACAATACCGGGTTTCCGGCACGACCTCGGATCGGCCGTGCACCCGCTGGGAATAGGATCGCCATTCTTCGAGTCTCTGCCGCTCGATCAACACGGACTGCGCTGGATTCATCCCGAGGTGCAGATAGCGCATCCGCTCGA
>CAZKDQ010000011.1:0-3555 GCA_964551345.1 uncultured Rhodothermales bacterium
GCGCACGGCGCAGAAGCCGAATTCCTCGCTCCGCTTCCCGTTCGTTCATTACCCGGTATTGGTCCACGTACCGCCGACAAACTCATCGGGCTCGGGTTCGAAACGCTGGGGCACATTCAACGTGCGCCGCGTGAACAGCTCGAGCGGATATTCGGCGAGAACGGCGCATCGATGCATCATCGCTCGAAAGGCATCGACAACCGCGCTGTCAAACCTGATCGTGAGCCCAAATCCATCGGCCATGAAACGACGTTTCGTGAGGATGTGACAGATCGCGAGATCATCCTCAAGACGATCCGACGCCTCGCCGAACGTACGGCTTCTCACCTCCGGGCCCACGAAAGAAGCGCAACTCGCGTCATCCTCAAATGGCGCTACTCGGATTTCGACACCGTCACGCGCTCATCGACAATCGCTCCGACGGACGAGGCGCAAGCGCTGTACGAAGCCATTCTTCCCGCAGCTCGAAGCCTCTTCGTTCGCAGCCGCGCCGTTCGCCTGGTCGGCGTTCGCGCCGAAGGCCTCACCGGCACCACGTACCAGACGTCGCTGCTCGAGCCGGCTCCTGAAAGGCGACGCAATTTGCTCAAGGCCGTCGATCAACTCCGTAGCCGCTACGGCGACGACATCATTGAGCCGGGTTCTCTGAAGTAGTCGGCTCCGGAAGGCCGCCCCCGGGCTCAACCGATGGTCGGCCACTGCGCTTGCGCGACATGTAGGCCCAGTAGCGCTGCATCGATTCCTCCACAACCCGGCGCGCCTCGGACGGGCCCAAGAACTCCCGCACCGACACTTCCTTGTCCTCCAGCACCTTGTAATCCTGGAAAAAACGCTTCAACTCCCGAAGCCGATGTTCAGGGAGCTGCCTGATGCTATCATAACCATTGAACGCAGGATCATCCAAGTGCACGCAGATGATCTTCTCATCGTTCTGACCCTGGTCCAGCATGTTCATCATCCCGATCGGGCGAACGCGCAGCATGCTGAGCGGCACGACCGTCTCCTGCATCAGCACGAGCACATCGAGCGGATCGTTGTCGTCGCCGAGTGTCTGCGGGATGAACCCGTAGTTGGCAGGATAGACGACGGACGAATACAAGACGCGGTCCACGAACAGCAGGCCCGTCTCTTTATTGAGCTCATATTTGATCTTGCTTCCCTGCGGAATCTCGACGATCGCATGGAACGTGTTCGGCGCGTCGTGCCCGGTGGGGACGTCATGCCACGGATGGGTCATGAAGGATGCCTCGTGGGAGGGTCAGTTGGATGTGTCGGGGCGCTGCATGCGCTTGGCGCCGCCCGTCGTGGGAAGCTCGCCGCCGAGATGCTCGGTCGGATCGATCGCCTGCTGATCGCCGACCCAGCACGCCAGCGCCGCGCTGAGCACAAGATCGCGGTTGCGAACGGAGTCTTCGGATAAAGCCTCGGCGGAGGAATCGCTTTCATCCGAGTTTTCGATAGCGCGGTAGTCTTGAAGTCCGGCTGCAAGCTCCGACGCCAGATCAGCGTGCTGTGCATCGAATACGAAGGATCCTTCCGTTTCGTGGTCGATGAGATTTCTGATGATGGTTCTTTCGGATACGCTGAATCCAGCGCTGTCCTCACCATCAGAAGTCTGGATGCCTGCTCCGTCAGCCGACGGATCATCTCCCCCGTTGATAGTCAGCGCCATCGGCGAGAGCCCCTCGGCAGCCATCTCACGCACCAGCTTGCGCCCCTCCCGCTGCGACGCATTCACAATGCACAGGCTGTTCCCGACGAACGGCTCATCAGCAAGCAGATTCTTGAAGTGCTCGACGGTGTCGCCGTTTTCCGACATCCGTTCGATCCGGTTGATGTGATACTCAACGGCCGCGTCGTCGCGCTCCTGACGCTTCTCGACAAGCGCAGCAGAGACGGCTCCGTCGGCACCAGCGTCTATTCCCAGGTAAAAACGACTTTCCATGACGTCATCTCGCTCTCTTTTCACGGTTCGGTTTCCACCCTCCGACGAACGCGACAGTGGGTAGTGCCCGCTCATGCCGTCATGGCGTGCCGTTCAGCGGAGACGTTGCAGCCTTGTTATCCGAACCTACCGAGCGTGGAAAAGCTGGATGCTGAAGTAGCGGTCGCGGTCCGTCCATACCTCGTCGAGTTGGAGGCCTGATTCCGACGCCATGCGTGCGAAGCCGTCGAGAGTGTACTTGTAGGAATACTCGCTAATGACATGTTCGCCATCACGAAACGCAAAGCGATCCTCGCCGATCGAGACCTCCTGATCCCGAAGACTCACAAGGTGCATCTCGATGCGCGAGTGCTCCTCATTGAAAATGGCCTCATGTTCGAACGAATCGACATCAAAATCAGCATCCAGCTCCCGATTGATGTGCCGGAGGAGATTCAGGTTGAACTCGGCCGTCACACCCTGCGGATCGTTGTAAGCCAGTTCCAGAACCTCGCGAGCCTTCAGCAGATCAACCCCGATGAGAAGCGAGTCGGCCGTCTTCTGAACGTGGTCAAGAAAGGACTGCGCGAGTTCGGGCACGAAGTTGCCGATCGTGGATCCGGGAAAGTAGACCAGACGTCGCCGCACCCGCCCCTGGGGTTCTGGAAGCGGGATGTCTTGCATGTAGTCGGCACGAACCGGCAGAACCTCCAGACCCAGATATGCGGCAGCAATTTGCTGCGCCGCGGAAAGCAGATGCTCACGCGATATGTCTATCGGAACGTAGCCCGCAGGAGATTTCAAGGCATCCAGCAGGATGCGCGTCTTGAGGCTTGTCCCGCTGCCATACTCAACGATCAGCACCTCCTCACCAATTTTCGCCGCCATCTCATCCACCCGATCCTGCATGATGCCGATTTCCGTGCGGGTCGGATAGTAGACGTCGAGCTCGGTGATCCGGTCGAAAAGCGCTGATCCTCGTTCGTCGTATAGATATTTCGACGGAAGCGTCTTCGGCGCCTGCTTGAGACCCCGCCGTACGTCATCGAGAAAGGTATTTCTGGGGAGCCCGTAGTCGTGAAGCACGAGATCAGGCACCGCGGAATCCGAGTTCATCCGGGTGATGTGATGTGTGGAAGGACGATTAGCCGAGATCAAACATCCCGTGCGAGACGCATACCGCTGAACTGCCAGCAGCTCTCGGGCGCAAAGAAATTGCGGTACGTCGATCGGATGTGATCTACTGATGTGGCGCAGGAGCCACCGCGGAGCACGTACTGATTAACCATGAACTTGCCGTTATACTCGCCCAGCGCCCCTTCGAGCGGCCGAAAGCCCGGGTAAGGCGAATAGGAGCTGCGGGTCCACTCCCAGACATCGCCGAAGACCTGCTGCGGTGCGTCATGATTGGCGGATGCCGGCGCAGGATGGTATAAGCCGCTATCGACGAAGTTGCCCCGCACGGGCGTGCGGGCAGCCAGAACCTCCCACTCCTGCTCGGTCGGCAGACGATATCCGGCCCAGCGAGCGTAGGCATCGGCTTCGAAGTAACTGATGTGGCAGACCGGCTCGTGCGGCTCGAGCTCCCGCATCCCCCCGAGCGTAAATACCTGCCACCGATCATCCTTCCT
>CAZKDQ010000011.1:3655-18868 GCA_964551345.1 uncultured Rhodothermales bacterium
CGAAGCGGATTCACCGACAACACGTGTTTGATATCGGTCAAAAGCAGCTCCTGATGCTGCTGCTCGTGGTTCAGACCGATCTCCAGCACCGGCAGTAGCTCCTCCATCTCCTCGTCACTCGCCTTCTCAAGAAGCCCCGACATGTGCCGATCCACGTACCGCCGATACTCGAACACTTCCTCGACGGTCGGCCGCGTCAGGTATCCCCGCTGGTCGCGACTATGGCGCGCGCCTGCCTGGATGTAATATGAGTTGAAGAGGAAGGGATACTTCTCGTTCAGCAGCCGATACTCGGGATCATGCCGGCGAAGGATGAACGTCTCGAAGAACCAACTGACGTGAGCGAGATGCCACTTGGTCGGGCTGACGGTCTCCATCGTTTGCACGACATAATCCTCGGGCACGAGCGTCTCGCACAGCGTCTCCGTCAGATTTCGGACTTGCCGATACCTCTCGGCGAGATCCTCGCTTCCGGTGCGCGGCTTCTCCTGCAATACTTCGGTGCTCGTTGCGACGTCTACTTCGTCTATCTTCATCTTCGTTATCCACAGGTCGATACAAGGCGTCCTCCATCAGAGTACTGGATGCCGGACCTCCGATCAAGCAAGGCACCGCGGCGGACCAGAACGTCAATTCGCATATACGCCTGGAGTTCGCCATCGATCGGAAACCTGATCGTGGGTGCGTTCTTGAATCAGCGTCTATAGCAACATCGTCCAATGAATCCACTCCATCCCTCCATACGCACTGTCTGGCGCATCAAACTTGGCCTTCTCTGGGCGCTTGTGACGGCAGGGTTCTTCATCTTCGAACTGTTTCAGTTTCTGGGTGATGGCGACGGCTGGCTGCCGACGGGCGTGCGCACTCTCGCCGTTCTACTCGTGACGATTGCGATCGTGGTGATCGTCCCCGCACTTCGCTACCGGTTCTGGCGGTATGAATTGCGGGATGATGAGCTATTTCTTCAGCGCGGCATTCTGAATCGCGTCCGCACCGTGGTGCCGCTGCGGCGCATCCAGCACCTGGATGTCTCTCAGGATATTCTGGAGAAGGAGTTCGACCTCGGCAAGCTCATCGTGCACACGGCCGGGTCGCGCAGCAGCGACGTTGTGCTTCCCGGGCTGAACATCGAAGAGGCGGAAGGGCTGCGGGATCGGTTGAAGCACTTCATCCTCGAAGACGCGCTGTAATAGTGACGATGGTGGACGCACAGAAGTACCGGGAAGGGCGGCGCCTGCATCCGCTGACGCTCGTGCAACGTTTTGTGCTGAGCGTGCCCGCAATCGTACTTCTGATGCTGCCGCTACTGCGGGGCAGCAACGTCAACATCTACTTCGCGCTGCTGTATGTCTTTTTGATCGTCTGTTTCACGCTGCCGACGATCGTGGTCCGCTACATCCGGTTCCGCTACTGGATCAACCCGAAGGAAGTTGTCATCCGAAGCGGCGTCTTTACGATCCAGCATCGAAACATCCCGATCGAGCGCGTGCAGAACATCGCGATCGAGCGGAGCCTGCTTCCACGGATGCTGGGCATTGCGAAAGTCAGTATTGAGACGGCAGGCAGCCAGTCGGCCGAAGGCGTGATCGAGTACGTCAGCCGCGACGAGGCGGATGAGATTCGCGCTGTCGTTCAGTCATTCAAGCGGATGGCGGAGGAAGGCGATGACACAGAGCCTGAAAGTGAGGGCGAAGGGCCTGTGCCACGTGAGCCTCGAGGCGAGACGCTGTTCGAAATGACGATGGACCGCGTGCTCCTCTCAGGTGTCTTCCGGTTCTCGCTTCTCTATGTGGCGCTGTTCTTTTCGGGATTGCAGTACATCGGCATCGATCCGGACGAACTCGCCGACTGGATTACGAGGGATCAGTCGGAGCTCCTGATGCTCTTCGACGAGGCACCAGCCTTTCTTCTGGCCCTCGTTTCGGTCGCACTGGTAGCGCTGCTGTCGTGGCTGACGGGCATCGTGATCAACCTGAACAGGTTCTACCGATTTGTCGTGACGCTGGAAGGCCAGAAGCTGCAGATCCGACACGGCCTGTTGACCGTTGCTGATCGTACCGTCCCGCTATCGAAGGTGCAGGCACTCGCTATCCGCACAAATCCGCTCATGAAGAGCTTCGGATGGTATGCGCTCGAGATCCAGACCATGGGCGTTGAGGCGGACGCGCGCGGGCGGGCCGTCGTGGTGCCGTTCGCCAGGTGGACGGAAATCGAAGCGATCCTGCCGCGGATTACGGATGTCTCGTGCGAGGCCACGCTCGAAAGCGTAAGCCGTATCACGATCCGCCGGACGACCATAAGGCTCGGTGTGATCCTCGCCGCAGCGGTCACGCTTCTATCGCTCCTGTGGTCGAATTCGTGGTGGCTGCTCGCGCTTCTTCCGTTCGTGTTTTACTACGCCGTCTGCCACTACCGTATCCACGGCTTCGCAACGAGCGAGGATGCGCTTCTCGTCCGGCGTGGCGTCTTCCGCGAGATCGTCTGGATCCTGCCTGCCGCCAAGTTTCAGGTGTTCTACGAGACGGCATCCATCTTCCAGCGACGCCTGGGCGTGCAATCCATCCTCGTCGACATGGCCGGGACGAGTTCCTCAGGGTCACCGCTCATCGTCGATGTGGACCAGGAGCGTGCGGAGATGGTCAGGGATGACCTCGACCGGCTTTTCCGCGAAGCCGGGGCGCGCGTGCGCCGCGATCGTTCTCTTAAAGCAGGTGTTTCGAGCGGCCTCCATCCACCGGAATCGCACACCCTGTAATGTAGCCCGCCTGTTTGGAGGCGAGGAAGGCTACGGTGGCTGCGAACTCTGCCGGATCGCCGAGACGCTTGAGCGCATTATGCTGCGCCCACTCCTTCTCGATCTCTCGTGGATCGCGGCCCGTCCGTTTAGATACGGCATCCGACAGATCGCCGAGTCGATCCGTCTGCGTATAACCGGGTAGAACCGTGTTGACTGTGATGCCTTCCGGCCCGACTTCTTCCGCAAGACTCTTCGCAAATCCCTGCACGCCCGCGCGCGAGGCGTTCGATAAATATAGACTGGGGATTGGCTGCTTCGCCGAGGCGGACGAGATCATAATGATGCGCGCATGGCCGGATGACGAGGCCGCCTCCCGCAGTGAAGCCAGCGAATGGCGAACCAGGTTGATCGTGCTGATGAGGTTTAGCTCCAGCGCCTGTCGCCAGTCATCGGCATCGAAATCCTGGATGAAGCCTGACGGCGGACCGCCGGCGTTCGTGACCAGGATGTTGATGGCCCCCAATGCCTCCACCACGGTCTCCGTTGCGCGCCTGATCTGATCTTCCTGCGTCACATCACATTCGATCGGCAAGATGCGCTCGCGTTCGACCTCAGCCTCTCGAGCAAGGCGATGGGCGGCGGCATTGATTCGACCCTGGTCCCTCGATGCGATCGCGACAAAACATCCCTCACGCGCAAGTTCGAGTGCCGAGGCATAACCCAGCCCACCACTGGCACCACTCACGAAGGCCACACGATCCTTTAGTTGGAAGTTCATTTGTTCCAGTGCATTATGATCTAAGACAGCAGTGTCTTTAAGCAATATTCGCTTGGATAAGGCATGCGAAGGGCCTCAAATTAGCGCATCAGATCTCATATTCCATTTGTGTTGAGCACGACTCGTGACGCATCTCTCCAGAATCAAAACTTCGCTCGCTCCCGCCGCCATCGGCCCCTACAGTCAGGCCGTTCTTGCTGGAGACACGCTTTACTGCTCCGGCCAGATCGCGATCGACCCTGAGACGGGCGCGCTGGTTTCGAGCACGATCGAGGAGGAAACCGAGCGCGTGCTGGAGAACATCGGTGCCATCCTGAAAGGCGCCAGCATGTCGTATGACTGCGTCGTCACGTGCACGGTCTACATGACGGACATCAACGACTACGCCACCGTCAACGAGGTTTATGCGCGCTACTTCTCTGAAGCGCCTCCTGCCCGCGAAGCGATCCAGGTGGCCGCGCTTCCACGCGGTGCCCGCATCGAGATCTCCTGCGTCGCGGTTCGTAACCGCTAGTTGAATCAGACGCCCTCGAGCGTCAGGCGTACCCGAAGACGGACGCGGAAGACGTAATTTCCTGACGGCAGATCTCCCGCCGGGCTCGCCTGGAGTGCGACCGTTGCCGATGCGGCGCGCGCGTGAGTTCCGATGTTTCCACCGGCGGGACCCATCTCCGTTGTCGTTCCGGATCCAATAGAATTGGCCTGAGCCGCCGCCGTCGAACTTCCACCCGATGACAGGCGCAATGTCGCGCCGGAGAGAATGTCGTTGAGTGACAGGCTGAGCGGCGTCACGCGCGAGAGCTCCGCCGAAATGACCTCAGCACTCACGATGTCGCCCTTCCCGAATCCGAGGTTGTTGACGGTGGATGAAACGTCGAGACCCGATTCGGCTGGAATCGTCGCCCCACCGGCGAGTGCGTCTGAGGTGGTCCGAAACTCGAACACCTGATCGTGTTCGGTGACAATTCCTTCCTCGGCCGGATCAAGGACGTCGCACCCCGTCTGCAGGACGAGCAGCAGCATCAGCGGCAAGAGCAAGTGGCGAATGCGCATTACGGGCATGACGATCTCCAGGTAATCACAATGGAAGAACAACGTGGATGGGCAGGTCGCTGTTCAGGCGCGCGCGACCATCGAGGAAGCCGAGTTCGACGAGGAAGGCGTAACCGACGACTTCCGCCGAGAACCGCTTCGCAAGCCGATACGCTGCCGAAGCCGTGCCACCGGTGGCGATGACGTCATCATGGATCAGCACGCGATCATCCGGCTCGAGCGCATCCACATGCATCTGGATGCTGTCCGTTCCATACTCGAGCTGATAAGATTCCTCCGCTGTCTGAAAGGGAAGCTTTCCCCGCTTACGAATCGGGACGAATCCCGCATTCAGGCGATGCGCGAGCAGGCTTCCGAGGATGAAGCCGCGCGCCTCGATCCCGATCACCTTAGTGACGCCCAACTTGAGAAACGGCTCGGCCAGCGCCTCGACCGCCTTCCCCAGCAGTTCTCGATCGCTCAGAATGGGCGTGATATCCTTGAACTGAACTCCAGGCTCGGGAAAATCAGGGACGGTGCGAATGGCTTCGGCCAGTTCGTCGGTCAGAGGCATGAGGCTCGGCAACGTAGTGTAAGGGCTCAGTCTGTGCGGACGAGATTCAGGCCGCGTTCGTACTGCTCCTTGTAATCTCGCACGGCGCGGAAGATAGCGCTGGCCAGATATGTCTGCCCCTCATCGCTGGATAGAAATTCCGCTTCACTTCGATTTGTCAGGAAGCCAAGCTCAACAAGCACTGCCGGCATCGAAGCGCTCCAGAGGACGTAAAACGGCGCCTGCTTCACGCCGCGACTCTGCCGCCCCACTCGATCAGCGAACTGGTGTTCGATGATGTCCGCCAGTTCTTCGCTGTTCCGTACATACGAACTGTAGGCAAGCGTCTGCCGGATGAGCGCGGCCTCATCCATCTTGTCATAATGCTCCGGGTTGCTCTCCATCTCCACGACGCGGTTCTCCGTCTCCATCACGCGGCGGGCGGCTTCGCTCTTGTACGGCCCAAGGAAGAACGTTTCCGTGCCGTGTGCTGATCGGTTTGGCGCACTGTTGGCGTGGATCGACACGAAAAGCTTTGCACCGGCGTCGTTGGCGATGCGGCCGCGATCGCGAAGTTCGATGAAGCGGTCATCCGTGCGCGTGTAGATGACCTCTACGTCCAGATTATCTTCGATGTACTGGCCTAGCTTCCGGGCTACCTTCAGCACGATGTCTTTCTCACGGACGCCATGGGCGACGGCGCCCGCGTCCTTCCCACCATGCCCTGCATCGATGACGATCTTATCGAGGCGCCAGCGCTCGCCGGATGAAAGGCTTCGCGGCTCGGTCGAATCCGATGTTCGCACGACGGGAGGCCGATCTTCCGTGGCAACGGGACGCGAATCGCCCCGTGGAATCAGGGAAATAAGCAGGTCCGGCGAGTCGCGGTCGCGATAAACGGACGCGATGACCGAGGCATCCGATCGGAGCGTCAGCTCCAATTTCAAATGATTGCCTTCCGCTCGAACATCAAACCGGTCAACCGGCCCTTTCGCCGCATCCTGCTTGGCGCCGGGGGCAAGAGCCGTGTTGAAGAGCGTCATCTCGAGCGCGGTACCGCTTGTGCGCTTCGGTTCGCTGTAGGCGGGGATCCGTCCGGTGGTGTGCAACCTCAGTACATAACCGCGCTGATCGGCCGTCTCAGCTATGGACACGCGTTCGAGCCGCGGTCGATCGAACCCACGGGGCACCTCATGCGAGGCTGCCACCACCAACAGCATGATCAGCGCAACAACAGGCGCACGTTTCATATCATCACGACCGGAGTCTGGAGAGGTACACAGCCGCGCGCAGGCGAAAATTATGCCTCCGGTTCCACTGCGCACGGTAGCACCAAACTACGCGGACGTGCCGATCAAACGCAATCCCGCCGCCGTAACACACGCGGCAGATATGAAACGCCGCTCCCGGCGCTGTTACCATTCAAGGACGTCGCGTTCACCCAGCAGATCGCGCAGGCGTCGGTCAATGATCTCCTCATGGCGCTGCTGCCGTTCATCGAGCTTCCGCTGCTCGTCTTCGAGTCGATCACGCCGGTGCTCGAGGCGCTTCCGTTCCAGAGCCAGTTTCTCCGCAAAGAGCACATCGAGATGCTCGCGAAGCTCGGTCTCAATGCGCCGGCGCTCCGCTCCCTCCGCTCGAAGGGCGCGGCGTGAGAGCCTCTGCGCCTCCGCTTCCATACGCGCAACGGCGGATCGCTCCTCCATTGCCCGCCCGAGTGGTGCAGCTTTCAGTCCGTCGAAATAAGCTTCGAGGTCCTGCGGAATCCGTTCGGCGAAGCGGGTGATATGATCGAAATCGAAGTGGAGCGTGTCACTCCCATCGCGGTCGAACCTCATCATCCGTATACCGCGTGGGTGTTTGCGTCGTTCAAGACGAAGCTCGCGCCGAGCCTGTTGCCCGTCATCTGAGTCGTTATCGCGAATCACAAATCCGTCTTCATCGAGGATGATGACGATGCGATCATTACCGAGCTGAAGCGTGTCTGCGGCCTCCTGTGCCGAAGCTGCAGGACTCGCCGAAAGCATGAATGCACCGATGATGAGCGAGAGGATACTCAGGCGTTGGAGGTGAGACATGGCCGCGTCCGGGTTTGTTGATCAGGGTTGATCTTCATTGGGTTGGATGAGTTGCTCGAGCCGCCGATCAACGATGTGATCGAAATGGCGCTCGCGTTTCTCGAGACGCCGTTGCAGCGAACTCAGGCGTTCCTCGAGCTCCGCGATCTCCTGGCGGCGGTTGTCCTGCTTCATCTGAAGGCTCTCTTCCAGTAGAGAACGAAGGCGCGCAATGAGTTCTGTGCGTTCCGCGCCGTCATCAAGAAGACGGATGCGGCTCGACAGTTGAAGCGTCTCGCGCTCCAGTGTCTGCTCTCGAAGGAGTCGATCGTAGAGCTCCGAGTTGCGCTCGCGCATCTCATGCATGTAGCGCTGCGCCTGGAGGTGCGGCAGCGAGCGCGCGACACGTTCGGTCTCGGCAGCGCTGCGCTGGATCGACTCGATCATGTCGAAGAGCTGATTCGACTGCATGCGCGTCTGCTGAAGCTCAAACGTCATCTTCTGCAGCTCCCGCGCGCGTTCGCGCAGCACCTCCGCCTGCTCAATCATCGAAATGTCGGAGTGGCTCTGTCGTACTTCATCAGACGCCAGTCGAATCGGAATGCCCTGCTCCGACGGTGCCGCAGAGCCACGCGGCGCAAGAAGGCGATGAGCCGGCCCAACCTGCTGAATGCCTTCCGACGAAACCTGGAACAGCAGCCCATCGACCGTCAAGAATGCCGGCATGCCCTGCTCCAAAAGGAAGCTGGCACGCACGCTCTCGACATCGAACGACTCCGGCAGCGCCGCAGCCGGCAGCTCGCGGCCATCGATGAGGACCCGCCCCTGGTCGATTTCGATGCGATGTACCTGGGCTGATGCTTCGAGCTGAGACATCCCCAGAATCAACAGAAGGCTGCAGCCGCGAATAAGAAGTCGATGTAAACGTTTACGCATGGTCATTCTGTCTATCAATCATCGATAAGGCACCGGCTGGTTAACCTGATAGAAACCGCCCTGGTACGCGCCAACTCGGGCGCCGTCTCGCGATTGCGGCAGCAGTTCGAGCGGTACCGCCGGCTCTTCCCATTCGATTTCATCGCCGCGCTCCTGCACCACATCGATCATCATATGGAGGCGGCGCAGATCCTGTCCGTCATCCCACGCGAGGCCGGGATCAACCGCCTCGTGCGAGACCGTCAGGACTTGCGGGCGACGGGGTTCGGGTATCGGATCCGGTGTCGCTGCTTGATGCGCCTGCTGGTTAGCACGGCGCGGCGCAGGTTCGGACGCGCGGCTTGATTCAACTGCGGCATCGGCGAAGGCAGCGTCATCTCGCATTGCTGTTGTACCGGGCACGACGTTCTCCGTCTTCGGAGCCTCGGAGATCGAGCGATCGGCAGAGACGGTCGCCTCGTCGGTCGAGTCGGTGAAGATCAGAACGCCCGCAATGAGCAGCAGGACGAGCGTGGTGCCGGCACCCGCGAAGAGCGGACGGCTCCGCCGCGAGTCGTGCGAAACCGGCCGGCGATCTCGACGACGCTGCGGACGCCGGTCTTCGCGCTCGAACTCGAGTACCGCCCGCACCACATTCTCCGGCACGGCCACGCGCAGCCGGGAATCCAGCATCTGCTTGGCGGCCTCGAGTTGTTCGCGCTCGTGCCTGAGCGCAGGATCCTCGGCCGTAGATTCCGGCCCGATCCCGGGCTCCCCGTAAAGACGAAGTATCTGATCCAGCTCTTTATCCATAGCGCGTCTCATCTACGCGTTATCAAGGTCGGCATACTCCCGGCGAGCGGGCGTATCCATCATCTTCTTCAAATTCAACAGCGCATACCGCATGCGGCCCAGCGCCGTGTTGATCGAGACGTTCGTCATCTCCGCTATTTCGCGGAAGGTGAGGTCGGTCTCATGTCTTAGCAGAAGCACCTCCTTCTGCTCCGCCGGAAGCCTTTCGATGCATTCCTCGAGCCAGGACTGGCGGTCCGCCTGGTGGAGATGGACATCGGCGAGATGCCGGTCATCTTCAATTCTATCCCAGAACGAAAGACCGTCATCCTCATCGCTCTCGACGTCCTGCCACTTCCTGCGCCGCCGCATGTGATCGAGCGCTGCGTTTCGTGCAATTCGCATCACCCATGCCAGCCACCGCCCCTGCCTGTCGTACGAGCCGCGCTGTTTCTGCATTGCGGCGATCACACGAAGGAAGGTCTCCTGAAACAGGTCGTTCGCGGTTGAGCGATCACGCACCATCCCGAACAGGAATCCATAGATGCGATCCTGATGGCGACGAACCAGCAGTTCGAATGCCTGCTGATCATCGCGCTCGAGATAGGCGCTTACCAGTTCTTGGTCGGTGGGATGCATACTGGGCCGGTGGAGCACTCGCAGGCGGCGGCAACTGAGGATTAAACGCGGGCCGGCCTGCCATTATTGTGTGGACGTCGTTACCCGGATGGCGGCTGGAGGTTCGACGTGGACGTGTAGAAGCCCCTTCCCACTTCTAACTTCGAACTTCAAACTTCATATCAGTAGATCGAGCGCCTTCTGAAGCCGATCCACGCCGTCGACCTGCATGCCGCGTGGAATCTTCAATCCCGGCATATTTCCCGCAGGTACGACTGCCTGCTCAAATCCGAGCCTTGCAGCCTCGCGCAGACGTGTCTCGAGATTGCTGACCGCGCGGATCTCGCCGCCAAGCCCGACTTCACCAATCACCACAACCGACGTCCCGCCCGGCACGTCACGAAGCGATGATGCCGCCGCGACGACGACTCCCAGATCCACCGCAGGCTCGTTGAGGCGGACGCCGCCCGCGACGTTCAGAAAGACGTCGTGCATCGACATTCTGTAGCCCTCGCGCTTTTCGAGAACCGCCAGCAGCATCTGCAGGCGCCGGGAATCGAAGCCGGTTGCCGTGCGCTGGGGCGTGCCGTAGGAGGCCGGCGTCACCAGCGCCTGAATTTCGACCAGCAGCGGCCGTGTGCCCTCCATCGAGCAGACGACCGTCGAGCCGCTGATACCGAAGGCACGCTCAGCCAGAAAAATCTCGCTCGGATTGCCGACCTCGTGCAGGCCACTTTCGCGCATCTCAAATACCCCGATTTCATTCGTCGCGCCGAATCGGTTCTTGATGCCGCGGAGGATCCGGAAGGCATGGTGCCGATCGCCTTCGAAATGCAGCACGGTATCCACCATGTGCTCGAGCACGCGCGGGCCTGCAATTGCACCATCCTTCGTGACGTGCCCGATCAGGAATGTCGCGCAGTTGACCACCTTCGTGAGCTGCTGGATCGCCGCCGTCGATTCGCGAACCTGCGTAACCGAGCCGGGTGCGCTCGGAATTTCCGGCCGAAACAGCGTCTGAACCGAGTCGATAATGAGAACGTCGGGCTCGGTGTCTCGAACGGCCCGCATGATTTCGTCGACGTTCGTCTCAGACAGCAACAGGACGTGATCTCCGGTAACACCCAGCCGCTGCGCGCGCAGCTTCACCTGCCGCACCGACTCCTCGCCGGTCACGTACAGCAGCGTCCGCCCAGGCAGATACTTCCCCAGCTCCGTCATTAGCGTGCTCTTGCCGATCCCGGGATCGCCTGCCAGCAGGTTCAGTGAACCCTGCATGATGCCGCCGCCCATCACACGATCGAACTCGTCGAGGCCGGTGCGTAACCTTGCTTCCTCCACCAGCGACACCTCGCTCAGACTGACCGCCTCCGCACCACCGCCACCGCCGGAAGGAACGCGCGCCACTCGCGCCTTGACCTCGGTCGGCAGGGCCTCCTCGACGAATGAGTTCCATGCGTCGCAGGATGGGCATTTCCCGAGCCATCGTGGCGATTCGTGACCGCACACCTGGCACACGAATCGGCTCCGCGCGCGCGCCATAATTCTTCGACCTATCAACTACTGAGGAGGGTGGGATTGAGAGGAACACCGGTCATAGCCGTACATTACGGCTCGCCCGAACTGCGCCCCTCGAAATTCAATTTACTACATCGATGTCGGTCCTGCAGGCGACACTCGTTCGACCGGCAACAGCGCTCGGAAGGTACTCGATCCTGCTCGCGCGCGCGACTGCTTCCGTGCGAGAGTTCCGCGTCTACCGCCGAAACCTCCTCGATGAAATGATGCGGATCGGCGTCGAGTCGATCCCAATCGTCGCGCTGGCGGCAGGCTTCTCCGGTGCGGTGACGACGCTGCAGACGTCGTACCAGCTCGTGACGGCCTTCATCCCGAACAGTGTTATCGGAGCCATCGTCGCACCGTCGATGATCCTGGAGCTCGGCGCCGTCGTGACGGGCTTCATCCTCGCCGGCCGCGTCGGTGCTCGGATCGCGGCGGAGCTGGGCACGATGCGCGTCACCGAACAGATCGATGCGCTGGAGGCAATGGGCCTGAACTCGGTCGGCTATCTGATCGTGCCGCGCGTACTGGCGGGCATCATCATGTTTCCCGTCCTCTACGTCTTCGCGTGCGCCATCGGCATTGGAGGCGGCCTGCTGCTTGCGGAATGGGGCGAGATCCTTCCCGCCGCCGAGTTTATCCGTGGAGCGCGGCAGTTCTTTCAACCGTTCGACGCCTGGTTCGGCGCCATCAAATCCGTAACCTTCGGCTTCCTCATCACGTCCATCGCCTGCTATAAAGGCTATCACACGTCCGGCGGTGCCGAGGGCGTCGGCAGGAGCACGACGCAAGCAGCCGTGACGAGCTGCGTTTTCATCCTCTTCGCCGACCTCGCGCTTGCGGCACTGCTTCTCTGATGATCCAGGTCGAGAACATATCGAAATCGTTCGACGGCCTGCCCGTCTTGCGGGATGTGTCGCTTGAGATTGCCGACGGCGAGACGATCGCCGTCATCGGAAGGTCGGGCTCGGGGAAGAGCGTTCTGATGAAGCACATCATCGGTCTGCTCCGACCCGATTCGGGGCGCGTTCTGGTTGACGGCATCGACATCAACCGCATATCGTATTCAGAGCTTCGAAAGACGCGCACGCAGTTCGGTGTGCTGTTTCAGGGTGGCGCCCTCTTCGATTCGATGACGGCCTTCGACAACGTCGCTTTTCCGCTGCGGACGTTCACCCGAGACACGGAAGTGGAAATCCACCGGCGCGTTGAGGAATGTTTGGCAATGGTTCAGCTGGAGGATGTCGGACCCAGACGCCCGGCAGAATTATCCGGTGGCATGCAGAAGCGCGTCGCGCTCGCACGTGCGATAGCGCTGCGCCCACGCTACATCATTTATGATGAACCTACGAGCGGCCTCGATCCCGAGACCTCAAACACGATCGATACTCTGATCACCTCGCTTGCCGACGTTCTCAACATCACGAGCATTGTGATCACACACGACATGCACTCGGTTCTGTCGATCGCCGATCGTGCCGCCTTCATCTATCAGGGACGCCTGCGCTGGACCGGCACGCTCGACGACCTTCATGCTTCGCAGGACGAAGTGCTGCTCCGCTTCGTGCGCGCCAACGAATATCAGATCGGCACCGCCGGATTCAGCCCTTCATGAAGCACTCGCGCGAGTTCCTTGTCGGCATCACGATCATCGCCGCGATCATCCTGTTCGCGTTGGGAATCCGGTATTTTCAGGATCTGCCGTTCTTCGGCGGCGGATACATGCTCGAGACATCGTTCGCGAATGCGGGCGGGCTCGTCAGTGGAAGCCCCGTTCGCATCAATGGAGTCAGCGCGGGCACGGTACGAAACGTCGCGCTGCGCACCGATCGTGACGATGTTCACGTTGAGTTCGAGATGCATGGTGATGTCTCACTTCCTGAAGGTTCATGGGTGACGGTATCGGGCGTGGAAATGCTTGGTAACGTGCAGCTTGAGGTCGTACTCGGTCCAGCTTCCGCGCCGCCAATCGAACCCGGAAGCGTGGTGCCGGCGCGTGTGGAGCCGGGTGTCGGAGAAATGATGGATCGCGCGCCCGCCATCATCGCTCGAACCGATACATTGCTGTTGACCTCGCAAGAGATGCTCGATCAGTTGCGCCGCGTCGTTGCAGAGCAGAGTGTTGCGCTCGAGGAAACGATGATCTCCATGCGATCGGCGGCGGGACGCTTCAACCGCATCCTTGCTGCTAATGAAGAGGCAATCGGCGTGCTACTGGCCAATACGTCGACACTCTCCGGCGAGCTCAACGCTTTCGCAGCGGATCATTCCGATTCACTTTCCCTTGCCGTAACGCAGTTCAACGGCGTCCTGCGCGTGCTCAACATGCGTCTGGAAGAGCTGGATCAGACCATCACCGGGGTGGATTCGCTGGTGGCAGGCGTTCGCCGCGGCGATGGCACGCTCGGTCTGCTCGCCAACGATCCGGCGGTCTATCACCGCCTCGACTCCGTTCTGACGAACCTGAATCAACTGCTGGTGAGCCTGGAACGAAATCCGGAACGGTTCATGAGAGAGCTCCGCCTGATCGACCTGTTCTGAACCTGCCGATGCCCGCTTACGACGACGCCCTCAATCTCTTCCATGAGTGGACGAAGACGGAAAGTCTTCGCCGCCACGCCTATGGCGTTGAAGCCGCGATGGCGCATTACGCGCGCATCTTTGGTGAGGATGAAGAGCTCTGGCGGATGACGGGTCTGCTGCACGACATGGACTACGAGAAGCACCCCACCCCGGAGGAGCATCCGTTTGTGGGCGTGCGCGTGTTGCGTGAGAAGGGATATCCCGAGGAAATGCTGGATGCGATTCTCGGCCATGCCACATACTCAGGCACGCCGCGCACGTCGAGACTTGCGCGTACGCTCTTCGCGGTTGATGAGCTGTCGGGATTCATAACCGCCGTTGCCTACGTGCGCCCGACGAAGCTCGAGGGGATGAAGGCGAAGTCGGTGCGCAAGAAGCTCAAGGACAAGGCGTTCGCTGCGGCGGTTGATCGCGACGAAATTAGGCAGAGCGCCGAGGACCTGGGAGTCGAGCTGAGCGAGCACATCGAGAATGTGATCGCCGGAATGCAGGCCGATGCCGACCGCCTCGGCTTCGGAAGCGAGGACTGAGGGTCAATGGAATCAAGACCCGAGTCCGTCCGATCGCAGCCTGTGCACACGCTCCCTGAAGCGCGCGAGCGAACGCGAACCCGCGCGCGGCAGCTGCGCGACCTCATCAGCCGCTACGCGCGCAGGCACCTGCCGCAGCGGGACGAACCCCCGCGAACGCCTGCCGAGCCGCCGAAACTCGTCGGCAGCTATGCGAAGCTGCTTCCCATTCTGCAGCTGATCCCGTGGGGACTCGGCGTCGCCTTCGTTGCGTCTTTCATATGGGATTTTCCTGCGGCCGTACTGACCGTCGGCGGCTACATCCTGCCCCTCGAGGGCCTGATCCGCATCCTCTCCGTCAGTGGTCTGATCGGGTTCTTCACCAACTGGCTCGCCATAACGATGCTTTTTCACCCGCGGGAAAAGCGGCCGATCTTCGGGCAGGGCCTCATACCGGCGCAGCGTGAGCGGGTGATCTACCGCCTTGCCCGTGCGATCTCCGAAGAGTTAATCAACGAGGAGATCATCAAGAACAAGATCGAAGAAAGCGGGGTCATCGCGCGGTATCGCGAAATGGCACTCGGTGTTACGCGCGGTGTCATCGAGGATCAGGAATTCAGGCGCGAGCTCAAGGCGCTCGTGAGCGACTACCTGCAGGAGATCCTGAGCGCGCCGGACATGCGTGAGAAGATGGCGGCGTTTACCGTCGAGAAGCTGGAATCTTATGCCGGCCGCGGACTTTCGGGCGCCGCATTGCGCGTTTATCGATTCCTGAACGAAGAGGACTTCCAGCGGCGCATCGAAGCCGCCGTCCGTGAGCTGCCGGAATCAGTCGATCCCGCGCTCGACAGCCTCGACGGATTGCTCGACCGGCTTCCCGAGCAGCTTGAGGCGCGATCGGACGACATCGAGAACTGGGCCACGCGCGTCGTACTCGGGTTCGTGGAGAACCTCAACGTGTACGACATGATCATCGACAACATGCAGCGCTACGACGAGCACCAGCTGGAGAACCTCCTCAAGAACACCTCGAACGAGCAGCTGAACTACATCAAGTACCTCGGCGGCATTCTTGGCGT
>CAZKDQ010000011.1:18968-22695 GCA_964551345.1 uncultured Rhodothermales bacterium
ACACCTCGAACGAGCAGCTGAACTACATCAAGTACCTCGGCGGCATTCTTGGCGTGCTCGGCGGGTTTATCATCTGGCAGCCGCTCTTCGCGCTCGCGGGATTCGTCCTGACGCTCGCACTGCTCATCACCATCGACTACGCCATCTTTTACAGACGCAAGGCGGCGTAGCGGCTAAGCCGTTGGCAAAGCAGCAGGTCGAACACGGCGAACCTTGGGCCGCTCGCTGAGCGATGGCACGTCAACCTGGATCTCAGGCTCATCTTCCCGAAAGTTGAGCAGCACTTCGAGAACACCTTCTTCCGTTTCCTCGTGCATCAGGAGCGCGCGAAGGCGGCTCGCATTGCGGAATCCTTTGAAATAGCCGCCGTACATCCGGCGCATCTCGAGGGCGCCCTTGCGCTCTCCCAGCCACTCGCATTTAAGGCGAAGGTGTTCTGCCGCAACCTGAACGCGTTCGTCCCACGGCGCGCGAGGCGGCACTTCACCGGTTTCCATATAGATGCGAGCGTCGCGAAAAATCCACGGGTTGCCGATCGCGGCGCGACCAATCATCACACCATCGACACCTGTTTCATCGAACATCGCCTTGATACGCTCGGGCGAATCGGCGTCGCCGTTACCGATTAGCGGGATGTCGCGTACGCCCTCCTCCTTGATGCGACGCAGCCACGGCCAGCGCGCCTCGCCGCGATACATCTGCGACCGCGTTCGTGCGTGAACGGCAAGCGCAGCGATGCCCGTGCCTTCGAGCATCCGCGCGACCTCCAGGATACGGATCGACTCATCGTTCCAACCGAGCCTCGTCTTGACCGTAACCGGGCGCGTCGCCTCCTCGATCACGGCTTCCGTGATGCGCTGCATCTTGGGGAGATTACGCAGGATGCCGGCCCCGCCGTCCTTGCAGACGACTTTGCGGACCGGGCAGCCGAAGTTGATGTCGATCACATCCGGCCCCGCGGCATCCACGATGCGCGCCGCTTCACGAACCTGATCGACCTCGCCGCCGAAGACCTGGATTCCGACCGGGCGCTCCTCAGCATAAATGTCGAGCTTACGCACCGAGTCTTCCGCGTCGTATACGAGGCCGCCCGACGAGATGAACTCGGTGTACAGCATATCGGCGCCGTAGCGTTTGCACAGGATGCGAAACGGCGGATCGCTGACGTCCTCCATAGGCGCCAGAAACAGCGGGCGCGCGCCGAGCTCGATAGAACCGATCTTCATTCCGACCAGGGTGTTTTAAGGGCGTCGTACAACGGCGGCTCCAAAAACGCGTTCCGTAACGCGCCGGGTACAGAGGCAGTGTCCGCTATAACTTATTGCGGAATTCCCGTATATACGCCTTCGTGGCCGCAACAGGGGCCGACCGACGATCACAGAACACCTTTACGATGAAGACGAAGTCCCGGCGATTGCTCCTCTCGACGCTTTCATTCGTCGTCCTGGCTCTGTTCGTTTCCGGATGCGGGCCGAACCTCTTCGACCGTGTGGCCAACTTCTGGTCGCTTAGTTGCTGCGGCGGCGTGATCGTCGTCCTCGACATCATCGCGCTGCTCGAACTCGCCGGCAGTACGCGCAGTACGGCAGACAAGGTGCTGTGGGCGCTCCTTATCATCTTTTTCCCGCTCGGCGGCCTGATCCTGTACTACTTCTTCGGCCGGCGCTGAGTTTATCGCGATTTTAATGCAACTTACACACGCGACCGTAATCTGAAGCCGGTACCTCTCATCTTGCTGCCGGCATCCATGCGATCCTCCGCGCGAATAACTGCCCTCACCCTCGTCCTCGTCCTCGTCACGATCGTAGCGACCGGCTGCCGGACGAGTGCACCGGCGGACGTCCAGCCGCGAGGCGCCTCAGAAGCACATCCGATCATCCTGATATCGCTCGACGGCTTCATGCCGGAGCAGCTCGAGCGGTTTAGCACGCCGAACCTCGATCGCGTCGCCGCCGAGGGCGTTCGGGCGGAATCGCTCATCCCCACCTTCCCCACCAAGACCTTCCCCAATCACTATTCGATCGTGACGGGGCTCCATCCGTCAAATCACGGCATCATTTCGAACACGATGTATGATCCGGAGATGGATGCATCGTTCAGCCTCTCCAATCAGGACGCGATTTCCGATTCGCGCTGGTGGGATGAGGGAGAACCGATCTGGGTGACGGCCGAGAAGCAGGGCGTCACGGCAGCGACGTTCTTCTGGCCTGGATCCGAGGCGGAAGTGCAGGGCCTTCGGGCGTCATTCTGGAAGCCGTACGAACATGATTTTCCGAATGAGCAGCGTGTCGACACCGTTCTTGCGTGGCTGGATCTGCCCGAGGGTCGTCGCCCGTCGATCGTCACTCTTTATTTTTCGGATGTCGATTCCCAGGGACATCGCTACGGACCCTTCGCTGAGGAGACCGAACGTGCGGTGAACCATGTGGATGCGATGATCGGTCGCCTGCTCGCCGGCCTGGAGACACGCGGCATTGTGGATGAGGTCAACCTCATCATCGTGAGTGATCACGGAATGTCGGAGACCTCAGCCGATCGTGTCATCATTCTTGATGATTATGTCGATCCGGATGCGTTCCGGATCATCGATCGAAGCCCACTGATGATGGCCGAGCCGATCGGGCTCGATGTGCATGAAGCCGTCGCGGCGCTCGATGCCGCACCCAATCTGGAGGCATATCACCGCGATGACGTGCCGGAACGCTGGCACTTCCGTGATCACCATCGCATCCCCTCGATCATCGCGATCGCGGACGACGGCTATACGATCGTCACGCGCGAATACTACGAACGCGCTAAGGATCGACTGGGCGGTGGGACCCACGGCTATGACAACTTGCTTCCGTCCATGCAATCCATCTTCCTGGCACGCGGCCCCGCTTTCGGCGATGGCGACGTTGTTGGACCTTTTTCGAGTGTCCACCTCTATAATATGATGGCACTGCTGCTCGGCATTGAACCCGCCGCCAACGACGGCTCGCTCGACAGCCTGCGGCACGTGTTCGACGCCCGCCTCGCTCCGCGCTCCCTGATGAATTGAACCTCGATCGATGCCCATGCCTGCCCGGCGTTTCGTGACGACACTCGTCATCATGCTGCTGGCGGCAGGACTCTCGGATGCGCAGGCGCAGTCGACCGGCTTCCTTCTCGGACTACGTTATGACGCCGAGATCGAGCGTCCGCTGCCCTACTACGCCGGCGATGCCGATTCGCTAAAGCAGGCGTCCTATTATACGCTCTACATCACGCGTGTGGGGCAGAACGTGCAGGTCGCGCACCGCGCTGAGAATCTGTTGATTCCACGGCCAGCCGGCTTCATCCTGGCCGGAAGCAAGCGAAGCGTTTACAATGACTGGGTGGAGGACTTCGTCTGGGCGGCGCAGCCGGGCGAGCGTCCGGAGGTACCCGGTATCCAGGTCCTCAACGGCGAGAACTGCGAGGGTCATCGCGAACAGGAAATCCTATTCGCCGGCGATGATTATCTCTCGCTTCGACAGAAGACGGCGGGCTACTGCCACGGCGCACCGCATCCATGGTTCTTCGATCACCTGGCTGTCGTACCTATCGATTCCACCAGCCATACCGGCCTCGACGTCGGCGATGTGCTCGGAGCTCGCGCTCGTCGTTCATTCGACACACAGGCTCAGAAACTGCTTGAAAACGAAGTCGAGAATGCAGCCTTCCTCTCCCCGCACGATCCGGCCAACTGGGGCATCATCAGGAGGAA
>CAZKDQ010000011.1:22795-25575 GCA_964551345.1 uncultured Rhodothermales bacterium
CGTCCGATAACCAGCGCTTTGTTTTCGATCGTCTTAAGCTGGACGATTATTTCGATGTAGTCGTTACCGCGGCGGATGTCGTTAATTCTAAACCGCATCCGGAACCATACTTGATGACGGCGCAGCGGCTGGGCGTTTCTCCGGAAGAGACCGTGGTGTTCGAGGATTCCCGCTACGGAATCCAATCAGCTCGCGCTGCCGGATGCCGCGTGATCGGCGTAATCGGCACCTTCAGCCGCGAGGACCTCGAGAAGGAATCGCCCGACCTCATCATCGAGCAATTCGACGAGTTGTCTGAGCTTCCGGCTTTCATTCCATCATGAGCGCGTTCTGAGGATGAGTCAAACGTACGCCGGCCCGTGTCTCATTCGTTTCAATGCGTGTGCGTCCGGATGGAACATCGGCGGCGTGCAGGCCCTTCAGCGGGTATGCAGGACCTCATCGTGCCGCCGATCCCACGATGGTCCCGGTTCCGTCGACCGCCGCATTCGCTCTGTTTCACAAACCCTGATTGACGTATGACCACCATCGCCGACATCCGCATCACCGCGAAAAGCGGCTCCACCATCACTCCGATGGAGCTACTCGAGGAGTTTGCCGACAGCACGCCGACCTGGTCGTTCCTCGAGGAGGACACCCGTCATTACCGCGCAACTCGCGGACGCCCCGCGTGCATCCTCAGCCACGTAACGTACGAGCCTTTCGGGACGGTCGACTATGCGTTCGCCGGCGTCGAGGACCGTCAGGATGGATCGACTCGCCTCACCGTTATTCAACCCGAACAGCAGCAGGAGCACGTGACGGCCGCGGATCTGGATCGTTTGGTGAGAGATTTTCTGACGGCCTTCCGCTCGTATACCGAATCGACCGACGCGCCGGTCGACATCGAGACCACCGAACGCGAGGTCGATCCCAAAGCATCCCTTTCCGGCATCTAGTCAGCCGATCCGGCGGAGGCGGGCGAAGCGCAGCGCCATCTTTTTCTGCCCGACATCCTTAAAGAAGACTACGGCTCGCGCCTGCTGGCCCGACCCTTCCATCGACAGGACCTTGCCTTCCCCGAAATCATCGTGCTCGACGCGAGCACCGGGGACGATCTGGCCCTCATCCTCATCATAAACGACGCGCCGCTCATCCGTAGCCGGACGCGTTTCCTGCTGCAGGCTTCGACGGTAGTAATGCGGATCGGCCTGCTGATACGAAAATGCCGTCGCGCCTTCCCGCATCGAGAACCGGCCGTTGCGGGTCTCGAGCCGCCCGCCTCCTTCCACCCGAACAACCTCGGGATCGATCTCCTCGAGAAAACGGCTGCGAACGGCTGCCTCATGCTGACCGTAGCGATACCGGCTGCGGGCATAACTCAGAAATAGCATCTCCTGAGCGCGCGTTGCCCCGACGTAAAACAGGCGCCGCTCTTCCTCTAACTCCGTCGCGTCCTGTGCAGCCCGCGCCATGGGGAAGAGCCCTTCCTCCAGCCCGCTGATGAAGACAACGGGGAATTCCAGGCCTTTGGACGCATGCAGCGTCATGAGCGTCACCTTGTTCTCGTCGCCATCCTCTGCGTCGGCGTCGGTGATGAGCGAAACCTCCTGCAAAAACGTGCTGAGCGCGGTCGACGGATCTTCCGCCGTGGCAGCGTGCTCGGCGATGGCACTGATGAGCTCCTGGACGTTCTCCCATCGCATGAGCTCCTCCGGCGTGTTCTCCTTACGCAGTTCGTCGAGCAGGCCCGCTTCCTGCACGAGTCCACGCGCGAGCTCTTCTGCCGGCTGCGAGCCGAGGCTGGCCGCGTAGCGTGAGATGATGAATCGGAACTGATCGACGGCGTTATGCGCCCGCGCCGGAAGCCCGACTTCCTCAAGACGCTCGATCGCCTGCCAGAGCGTCAGGCCGTGGTCGCGGGCGAAATCGACGAGGCGGCTCTCGGTCTTGGCGCCGATTCCACGCGTGGGGTAATTGAGCACACGGCGAAGACTGACGTCGTCGTTCAGGTTAACCACGAGACGCAGGTAGGCCAGCACATCCTTGATCTCTTTGCGCTGATAGAACGCAATGCCGCCAACGAGTCGATATGGAATTCCCGCCCGCCGAAACACATCCTCGATCGAACGACTCTGCGCATTGGTGCGATAGAGAACGGCGAAGTCGCGATAAGGGAAGCCCTCGCGCATGCGCAGATCGCGGATGTAGTGCTCGATCTTTTGCGCTTCGTCCTTTTCGGAAAGCGCCTCGAGAAGAAGAACGTGGTCGCCTTCCTTGTTCTCCGTCCAGAGTGACTTATCGATCTGGGCCTGGTTGTGTTTGATGATGGAATCGGCCAGGCGCAAGATGCGCTGCGTCGAGCGGTAATTCTGTTCGAGGCGGACGACGCGGGCATCCTCGAAATCTCGCTGGAAGGATAGGATGTTGCCGATGTCGGCGCCGCGGAAGGCATAGATGCTCTGCGCATCATCACCCACAACGCAGAGGTTTCTGTTCTTGGATGCAAGCTGACGCGCGAGCATGTACTGCGCGCGGTTCGTGTCCTGATATTCGTCGATGTGGATATAGCGCCAGCGCTCCTGGTACTTCTCGAGCACGTCCGGCGCGCGTTCAAACAGCTCGAGCGGACGGATGAGCAGGTCGTCGAAATCCATGGCGTTGGATCGCCTGAGCGCATCCTCATACGGACCGTAGATCTGCGCCGCTCGATCCTGCGCGATCGTGGCCGCCATGTTCATGTAGGCGGTCGGATTGATGAGCTGGTTCTTGGCCGACGAGATAAGCCCCTGCAGCGTGCG
>CAZKDQ010000011.1:25675-30490 GCA_964551345.1 uncultured Rhodothermales bacterium
GTCAGCGAGAGCACCTGATACGGTCGCGCATGCCCTGCGGCGATCAGATAAGCGATGCGATGCGTGAGCGTCCGCGTCTTGCCCGAACCCGGACCGGCAACGATCAACACAGGTCCTTCAACCGCCTCGACAGCCTTCTGCTGCTCCGGGTTGAGCCCGCCGAGGATCGTCTTCGGGTCCAGCACATCGGCGTCAGGTGCTGGAATGTCATCGAGGAGGTTGAACTGGCGCATGGATACAGGCGGACGAGGGTGAGGCATGGCGGTGCGATTGCTACGGAAGCATAGCCGTGCGGATCCAGACGATCCTACTCCGGAAGGCAGCGCTTCGTGACGCCGAATATCCGTTGAAGACGGTAGAACTCAGCGTTCAAGGCACAGGATGAGTGCAGCAGACGCGTGCTCCGCCGCTGCAATGATAGCCGGTTCATGTATATTGCGCCGACTTTTCCGCCGTCGCGTTCCTCCCTCACACGTATGGATCTCATCACATTCGCCCGTGGCGTCATTGGCCTCACGGCGATCCTCGGCATCGCATATGCGCTCTCGACGAGCCGAAAGAACATCACGTGGCGCATCGTCGGGGCAGGCCTATCGCTGCAGATCATCCTCGCCGTATTCATCCTGCGGGGCACCCAGATGGGAGAGTTCTTCGCCCCGCTCGGATGGCCGAAGGCGTTCTTCTCGTGGGTGAGCAGCTTCTTCGTGCTCGTGCTCGATTTCACGACCGAAGGCGCGCGCTTTGTCTTTGGTGACCTCGCCCTCGGCCCCGGCCAGGAAGGCAGCCTCGGCTCGCTCTTCGCCTTCCAGGTGCTGCCGACGATCATCTTCTTCAGCTCGCTCATGTCCATCCTCTACTACCTCGGCGTCATGCAGCGGGTAGTTCAGGGGATGGCCTGGCTTGTGAGCCGAATTCTTGGTACGAGCGGCGCCGAATCGCTTTCCGTTACCGCAAACATCTTCGTCGGTCAGACGGAAGCGCCGCTGGTCGTTCGGCCGTTTTTGAAGGGGATGACCCACAGCGAACTGATGGCGGTCATGGCCGGCGGTATGGCCACAATCGCGGGCGGCGTGATGGCGGCGTACATCCAGATTCTCGGAGACAGCTTCGCCCAGTCGCAGGGTCTTCCGCTGGATGCGGCCCGATTACTCTTCGCTGAGCAACTTCTCGGCGCCAGTGTGATGGCGGCTCCCGCGGCGCTGCTGCTCGCGAAGATCATCATCCCCGAAACGCAGACGCCCGAAACGGGGCGCGACGTTCGCATCAACATCGAGCGCACGTCGGAGAACTTCATCGATGCCGCTGCGGATGGCGCCGCCGCCGGCGTCAAACTCGCTGCCAACGTCGGCGGCATGCTCATCGCTTTCATCGCCTTGATTGCGATGGGAAATTATGTGGTGGATTGGGTCGCCGGACTTTTCGGCTACACGAGTTCTCTCCAGCAGATTTTTGGATGGACCCTCGCACCTCTTGCCTGGATAGTCGGCGTGCCATGGGCGGATGCCGTTCAATTCGGATCACTCATTGGCACGAAGGTCGTTCTGAACGAATTTGTGGCGTACCTGAACCTGGCGGAGGTTATCGCCGCCGGTACGTTCTCGGCTAAGACTATCGTTATGGCCACGTTTGCGCTTTGCGGTTTCGCCAATTTCTCGTCGATTGCGATACAGATCGGCGGAATCGGACCGCTTGCGCCTGAGCGAACATCGGAGCTGGCGAAGCTGGGGCTTCGTGCGGTGCTGGTGGGTACGCTCGCCAATCTGATGACTGCAACCATCGCCGGCGTCCTCGTCGGTTAAAGCATGGAAGAGCTGCTACCCGCATGGTTTCTGGAGATGTCGCCGGTGCTTCAGGCGCTGGTGGCGGGGATTTTTACGTGGGGCGTGACTTGCCTTGGTGCGTCGCTCGTGTTCTTTACGCGCCGGGTTAACCGAAGACTGCTAGATTCCATGCTGGGTTTTGCCGCGGGCGTGATGATCGCGGCGAGCTTTTTTTCCCTGCTGCTGCCTTCCGTAGAGATGGCCGAGGCGCAAGGCGTTGCGTCGTGGATTCCAGCTTCAGTCGGCTTCATTCTCGGCGGCATCTTCCTTCGCCTGGCAGACGCGATTCTGCCGCATCTACATGTCGGCGCGAAGATGTCGGAGGCCGAGGGAGTCTCGACGTCATGGCGACGCGCAACGCTGCTCGTGCTCGCCATCACACTGCATAATATTCCCGAAGGCCTGGCTGTCGGTGTGACTTTCGGAGCCGCTGCCGCCGGACCCGACATTGCCGGTGGTGCTACGCTGGCCGCTGCAGTGGCGCTTGCCATCGGCATCGGTCTGCAGAACTTCCCGGAAGGCATTGCCGTCGCGATGCCGCTGCGCGGTGAAGGCGTCTCGCGGGGAAAGGCGTTCTGGTACGGCCAGCTTTCAGG
The DNA here is from genome assembly GCA_964551345.1 of uncultured Rhodothermales bacterium. Classification (GTDB taxonomy): domain Bacteria; phylum Bacteroidota; class Rhodothermia; order Rhodothermales; family CAZKDQ01; genus CAZKDQ01. The sequence goes on from CAZKDQ010000011.1 coordinate 28,092, forward strand.
AATCGTCGAGCCGATCTCGGCCGTCATCGGTGCGTGGGCCGTGCTCTCTGTGCAGCCGATGCTGCCGTACGCACTCGCCTTCGCTGCCGGTGCGATGATCTACGTCGTAGTTGAAGAGCTCATCCCTGAGGCCCAGCGGCACGGAAACACCGACCTCGCCACAATGAGCGCGATGGCCGGCTTCACGGTGATGATGATCCTCGATGTCGCGCTCGGCTGAGTCTTATCCGCCTGTCGAGAAGTTGATGTTGAAGCGCGCCCAGGAAGGAATAGCGGACCAGCTTCCGCGCTGCAATAAGTAAGCGGGCCGCCATCGCATTTCCGTTGTGGCATTCATAGCGATGTCATCCAGCACCGGATGCACGCTGTCGACGAGCTTGATCGCGAGAGGCTCACCTTCCTCATTCAGATAAACCTGCATGCTGACGCGGCCGCTTACGCCGGCCTCCCGCAGGCTGTCGGGATAGACGATCTGGACGTCCTCACCAAGCGTCAGGCGAGTGCGCGGCTCCTGAAATGCGCGACCGATGGAACGATAGCCTTCCTCCTTCAGCCGATCTACGTCTGCAGACGTATCGTTGCCCAACTCAGCGCGCTCGATCTGAGGAACGACGTGCACCTGGAACATCGAATCGATGACTTCAGGCTCGTTCCGGTAGAGCCGAATGAGGGAGCGCTTGACGCTTTCAGCGATTCCGGCTCGCGCCTTACCTATCGGAGTCTGCTCGACGCCCATGGCCGCGAACGTTTCGAGATCGCGAAAGGCACGGCTCGTATCAACGCCGTCGCGCCACCATCGATTACCGCCTTCCTCCCATCCCGCCGGAGCCCCCGGCTCGTATCCCGATGAACTACATGCGCTGAGAGCAAGAAAACTGACGAGAAGGAGCGTCGGCAGGTACCGCACGGCAACAGGAGTTGGATGAATGATAGCGAGGAAGGGACCGATCAGGGGCGGCAGCGTTGCCCGACGCTCAGCGAAGAAAGTGTAAAGTGTAGATGGACGACCGTCGTGTAAAAAGTGACCGCTTTAGTCTAACGTGCCGCTGAGCATCAAACACTTTCCACTTCCTACTTTACAACGCCTTCCCCGCTTCCTGCTCCGCCAGTCGAACGAAGAATCGCCTGCGGTCCATCGCCACCACGCGCACATCACTTCCGGAGGCGATAAATTCTCCCTCCGTAGCGACTTCAATCCGCTCACCCTCGATCTCAACAACGCCGGTCGGTCGTAACGGCGTAACGGCGCGCCCGGTCTTTCCCAGATACTTCGACCGATTCTCCGTCTCCCCCGCAAGTGCCTCCTCATCGGACCGGAGGTTTGTGGCAAGGACAAAACGCTCCCATGCGCCCGATTGCCACATTATGAAAAACATGCTCCCGCCGACGACGCACGTGAGCACCAGCGCCATGATTCCACCGGAAAACCCACCTTCAGCAAATACGTACCCGACGCCGAAGATGATGGCCAGCATCCCCGTTATCCCCGCCAGGTTGAAGCCGGGGATGAAGTAAACCTCAAGGCCGATAAGAACGAGGCCAACGAGGATGATGGAGATGGGAATCAGTAGATCCACGCTAACCGTGGGTAAGGTTTAAGAGGCCGATTCGAGGTTGTCCTCAGCAGGCTGATATAGGCGAACCTCCACACGACTCCCACGCACCTTCGTCACACTCACCGTCGCTCCTGCAGGAATATAACCGGCCATCGATATGACGTCGATCCGGTCATCACCAATCTCAACCGTTCCCGATGGCCGCAGAGGCGTAACCGTCGTACCGATCGAGCCCGTCAGCGCGTCATCAGAGTCCGCCGAGGTGTAACCCGTCGCACTCGAAAGATCGGGCGTGAGCACAAGATGATTGAAGCGCTGAGATTGCGGGAGATACCGACCAAGCGAAAAGATCAGCACGACGAGCAGCACCATCGTGATCGCCATCGTAGCGATGGCTGAGGAAATCGCGCCGTCGGTTGGAAAAGCAAACCCGACGTTCCCGATCATCGCTGCGCCCAGCGAGAATACGACGAGCACGAGCCCGGATATGCCGGCAATTCCGAAGCCGGGAATAATGAATACTTCAGCCGCAATCAGCACTACACCAATTACGAAGAGTACGATCTCCCAACTCTCGACGAGGCCCAGCATGTAGTGAGGCGCGAAGAAAACCGCCGCGCCAACAGCCGCCGCCGCACCTGCGAAACCCATGCCCGGCGTCTGAAGCTCAAAGTACAGCCCGCCCAGCATCATCAGAACGAGAATCGACTGGATGAACGGCGTGCCGAAGAACCGCAGAACACGCTCAGCTCGCGTGCTTCGGTGCTCGACAACCTGGGCCGTAGCACGATCAAACTCCTGAAGCACCACCTGATGGTTCGGCAGAATGGCATCGGCAACGCC
>CAZKDQ010000011.1:30590-42438 GCA_964551345.1 uncultured Rhodothermales bacterium
GCATAGGAGATGAGTGCGCCCGCCGAAGCAGCGTTCTTGTCGATAAAGGCTACGGTTGGAACGGTGGCGTTGAGAAGTCGCTTCCGGATGTTATCCGCCGCGTCGACGAGGCCGCCGAACGTGTCTATGTCGAGCAGCACCATCGAGGCCTCGGCACCTTCCGCCTCTCTCATCGCCCTGTCGATATAGCGCGAGAGCATGTTGTCGATGGTGCCATGAACCGGCACGACGTAGACCGGCCCCTCGGAATACTGCTCCTCGAAAACTAGCGGCTTCGGGCTTCGGACGTCAAGGACATCCTGCCCCACCGCGGTCGTACATGCACCCAGCGCAGCCACCAACAGCACCAGTAGCGCTGTTAAAACTTGTATGGGAATGATGCCGTTTGTGCGCCGCATGAGAGAGAGGAGTTGCGTTCGTTCCCGTGCGTACGCGCGCGTTACGGCATTAGATTCACGCGAGGAAAGCCTACGACTCGATAAACACCGGCGTCCCAACGCTTACCACGGACCACATCAGGTCGATGTGATGATTCCGCACCGCCACGCATCCCTGTGTCCAGTTGTCGCGATTGCCGGTGCCGTTGCCGTGAATCTCGATCCATCCGCCGAGGGCGGTATTCATGGGCGGGCGCTGTGCACGACGCTCGGCTTCGACGATGGAATCGCGTTCGCGCTTCGAGATCAATCCCTCACGATATCCACGCTCGGCATCGTCCGCCGTTGGATAGTTCAGCACGAACGCCTTGTAATACTGCGAGCGGTCGTTCTTACCTACGACGTAGAAGCTGCCCTCGGGCGTCCGCCAGTGATCGGGAGATGAGTAGCTCCCACGGCGTTCTTTGTTGGAGATCGCGTTGAAGCCGAAGTCAGCGGGAAACGTCGCCAGAATCTCCGATCCGCGGTAGACATAAACCTCCTGCTTCCTCTTCGAAACGCGTATCCAGACGTTCGAAATCGCTTCCTTGTCCAGATATCCCTCCGCGCCGTCGCGCGTTCGCACGCGGCTCCAGGATCCGTTCTCCTCGATCAGGTAAACAGGCTCACGGCGCTGAAGCTCGAGGTACGGCCTTGAGGTATCTGCAGAGCGAAAAACAGTCGCCTTCGGCTCGACAACATAGTAGAGCGGAAGCGTGTCTTTGTCCGCCTCAACGCGTGATGTACCGTCGCCGCGAGAATCGGACGTCGCACCAGGAAGGATCAGAACAACGCTAATCAGCAGCACCGCGAAGTAGAGTCGTCTCATGATGATGAGGTACGGATTAGTTTGAGACGCACAGAATCAAAACGAAGGACGGTGCAAAATCAAGAGCCGGTGGCAGAAATCCGGCGCGACCGCCGGTTGATGTCAATGCATTGCTCCAGCGCGGCGTACACGCCATCGGCAACGGGCGCATCCATCACATGATCGACCATCCTGCGAACGGCACTCGCCGCATTGGCTGGTGCAAACGAGTGGCCGACGATCTCCAGGGCAGGCAGATCTCCGTTGGTATCGCCAATGTAGGCTATCTTCTCAAGCGGCACGTCCAATTCTTCGGAGAGCCACTGCATCCCCTGCCGCTTCGTGATCCGATCGAGGGAAATGTCGATGCTGACCGGCGTGTGGAAGACGCGGAAAACCGGGAAGTTCTCCTGCACGAATCGCTCCACGCGCGGCACGACCTCCATGACTTCGTCGAAATCGGGTCCGACGATCCCCATCTGGGTGCGCTTGCCATAATCGAACATCATGTTCGTGCCCGGCAGGCAGTCCGCAACGAGCCAGTGGCGGATCTCCTGTAGGTCGCGCTCGACCTCGGGCGTTAGCGCCGGGTTCCACTTTACGCGCGCGGCCTCTGGGTCGAACATGCCGCCGCCACTCTCGAAGAGGACCGGCGTCGTGAGGCCGAGAAGCTGCGAGATGGCTTCGACATACGCATAGGCGCGGCCCGAAAGCAGGCTGAAGGAGGGAACGGCCGGATCCGGATCATGCAGTAAGTCGACCAGTGCCGTCAGACGCTCCAACTGAAACGGCTGATAAGGCTCGGCAATGCATCCATCGATGTCTGAGACGAAAAGACTGATCATGTGGGTTACTGAGATTCGACGATCATCATGATGCCAACCGGTCGCACGGTCGGTCGCGTGACGGCGGCGACCTCCACCGCGCCCTCGCGTGCATCAACGTACCAGACGTCGCCTGCGGTCCCGATCTCGAGGAGGAACGGGAGGTCGGCCAGCGTTCCGCCGTCATTCAGAACCTGCCAGGAAAGCATGCGCGAAGCCGCATCCCACGAATACACGAGGCGTGGAAGTTCCTCTCCATATATCCAGTAATCGACCACGTCGCCGAGCGGCTCGATGGCGGCTTCACTGAAGTGCTCGATGAGCGATGCAGTCGATGCCGGTTCCGACCGGTGCGCCAGATAAGCGTCGCGTAACGCGTTGAAGAAGGGACCATCGCCGAGCTTGAGCCGAAGCAGGTGCATCACCGCTGCGCCCTTTCGGTACACGTGCCACGAGAGCATGTCATAAGGCGAATCGGTCTCATCGGGAACGAGCGGCCGCATAAACCCATCATCTTCAGGACTGACTGTTGCGAAGTCGGCGCGCATCTCGTTGGCCGCCTCTTCCCCATCGGCATCCTCGTAAAAAAGCGTGGTGAGGTATGTGGTGATGCCTTCCGATATCCACAAGTCGCGCCAATCGGCGATCGTGACATCGTTGCCGAACCATTGATGTGCGACCTCGTGCACCATCACTTCCTCGAGCGCAGCGGTGCCGTAGAGGTTCGCCGCGAGAAATGCCGCACTTGCATTCTCCATGCCGGCAAAATCAAACGGCACCTGAACGGTCGAGAACACCTCGTACGGATACGGCCCAAGCAGGCGCTCGAATGACGCGATCGCGCCGCCGGTCCTTGATAATGCCTCGGATGCTGACGCGAGGTCCTGTGGAATCGCCACGTGCGTCACTTCGACATCGCCCTGTTCAGGCTCAGTCCGGTCGTACGGAGCGACGGCGAAGGCAAACGTGTACGTCGGGGCCGACGATGACAGGCTCCACCTGGATAAACCGGGTTCGAAATGAACTCGTCTTCCACTCGCGGCGACTTCGAGTGTGGAATCCGCCCTCAGGGTCAGATCAAGCCGGGCCGGATCGGCGGGGTGATGAACGCCCGGCATCCAGCCTGCCACGCGGTGCGGCCAGCCATCCGTGTAAACGATGCGCGTTCCGGCATGTGTGCCCGCGTACAACCCTTCGCGCGGACTTCCGTGATAATGTACATCCACAAACACCGTATCAATCGATGACGGAAGCGGAATCGTGAAACCCGCCGCTCCCTCACGGCGCTGCCGAACGCGCTGCCCATTCACAAAAACGGAATCTACGACAGGACCATTGAGCCCGAGCGTGAGATTCTCCACATCCGCCCCGCGCATGAGTGTGATGGTGGTTCGACCCGCGACTTCCAGCCGCACCGCATCGAGCGTGAGGTCGACCTCGTAGTGCAGGACGTCCACGCCCTCCAGATTCACCGACGGCGGGACCGGCTGCGAAAAGCAGCCCGCGATCATCGACGCCGTGATAATGGTGATGAGCGCGCTACGACTGCTTGTTCTGCATGAGCACCGGCACAAGGTCATCGACGAGTTCATCCGAAAAGCCCATGCTGCTGTAGCCGCCGTCATGATAGAGCGTCTGCATGGTGACCATCCGCGTGAGGTCGCTCAGCAGCGAGACGGTATAGTCGGCGCAACTCCCGGCGTCGGCGTTTCCAAGGGGAGCGATGCGATCGGCGAACTCGAACATGGCGTCGAAGCCCGAAATCCCTGACCCTGCAACGGTGCGCGTCGGGCTCTGCGAGATCGCGTTGACGCGAACGCCGCGTTTCCCCAATCGATAGCCAAACGAGCGAACGATTGACTCGAGCAGCGCTTTGGCATCTCCCATCTCCGAATACTTCGAGTACGTACGCTGCGCACCGATGTACGTGAGCGCCACAATCGATGCGCCTTCTGCAAGCGCATCCGCCTCGATCGCCGCATGGATGATCCGATGCAGGCTGACGGCCGAGATGTCGAGCGTCTTCAGGAACCAGTCGTAGTTGAGATCCTCGTACGGCCGATTTTTGCGCACGTTGATGCCCATTCCAATCGAATGGACAAGGAAATCGAGCTGTCCGTAAGTCTGCTTGAGCTCCTCGAACAGCGCGCGCAGATCCTCGTCTTTCGTGGCATCCGCCCAGTGCAGCGGGCTCCCCGTCTTCTCGGCGAGTTTGTCAAGCGAACCCAGCCGCCGCGCGACCGGTGCGTTCGAAAGCGCGAAACGGCCTCCTTCCTCATGCACACGTTCTGCGATGGCCCAGGCGAGACTGCTCTCGACCAGCGCGCCGAAGATCACGCCCTTTTTTCCTTCGAGAAGCCCGTACGATTTGCTCATCCGAATGTCGACTTAATTGGTTCAGGTGATTGCGTATCAAGTTAACGCCTGTACGGCTGATGCGCTACCAGTCACGGCCGCAGTGGTTCGAGCTGCTCGAGCATGAGGTCGTGGATTGAGGCGTTGGTTGCAAGGATCTCGCGCGCGTGCAGCGGCCGCTCCTTCGGGATGAAGTCGGTGACTCGGCCGCCGGCTTCCTCCACCAGGACGATCCCGGCCGCCACATCCCACGGGCTCAGGTCGGTCTCGAAAAAGGCATCGAATCTGCCCGCTGCCACATAAGCCAGGTCGATGGATGCCGATCCGGGACGGCGCAGACCGCGGCAGGCCGACATCACCCGCCGCATCGTTTCGAGGTACTCATCCACACGATCGAATGCGCGGTACGGAAATCCGGTTGTGACCAGCGCCCGGTTTAGCTCATCGGTCGGGCTTACCGAGATCCTGCGTCCGTTCGCATAGGCGCCTCCACCACGAACAGCGGTAAACAGCTCGCCGCGCGAAACATCCAGCACGACGCCCACCACGAGCTCCGAACGATCCTGCAGCGCGATGCTGACGGCGTACGGCGGAACGCCGTGCAAAAAATTGGTCGTCCCGTCGATCGGATCGATGATCCAGCGGAAACCCTTCGCTTCAAGTTCCTGTACGTCGGATGCACTTTCCTCCGCCATCACCTCGTACTCCGGGAACTGCTCCGTAAGGACCTCCAGGATGATCTCCTCCGCCATCTCGTCGACCTCGGTGACGATATCATGCAGCGCCTTCTCGCGGACATGCGCATCCTGCATATGGCCCGCATGACGCTGTATGAGCCGCGCGGCGCTGGTTGCGGCCTCAACCGCGGCATCGCGCTGGGGTAAGTACGATGTCATGCGAGCATCCATCTGATGAACAGGCAACGCACCGAAGTTACGCCCATTCGATTCACCGTTCGATGCATTCCATGTTGAAACCCTCCGCGTTGTCCCTGGCTCTGCTACTCGCCGCCACAGTTTTTGGGGGATGTGGGGACGGAGACGTCGTGCGAACGGTCGAATCTGACCCGCAGGCTCTAGCGCTGGTCGAAGGACTGGACTCGGGCACGATCGCCGCTGCGTTCGATGCTCTGGATGATGTGCCGCACGAGGTGCGTTTCATGGCCACGTCAACGCAGGCGGATCAGGAGCCCTTCGTTTCGTCGATGCGACTTCATCGTGAGGCCGGAGCAGAGAACTATGACATCGTCTCGATAGACACATCCGGAGCGGTATCTGCCGGCATTTTCTCAGCCTTCCATCCCGGCCGGGGCGAGCCGGATGTGACCTCGCTCCCGGACATCATGCTGGAAGAAGATCCTCCTTTCTTCGACGCTCGAAACCGCGCCGCATTTATCTATTCTACGGCCGGTGACACGCTGATAGATGGCCGGCCGGTTCAGGTCATCGCCATCGAACGCGCGCCGGGTGAGGATCGCGGAAAGCCATACGAGGCTGTCCGACTTTATGTCGATGGGCAGGCGCTCATCGGCATTTATATGCTGATTGATGAGCGCACGTTGTTCTTTGGAGATCGCTCCGAAAGACGCATCTTTCTCAGCCGCGATCTCGATGGAAAGCGCCTGCCGCGTGAAATCGAGGTGCGCTCAAACATCAAGAACTTCCTGTCATCGACGCGGCAGGTTACAGGTGAGTGGTTGATTGAAGCCGCGCCTGCCGGTAGAAGCTGACGTGGGTTACGGATCGACGAGGCGCCGAAGGGATGGATGATCGGCAACGCGTTGAAGAAGCGAGTCTTCCCGGATGATCGAGGCGTCGATCGTTGCTCGCTGGAATCCCTGCTCGAGCACGGCGGCGGCATCGTCCCGACGGCCAGTCGACACAAAGACGCGCGCCAGCTGGTAATGAGCGTGCGGATTCTGCGGCGCGAGGGCAAGCGCCGTTCGCGCAAACGCCTCCGCCCGATCTCGATAGCCAAGCGCCATTGCAGCCACGGACAGGCGAAGATTCATGATCGGATCATCGACGATGCGTTCCGCCGCGGCTTCGAATTCACGTCGAGCGAGCACCGGCTCATCAGCCTCGATAGCAGCCTCACAAAGGATGAGCCGCGCCTCGGCATCGGCCGGCGCGAGGTCGATCGCCCGAAGCGCGTCCGTAAGCGCATCCGCCGGACGACCCAAAGCGAGCAGAACCTGGGCGCGCAGCTTGCGTGCCTCGACATCCGATGGTAACTCCTCAAGTACGCGATCGACGCGCGCCTTTGCCTCATGCAGACTTGCGCCCGCTTTCCATGCCGCCTCCGCCCGGTAGAACTGAACCTCGAGAGCAGGCGGACGCTCCTGCGCCGAAACGGGCCGCATCACAGGCATCAACAGAAACAGCAGGAAGACGATGCGCATGCCGCAGAGTGAAAGAGTCCAGCAAGCTTCGACGGCCGGTCGGCCGGGAGCTATACGATAAATCATAATCAGAATGTCCGAAGACGTCCTGCAGAAACTCCGATTTCCATGTCTCGTTCGCTCGATCAATAACCGTACCCGCGACAACGTCGTCGGACGCCTCGGCTCGTAGCGACCTCAATACTAAAGATCCCGCTCGAAACATGCCTCATTGTTCATCAGGCCGGTGACATGTCCACGGGCATAGACGAACTGGTATCTGCGGTTCAATCACGGATCGAACCTCGCTGCATCGGAAGGCACATCACGGGATTCAACAGTGTCAGCTCCACCAATATCATTGCGAAGCAGGCACTGTTGGATGGTGAGCCGACCGGTAGTGTACTCGTAACCGATTATCAGTCTGCAGGCCGAGGTAGGCTCGGCCGCAAGTGGCTCGCGGAGCCCGGCGTCAACCTCATGTTCTCCGTCATCCTGCGCCCGCCGCAGGAGTTCGTTTCCGTCACGGGCATGCTGACGTCGCTCGCCCTGCGCCGCGCGATCGAACCGTTCACATCACCCGTTCCACTCCTCATCAAGTGGCCAAATGATCTGCTCCTCGAAGGACGCAAGTGCTCCGGTATGTTGATGGAGTACGTTACCGGCGGAATGCGTGGCGACGGCGTCGTTCTGGGTATCGGGCTGAACGTTAATCAGGCTTCCTTTCCTGATGTGGATGCGCCTAACGCGACCTCCCTCCTCCTCGCCACCGGCCGTCACATGTCGCGTGCGGATGTTCTGGCACGCATCCTCATCCAGCTCGACTCGGTGATGACGGACATCGACCATGGTGCCGTCGCACGCGCCGTCGCTGAATACGAGCGCTACATGTTTAGATTGGGCGAGACGGTTTCCCTCTTCCTCGCGGGCAGCGGGAAGGAAGTCAGTGGGCGGATTCTCGGTCTCAGAAATGACGGCGCACTTCGGCTCGAGACGGATGCCGGCGAAGAGCATTTCTACGCCGGCGACATCACTACCCGCCGGCCCAGCAAAGACATCTGATGGATCTTCTGATCGATATCGGGAACACCAGAATCAAGACAGCGCTCGTTGAGGATGACGATCTGGTGCGGGTGGGATGCATCGAGCGGGAGGACTTCCGGCAGCCAGATCAGCTTCGAGCATGGCTACGCGGATTTGCTGATAAGACACGCATCCGGCGCATCGGCATCGCGTCCGTCGTGCCTCAGGTGAAGGATTCTCTGATCGGTGCTCTTCCCGGGAGCGATTCTGGGGCACCGTTTATTACGGATGGATCCGTGCGACTGCCGTTCACGCTCGATTATGAAACGCCGCAGACGCTCGGTGCGGATCGCATCGCATCTGCAGCCGCCGCCTGGACGCACTTCGGTGAACCGGCCGGGCGTCCCATAATCTCGGTTGATGCGGGGACGGCGACGACGTATGAGGTCGTATCCCGGAATGCGGTTTTTCGCGGGGGTGCCATCGCGCCGGGGCCTGTTGCTATGGCACGAGCGTTGGGTTTGGCGACGGCTCAGCTTCCGCAGGTTGAAATCGATCCGGAGGTGCCACCGATTGGCCGCTCTACGAGCCGGGCCATGCAGTCAGGCGTCTTCTTTGGATATATCGATGCGGTCGAAGGAATGCTTCGGCGCATCATTGCCGCTCTCGACGGTCAGCCGATCATCGTCCTGACGGGTGGATGGAGCAGCGTCCTGCATTCGCACATCACCCTTGAGCATGAACGAGATCCGGATCTCGTACTACGGGGCATCAACGTCCTGATGCGTCTCAGCGAATAAAGGCGCATCCGATTCCTGGGCCAGCAGCGCCTCGATGCGCGAGAGCACCATTTCGATGGCGATGTAGTTGTGCCCACCACGCGGGATGATGACGTCCGCCTTCCGTTTCGATGGCTCAACAAACTCGAGATACATCGGCCGGACCGTCCGCTGGTACTGCTCGATCACGGCATCGATGAAACGACCACGCTCTTTGATGTCGCGCTGGATGCGCCGCAACAGACGGATATCATCAGGTGCATCCACAAACAACTTGATGTCCATTCGGCGCGCGAGTTCTTCCTCAGCCAGGACGAGGATGCCTTCGACGAGAATCACCGAGCGCGTTTTGACCCGTTTCGTCTCGGCTTCGCGGACGTGAGTCTTGAAGTTGTAAACCGGCTTCTCGATCGACTTCCACTCGAGGAGTTGATCGAGATGCTCGCACATCAGCGACGTCTCGAGCGCATCCGGATGATCGAAGTTAAACTCGGTACGCTCGTTGAACGGCAGATGACTCAGGTCCCGGTAGTACGAATCGTGGTCGAGTACGCACACGCGATCCGGCCCGACGGCATCTACGATACTATGGAGCACCGTCGACTTCCCCGAGCCGGAGCCACCGGCGATTCCAATGACGACAGGTCGGGGGAGCATGGGCTAAGGTTTCTTGACGAACGAAATCTCGACTTCCCGCGTCTCCTCGTTCTCCACCGTGGCATCAGGATCGAAAACGTAGCCATCCGGATGGCGCCACTCCAGAAGTGGCTCGAGGCTCTCAGCCGTCTCCCTCACAATGAAGTTCACCAGCTTACCTCGCAGCGGCTTCACGTTGTGAGTTACCGGCTGCCGCTCGCCATTATCCTCATCATAAAACTTTACTGAGACAGACTGCTCATACGTGTGCTGATCATCCCACGCGTCGCGATGGATGCCCGGAAGCAGGTTCCACACGAATTTCCCCTCCAGGCGGCGGTTCAGAACCGGGCTGATGTGCGGCTTCCAGTATGTGCCGACACGACCAAAGTCCGGCAGCGAAGCATCCATCCTCAAACGATGATCCGGAATGAGATCATCCGGACGCAGAAGTCCGAAAATCCCGGAGAAGATGATCCCGTTCTCCAGCAGACGACGCTGCGCTCCCGTCGGCAGGCCCGCAAAGTCCATCGCCTGATACATCACGCCCGGGCTGAAGCGGTCTAGCGTGGACATCAGCGGGGCGTCGTAGATTTCAAGGTTGGCTGAAACAGCCTGTTCGAGAACATCGCCCTTCACTCCGAAGATGTCTTCGAGATCGGCCTCACCATTGCGGATGACCTCTTGCAGGCGGTTGATGAGTTCGCGCCGCTGCGGGTTCAACTCATTGAAATAGTTGAAGGTGTTCGACGTGCGATAGTCGAACATGTCTGGAGCGAACGGATTTCCACCAGGTTGTTTTCCGGCGGAAGGAGGCAAAAGGATGATAAAATTCGGCATAGAACGGGATCAGAGAAGAGGCGTGTTGAGATGCGACGGCTACTCGTTTCGGATGGCATCCTTTCGCTGGATCTCGCCAAGTAGTGCATCGATGTCTTGTCGGATCTTCTCGGCCTTGGCCTGTGCATCCGCCACCAGCGCATCGCCGGTTCGCTTGGCCTCGCTTTCTTCCTCGGCGCGCATCAGCTGTTCAACGTAACTCGCAACCAGGCGCGCAAGGTTGTCGAGTTGATAGACCAGACGGCGTCGGACCTTCTGGCCTTCTTCCGGCGCGATCAGCAGACCGAGCCCGAAGCCCACTGCACCGCCGACGATCGTGCCCCATACTCCGGCACGCAGGACCTTCCCCAGTGAATACTGTTTCATCTGCAACCGATGCGATGCTTCTCGGAAAACGATCAAAAGATAGCGTCAAGACGGAGAGCAATCCAACCGCCCAAAGGCGACGATCACGCCATTGTGGCCGGTGTCGCACACATGGATCGCCTACAAAAAAAGCCACCGCCGGAGAATCCGACCGCAGCTTTTTCGCAAGTATGAGCGGCACGCCGCCTACTTACCCTTTTTCTTATGACGGTTCTTGCGCAGTCGCTTCTTTCTCTTGTGCGTTGCGATCTTATGGCGCTTGCGCTTACGGCCACAGGGCATAGGCTAACCTCCTGATGAAGTTTTTGAAGTTTAAAACGAAGAATGGGTCTCCGGCGGTAATTTGGCCCATTGCAACGTCCCGGCGCGGCATGGGTTTCGCTGGGCAGCCGAGTTCTCCGTTCCCGAGCAATCGGTCCGGCGGATCCGCAATGGCACGGCGATCACGAAGCGATTATCTTGCCGCGGCTCATGAAGCTCGCCGAAGCGGCCCATGAGATGCGCCTGCGTGCGAACGAATCAGTCAGGTATGCGATCGGGCCGGCCCGTGAAAAGCGGGACAGGATAGAATGAGTAGTAGCCCGATCGCTAGCATTGGAGCATTGACCACACCGATTTTTAATGGATCACCCACTTTCCACTCACGAAGCCGGACGTTTCCGATACGTTGATGAGGGCCCGGTTTCACCGACGTCGCCTCCCGTCGTGCTGCTGCACGGCATGCTCGGGCAGATCGAAAACTGGGGCGACACTGCCACACATCTTTCGGAGCATGGGCATCGGGTGCTCATTCCGTTCCTGCCCGTCTATGACATGCCTTTGAAGGAGACGAGCGTCCGCGGGCTGGTGCGCTTCGTGAGAGAGTTCGTTGAGGAACTGGGCATCGAGCGGAGCATCGTTGCCGGTAACTCGCTTGGAGGTCACGTGGCTCTGCTTTATGCACTGGAGCATCCAGAGAGCGTGGTCGCGCTTGTGCTCTCAGGTGCCTCGGGGGTTTACGAGCTTGAGCTTGGCTCATCCACACCGCGACGACGAGACCGTGAGTTCATACGCGAACGGGCGGCGCTCACGTTCTACGATCCGGTGCACGTGACGGAGACGCTTATCGACGACATGTTCGACCTTCTGGGTGACCGCGCGCGCGTAGCGAGGCTGATCAAGATGGCGCGATCGACCAAAGCCGAAACCCTGACCCATCGTCTCGGCGAAATCGCGCAACCTACGCTACTCGTCTGGGGCCGGAACGATCGCATTACTCCGCCCGACGTGGCATATCAGTTTCGGAATCGCATTCCGCAGACGCGTCTGCACGTGATCGACGACTGCGGTCACGCGCCCATGGTTGAGCATCCTGAAGAATTCAACCAGGTGATGCTTTCATTCGTGGACGAAATCGTGGAGTCGCTCAAGACACCGGCGAT
>CAZKDQ010000012.1:0-3282 GCA_964551345.1 uncultured Rhodothermales bacterium
TCTCGGCCGTACCGGTCATACCGGCCAGCTTGTCGTACATCCGGAAGTAGTTCTGAAGCGTGATGGTGGCGTAGGTCTGCGTTGCCGCCTGCACCTTCACGTTCTCCTTCGCCTCGATAGCCTGGTGCAGACCGTCTGAATAGCGACGCCCCGACATCACGCGCCCGGTGTGCTGGTCGACGATCTGCACGCGCCCGTCCTGCACGATGTACTCGGTATCCTTCTCGTAGAGCGTGTAGGCACGCAGGAGCTGCTCGATGGCGTGCAGGCGCTCAGCGCGGTCCGAGTAGAGGTTGTAGAGCTCTCGCTTCCGGTCCTCGAGTTCCTTGTCGATGAGCCGGAGATCGTTGACGCGCTTGTGCTCGCGCTTCTCTTCGTCGAGGTCGGTTCGCGACTCAAGCTCCGCCTCCAGGTCGCGCTTCTTCTGCGCCGTCTCCGTTTCGAAGCGAGCGATCTCCTCACCGACATCAGGCAGGATGAAGAGGTCGGTATCCTCGCCGGCCGCTCGGGCTGCAAAATCGCGCCCGCGGTCGGTCATTTCGATCGCGTGCTGCTTTTCGTCGAGGGCGAAATGAAGCGCCTCATCGACGAAGGGCATGTTCTTGGCGTTGTCCTGCAGATAGAAGAACTCTGTCTGACGAAGCAGCTGCCCGACTCCCGGCTCCTGAAGCAGCTTCTGCAGCTTCTTATTTCGCGGGAAGCCGCGCTGCGCCCGTAGAAGAGCGAGACCCGCTTCCGTTTCGAGATCGTTGGCCTTCTTCTTGTCGCCGCTCTCGAGCGCCTCATCCCGCTGCTTGAGCAGGCGCTCGGCATCCGATGCAAATCCAGCCGCGAGCTTCTGCTGAGCGTAAATGAGCTTCTCGATCGTCGGCTTCAGCTCGCCGAAGCGGTCATCGTTGGCCTGCGGAACCGGCCCGGAGATGATGAGCGGCGTGCGCGCTTCGTCGACCAGCACAGAGTCGACCTCGTCCACGATGGCGAAGTTGTGGACGCGCTGAACCAGCTGCTCGGGCTCGATGACGAACGAATTGTCGCGCAGATAATCGAAGCCGAACTCGTTGTTCGTTCCGTAAGTGATGTCGGCGCGATACGCCTTGCGACGAGCTTCGGTGTGCGGCTCGTACTTATCGATCACGTCGACGTCCATGCCGTGATATCCGAAGACGGGCCCCATCCATTCCGCATCTCGTTGCGCGAGATAGGGGTTGACGGTCACGATGTGCACGCCCCGCCCCGCGAGCGCATTCAGATACACCGGCGCCACGGCAACGAGGGTCTTACCCTCACCCGTTTTCATTTCGGCGATGCGCCCCTGGTGCAGCACGATTCCACCGATGAGCTGGACGTCGTAGGGCACCATGTCCCACACGATCTTGGAGCCGCCTGCCTCCCACTCCTGGCCGATCATCCGGCGGCAGGTTTCCTTGACGACGGCGAACGCCTCCGGTAGCAGATCGTCGAGTGTGGCGTCGACTACATCGACCCACTCCTCTTCGAGCTCATCGAACTCCTCGTTGAGGCGGCGGCGTTCTTCCGGCTCGAGTTCCTCGACTGCCTCCGCAATGCCGTTTCCACCGGCGGCTTCAGCGACGCGGCGCCCGCTGAGAGCTATGCGAATCTCATCCTGCCGCTCCTCGATCGAGGAAACGGCTTCACGGATGCGCTGCCTGAACTCCTGTGTCTTGGCCTTGAGCTCGTCGTCACTGAGGGCGGTGTACTCCTCAGCATACCGGTTGATTTCATCGACGAGCGGCTGGAGCTTCTTAACTTCGCGCTCGTTTCGGTTGCCGAAAAGTCCTGCAAAAAAATCCAGCATGTGGAAGCTTACGGGAATGAGGAGCTCGTGCGGCGGATGCGGGAAGTGACGCCTGCGGCTCCGAAATGCCTGAAATAGTCGCGCTGTAATAACCGTGCCTCTCACGCGAGGTGCCCCCATGCGTTCCCGTTCCACACCGTCTTCCGATTGGAGCTTCGGCGAAGCGGCGGGCGCCTGCGGCACGGCCTCCGGTGCTTAAAGCGCGGGATCGGATGCTGTTTCTTCCCCCCGCGTTCGTTCGTACATTCAGGCCCCCGCCACTATCCTCGACGCCATCGATTTTCGATACGACGCCTCCGTCAACTGCTTCTATCCGACCGCTGCGGCCATGCCTCGTATCGTCCGTCGAGTTGAGTTTCTCCTGCTCTCGTTCGTCCTGCCGCTTTTAGCCGGCGCGCCCGATGCGTCCGCGCAGTCGACGGACGTCTCCCCTTTCTCGATTCTAAGGCTCGAAGCGTCGGCGAGGGCCGCGTCACTCGGCGGCAGCTTTGGAGCGAGCGCTCTGGACGATGTCAACTCCTTCTACTATAACCCGGCCTCGCTCAACGATGCGATGCATGGTTCGCTCGCGCTAACGTATCTCAACCACATCGGCGATCTCAATGCAGGCTTCGCCGCATATGCGCGCCAGGTCGAGGGCGTCGGCACGTTCGCTGCGTCGCTGCGCTACCTCGGCTGGGGAGGTGTGCAAGGCGCCGACGAGGCAGGCAACGAAACATCTTCTTTCTCTCCGTCGGACATGGTCGTCTCCATCGGCGGCGCGTTCGAGTATGTACCGGATGTGCGTTTGGGAGCAACCATCCACGGACTCTACTCGAGCATGGCGTCCTATTCCGCGTCTGCGCTTGCGGCGGATGCGGGCGTGCTGTGGACGCCGAGCGGCAGCACCTCGATTGGGCTGAGCCTCCACAACATCGGCTTCGTGACGTCGAATTACGGCCGCACGGATGATCATCTGCCTGTGGATCTTCGCCTCAGCATTTCGCACCGGCTGCAACACCTCCCGCTGTTGATCTCCGTGACGGGCCAGAATCTGCAAGCGCCGGGCGAGGCGCCGCAAGGTGTTGATGGAATTTCGTCGGTGATGCGCCATCTGGCTTTTGGCGGCGAGTTTCAATTCAGCGAGGCGTTCAACGTGAGGTTCGGCTATAACCACCGCAACCATCAGGATCTTAAGATGAACGCCCGCCTCGATCTCGCCGGGGTTGGGATGGGCTTTGGATTGAAGGTCCACCGGTTCTTCCTCGACTACGCTTATAACTCATGGTCGACTCTCGGAGGGCTGCACCAGCTGAGCGTCCGCACGCGCGTGTGACGGCGGTTGCTCAGCGGGATTCACGCGCACCGATTCGCCGCATTTCCGCGGCGGAATTCCGGCTGCTCATGCACGTCCTCATGCTGCTACCTTCCGTGCTCGTTCGATCAAGACGCATGGCGATTCCTGCGCTCGTGCAGCATTATGATCT
>CAZKDQ010000012.1:3382-6179 GCA_964551345.1 uncultured Rhodothermales bacterium
TTCAAAGCGTGCGGTATCGCTGGCGGGACGTCGGCATCCGAGTCGACTGGCCGACGGAGGAGCTTCGAGCCCACGGCGAAGAGATCCTGGCTTATCACGGAGTCGACGTCGATCACCTGCCGCAGCCTTCGGCGCATCGATGGACGTTCTCCTTTCAGGAGCATTCGAACGAGGAAGAACTGCGTGGTGCACGAGAGATCGCTAGACATCAGTCTGGATTGGTGATCCTCGCGGTCGACGGACGAATCGCACTCGAACATCGCTCCTCGCGTGCTTTTGTGGATGCCGATGCCGGCACCATCAGCGCTTATCTTGCACCGGATCGGCGCAGTCATGCCGGCCTCGATGTGGATCTGTTCCTCTTCACCACCTTCGGCCTGCTGGCCTTGATGCAGCATGACGGCCTGTATGCGCTGCATGCGGCCGCAGTTCGTGCGCCATCGGGCGCAGGAGTTTTACTTGTTGCAGAAAGTGACAGCGGGAAGTCGACGGCAACGCTCGCGCTGGCTCAGAGCGGGTGGGATTATCTTTCGGATGACTCCATCGTCCTGCAGGCGGCCGATGAGAGGCTGGTCGTGCTTCCTTTCCGACGCGAGTTCGGTGTGGATCCCGTTGCCGCCGAGTACTTTCCGGAGATCGCAGGCAGTACGAGGGTGCAACTTACGGATGGCTCGAAGTGGCGCCTGAATCCTGATGACGTGTTCAGCGGGCAGCGTGCGGAATCATGCGAACCGGAGGTGCTGCTTTTTCCCACCATCGTGAACGAGCCCACGAGCCGAATCGCCGACATCCGTGCCGCCGATGCCATGCTCGAGCTGATGAAACAGAGCTCCTTTCTAACCTTCAACACCGAGACAACGGCGGCTTATATGGGGATCCTGAAGCGCCTGGTCGGCCGATGTCGCAGCGCCCGGTTGTTCGCTGGTCGCGATCTCAAGGCTGAGCCCGGGCTGATCCGCGATCTGCTGGTGCGGCACTTCCCGGACCTCGAACCTGGCGCGTGACGCCTCTGCCTGAGAGCGTCATCACAAGCACCGCGACCAGAATCAACACCGCGCCGACGTAACCCATAGCCCCAAACCGCTCTCCCCACCACACATGGGCCAGAATGCCGGCGATCACAGGTTCGGATGTCGCGATGACGCTCGCACGTGAGGCCTCGAGGCGCCGCAGACCTGCAGCGTAAACGAGGAAAGCCAGGTAGGTCGAGACGACGCCGATCACGAGGAGCGCGGCTATCGCCGCCCCGGATTTCGGGGAGAAGGTGACGAACGGAAGTAGCGCCAGCGCCGCAACGGGAAAGACGAAGGCATAGACGGAGGCCGGCGAATAACGGCGGAAGTAGAGCTTGCCGAAAATATAGTAGGAGGCGTAGCTGATGCCGGAGACGAGGCCCCAGACGATGGCGGCGGCCGAGAATGCCGCACCACCGGAGCCTCCCGCGATCAGCGCGACGCCGAGAAGCGTGATGGCGACGGCGATCACCTTCGTCCGCGTAATGCGCTCGCCCAGCCAGATCGCACCGGCGGCAACGACCCACGCCGGCGCTGTGTACAACAGTATCGAAGCCAGGGCCGCGCCTCCGGCTGCGACCGCCAGCTGAAACGACCCGAAGAATACGGCACCACCGACGACGGCGAAGACGAAGAACCCCGGCACGTCGGCTTTACGTGGAAACCTGCCGCCGCGCACGCCGGCATGGATGCCGAAGAACACGCTTCCAAGAAATGCGCGCCAGAAGGCGACCTCCATCGGTGAGAGCCCCTCCGCAAACGCAACGCGCGCCACAGGCCCGAGCAACCCCCACATGGCCGCAGCGAGAAATACGAACCCCGCTCCGACGTAGGTCTGACGAGACTGCAATCTGCCCATTTCCATCTGCCGATTACTCTCCCGCCCTCCTCAGGTATATCCTCGTCGTATCAAGGGTGCCGTGGCGCATTCTTTCTCGCACTTCCTCCTCGCTCATCCCTTCCTGCAGCCAGCGAACTGCGGCCGTGTGGGTGAGGCTGTGCGGCGTTACACCCTCACGCGCGATCCCCGCTGCACCAAATAACCGCTTGATGCGAGCGCGAATGGACCGCGTGTTCAACCTCGTGCCATCCGAGCGGCGGCCGTGGGCAACGATAAGCGGCATCTCCGGCCGGATGCGTCCGCGCGAGTCCAGGTAGATGCGAATCTTCTCCATCACGGGCGCATCGATCTGCACCTGCTGATCCTTCTGTGTTCGCCCTTTCCCCTGCACGCGCAGGAACCAGCCCATCAGCGTCTGCTCGAGGTCGCCGATGTCCGCCCGCGCGACTTCGATCTCACTCAAGCCGGCATATAGCATCAGGTAGGCGATCACGATGTCCCGCTTCTCGAT
Source organism: uncultured Rhodothermales bacterium (assembly GCA_964551345.1). Taxonomy (GTDB): domain Bacteria; phylum Bacteroidota; class Rhodothermia; order Rhodothermales; family CAZKDQ01; genus CAZKDQ01. Next base: position 5,748 of record CAZKDQ010000012.1, read on the forward strand.
CTGACTCTGACCGTCCATCACGGCATGAAGTCGTTCGAGTTCGTCGTCGTTCAGCACCTCGCGTGTGTGCGTCGTCGGCCGCGGGTTGCCTCGCACCGCTGCTACCGGATTCTCTTCTATGATTCCGCGTTCGACGAGATAGTGGCAGAATCTCCGCAGCCCCGTGAGATAGGTGGACACGGAGACAGCGCTCAACGCCCTCTCGTCCTCAAGATAGTCGCGGTACTCGCGAACGTGCTGCGTCGTAAAGAAGAACCTGCCGTCACGAGCGAGAAACCACCTCTCAAACTCATTGAGCGTCCGGCGATAGGTGCCAATCGACTCCGGACTCAGCTCCTCCGACGCATCGCGCAGGAAGTCCGCGATGCGGATTTGAAGCTCGCCGTAGGTCATGGAGGTTGGCAGATTGCAGTGAGGGACGTTGGAGGTCAG
>CAZKDQ010000012.1:6279-31265 GCA_964551345.1 uncultured Rhodothermales bacterium
CGCACGTAGCGCTGCAGGAAGGAGGCCGCCATCGCTCCATCGATGATCCGGTGATCGTATGACAGTGACAGGTTCATCATGTGACGAATCCCGATCACGTCGCCCAGGTTCGGATCTTCAATAACGACCGGTCGCTTCTTGATGGCGCCGGTGGCGAGGATTCCCACCTGCGGCTGGTTGATCACGGGCGTGCCCATGATCGATCCGAGCGAGCCGATGTTGGTGACGGTGAACGTTCCGCCGGAGAGCTCATCAGGCTGCAGCTTCTTGTTGCGTGCGCGATCCGCCAGGTCGTGCGCGGCGCGTGCGAGCCCGGTCACATTCTTCTGGCCGGCAAATCGAATCACGGGAGCGACGAGCCCCGTGCGTCCGATCGCGACAGCAATTCCGATGTGCAGGTCTTTCTTGATGACGATGCGCTTCTCCTCGACGGATGCATTCAGAATCGGGTGTTCGCGCAACGCCTCGACGGCTGCCTGAACGAAGAACGGCGTGAACGTGAGCTTGATGCCTTCCCGTTCGAGGAATTCCTGCTTATGCTTCTCGCGGAAATGGACGAGGTTCGTCACGTCCGCTTCGGCGAATGACGTCACGTGCGCCGAGGTCGCTTTCGAGCGGACCATGTGCTCGGCGATGATCTGCCGCATGCGGTCCATTTCCACGATCTCGACGCGCCCATCGTACCCGCCCGATGAAGGAGCCGACTGCGGCGTACCCTGTACCGCCTTCGCTGGAGCAGCTGCAGGCTGCCGAGCCGGTTTCTCCTGCGGCTTCGGCTGCTTGCGGTTCTCGAGGTAGCTCATCACATCCTGCTTCGTGATGCGCCCCTCCCGTCCAGATCCTTCAATCGATTCGAGTTCACGAATCGAAAGCCCTTCCTTCTGCGCGATCGACCGAACGAGCGGCGAGTAAAACCGCCCGTCCGAGCCTTTCCGCGGAATCTCTTGCCCTTCAACCTCCTCAGGTGCTGCGGCATCCCCAAATGGCGCGGCTTCGGGCTCTCCTGCCGGCGTAACTTCCTGCGGAGCGGCCACCGGCTGATCGCTGCCGGTTCCGGCTTCAACATCGGAAGACAGAATCGCAATTACGGTACCGACCTCGACCGTATCACCTTCCTCTACTCGAATCTCTTTCAGAACGCCTTCGGCGGGTGATGGCACCTCAGTGTCTACTTTGTCGGTCCCGATCTCGAGCAGTGCTTCATCGAGCTCCACCTTCTCCCCGAGCTGCTTGTGCCACGCGATGATGGTGCCTTCGGTGATGCTTTCGCCCATCTTGGGCATGACGACTTCAATGTCCTCACCGCCACCCGATGGCGCGGGAGCCTCTTCGGTCTCCGGCTCCGCGGCAGCTTCACTCGCAGCTTCCGGTGCCGAGTCTGCCGGCGGCTCCTTCGGCTCCTGAGGTTGCGCGGGCGCCACACTCGGCGGCGTTTTTGCACCCTCCTCGACCTCGGTTTCGATGACGGCGATCTTCGTCCCAACCTCAACCGTATCCCCTTCCTGAACAAGGATTTCCTTCAACACGCCGGCCGAGGGCGACGGCACATCGGTGTCAACCTTGTCCGTACCTATCTCGAGCAGCGTCTCATCCAGTTCGATCGCGTCTCCGGGTTGTTTATGCCAGGTAATTATTGTGCCTTCGGTAATGCTCTCGCCCATCTTGGGCATCATTACGTCAACCTGCGCCATAGCAGTTATCTTTGGAGATGTCAGATGATTTGGTGGGGCTGCCGCTCACACGGACGGTAATATACTGTTCCCTTCTTTCGGAGTTAGGGAAGCGCTATCTGCGCGTCGTCTAACACGCCTTTTAAGCAAAAGTTGATACTGCGGCCGCAATATCCTTACCTGACGATCACAAGCGACGCCGTTTCGACGAGGTTCTGCGAGTTGAGGCGCCAGAAATAGATGCCCGCCGCGAGGTGTGAGGCATCGTACCTGAACTTCATGCGCCCGGCGGCTACGAGCCCGAATGCCCATTCACCCGCCAGACCGCCGCGCGCGTCGTAAAGCCGCAGCGTGGCTTCCGTGGACCGGTCGAAATTGAAGGTGATGGTCTGAGCGCCGCTTGTGGGATTGGGGAAAACGGATTCGATCGCTGTCGCAACTGGTGCCGGCAGGCTTTCCGCATCTAGCTCAGGAAGGTTCGAGGTCCGGATTCCGCTTGCGCCTTCCGATGTCGTGAACCAGACCATTCGGCCGTCGTGCGTCGGATGAAGATCGGTCACGTAATCCCGCAGCAGACCGTTTCGTTCTCGGAGTTCAGCCTCGAGGCGGCCATCATCACGTGAGTAGGCGCGGACGCCGCCGTCCAGTGGCGAGCCGAAGACTGCCCAGACACGATCACCCGTAACCGCCAGACGCCTCGCCGGCGCATCCGCAAAAACGGTCGGCTCAAGGCTTGACTTGTCGATGCGCCGGATACGATCGCCTCCTGCGAAAAGCTCGGGTCCGGCGTCGGCGAGCGTGCGCGCCGCTGTTGACAGTTCATCGTCGACCCTTCTGGACGCGATGAACGTTTTACCTGCACGATCGATTTGGATAATGCCTGACGCCGAGCCAACCTCGCCACTTACGCCATAACCCAGCCACGCGTGCTGTTCATCGAGGATGACATCGTAGATCGCAGGCTCCGAATTCGCACCGAGATATTCCGCGAACTCCAGCGTCGCCATGCTGCCGGTGGCGGTGTCGATAACACTAACGCGCTGGTTGTGGATGACCCAGACTTCATGTGGCGTAATCCGGATCTGCCGAATGGCTTGCTCCTCCAGATGTGTCTCTTCGACCTGCAAGTCGTCCCGGGACAGCTGCCACAGCCCGTGGTCGGTTCCTATCCAAACCTCGTCTTCGCCAACCGCAATGCTGCGGATCGCGAATGACGCATCATCCGCGATCGCCCGGCTTCTTCTGATTTCGCCCGATTCGGCATCGAGTTCGACGAGATAATTTCTTGAGCCGATGAAGAGCGCATCACCATCACCATCGATGCCCTGCGTGAACGGCTCCGGGAGGTATGGGTCATCCAGAGTGCGCCATTGGGATGCTTGCGGCGCCATCACCAGAACATAGGCGCCCTTGGAGATCACGATCTCGCCTCCGACGCGAGCGAGTTGCGCCGACACGAAATGATTCGGCAGAACGTGGCTCCACAGGACATCACCAGTCGCGCGATCGATCCGGTAGAGGAACTCCTCGCGCTCCGACACTGCCGTGCACCAGACGAAGTCACCATCGATCAGGATAGAGCGAATGCTTCCTGCGACCCCGTCGACTGCGGAGAATGCTTCCTCGTCCGGATCAAAGCGAAGTAGCCCGGCTACTCCCCCGACCCAAACCTCCTTTCCCTCTGCCGCGACGCTGGAGAAGTGACTTGTGCCACGTTCCGGTAGTTGAAAGTTATGAATGGACGAGCCGTCGCGAGCGATTCTCGTGAGGCCGCCCGTGTCGGGATAGTTAACCTCGGTGTCGGTTACGAAGGCGCCTCCGAATGCCGTTGCCGCCCAGATATGCTCCTCTGTCGATGCCAGGGCGAAGACGTCATTGTCTCCCGCACCGCCGCGCCGGTCCCATGCGCCCGTGAGTTGAAGCGATCCCACGTCGAGACGGAGCACGCCATGATCCGTCGCGAGCCAGGCCTCCTTCTCCGCAGTCACGACGTCTCTAACCGTCACGCCACCATCATCACCGTAATCTTGAAGCGCCGAGGTGATTCTACCGTCGCGCCGATCCAGAACGTTAACGCCATTGCGCTCGGTCCCGGCCCAGACGCGCGTGCCTTCCGCATGGACAGACGTGATCCAACTGGTGGAGAGGCCATCAGCCGTCGTCAGAACCTGCCATTTGCCGGACGAGCCGTCGTAGCGAAACAGGCCTCCATTGCCCGCAAGCCACGCCGTAGAAGCATTAACCGGATCTGGCGAAACATCTCGCGCTTCGAGCGCGGGCACGTTGATCCATGCTGGTTCATCCTGCGCCGCCACCGGTAGAGCTATAAGTGCGATGAGGAGCAGCGAGACCTTCTGCATCAGCCTCTGGATCATGTTTGGAAGGATCTAAGGCTCATGCCAACTGATCTTTCTGCCCCTCGTTCAAAAAATTTGTCGGTCAGCCCGAAAGAATCATGTATCGAAGGGGACCGCATAGCTGCTAAACAAAAATGACTCCAATCTCGCGGCCGGCGCGGGCAATACCGCGCTTTTGCTACGGTCATCTTGTTATATGTACGCGATTTAGACGCCGACGTAACACGGCGCGGAAGTGTGTAACGCAAGTACACGATTCACCTACATTGATGTGGCACATGTGTTTGCAGATGATGAGCCTGCGGCGCACGAAAATTCATAACCGCTTGTTCTTCTGCCTGAACCTCTTTAGGATGCAAGCGCCGAGGTCGGTATATGATTGCCGTAGTTCCTGAGTCGATCCCGAGGAGCGTGATGATGTGGGGAGGAGACGTTTGTTCACGGAGGGTTTTCCAGCGCCGATAATGGGCGCGGCCCCGGCAGGTGCGTGAGTGTTTCGCGCACTTCAAACCCACCCAATCACTCAACTTCAGGAACGTATGCAACCGAGCGATACAGGGCATCGCCGCTGGCTCGCGTTGGTTCTGATGTGGCTGCTATTACCAGCGGCCCTCGCCAACGCCCAGTTCAGCGATGCAGCAGGATCGAGAGACGGCGGCACGGTCTACGTCAAGTTTGAGCGCGCCACTGCGCGTGCAATTCAGCTTCAGGAAACCGGCGGCGTTGCCGTGGCCGGGATTCCCGCGGTAGATCGGCTTAACCGCCAGTTCAACGCCACCCGGATGACGCGGGTCTTCCGGCCCGCCGGACGTTTCGAGGCGCGTCACGTCGCGCATGATCTCGACCTCTGGTATGAGGTAGAGGTTGGCGGAGGCGTCGATGTTGCCCAGGCGGCAAGCGCTTACAATAACCTCGGCGGAGTTCGCATGGCCGAACCGAAGCTCGAGAAACGCCTGGTCGCCTCCGCAGAGGCGGTCGTCGCCACCGATGATCCGCATTACGATCTGCAGTGGCATTATGACAACGAAGGGCAAACGGGCGGAACGGCAGGGGCCGACATCAGCCTCTCCGGCGCCCACATGATCGAAGCCGGCCGGCCCGAAGTGATCGTCCATATGATGGACTCCGGCGTAGACCTCGATCATCCCGATCTCGTCAACCGGCTCTGGATGAACCCCGGAGAGATCCCCGGCAACGGAATCGATGATGACGGAAACGGCTACATCGATGACGTCTACGGATGGAACTTCGTGAACAACAACCCCAACGTTGAGGATACCGACGGTCACGGCACGCACACGTCAGGCACGGTTGCGGCCGAGAACAACAACGGGATCGGCGTTGCAGGCGTAGCGGGCGGCACGAACCCCAGCGACGGCGTTCGTCTGCTGACGACCACCGGCCTTGGCGAGCCTGAGGGCTATGTCTACGCGGCCGATATGGGCGCCGTTATCTCCCAGAACTCGTGGGGATACATTTTCGAGGGCAGCTTCGAACAGGTCGTTCTCGATGCCATCGATTACTTCATTGCCGAAGCAGGCAGCGAGCCCGACAGCCCGATGACGGGCGGCCTCGTGATCTTCGCCGCCGGCAACGACAACGATGATGGCAACTGGTATCCGGGCTTCTACGAGTCGACGCTTGCCGTCGGATCGACCGACTTCAATGATGTGCGGTCGAACTACTCGAACTACGGGAGCTGGGTAGACATCACGGCCCCGGGCGGCGATGGCTTCCCTTACGAGGTAGGACCGGACGTCTACAGCACGCTTCCGGGCGGCTATGGCCCGCTGTCGGGTACGTCGATGTCCGCTCCGCACGTTTCGGGTGTCGCCGCGCTGATCATCTCGAATGCGATCAACAAGGGCGAGACCGTCACGAACGAGCAGGTGCGCCAGATACTGCTTAACTCGGCGGACGACATCGACCACCTGAATCCGGCTTTCGAAGGCCTTCTGGGCGCAGGGCGTCTCAACGCGCTCAGGGCCCTTCAGGATGCCAGCGACGATGTGCCGCCGGCCGCCATCACGGATCTGGCCGTCGCGGATGTCGGCTCCTCGTTCCTTGAGGTAACGTGGACCGCACCCGGCGACGACGGAAACGAGGGCACGGCTTCGTCCTATGACATGCGAATCTCGACTTCGCCGATCAACGACGGCAACTTCGAGGACGCCGATCCTGTGGCCAACCTGCCCAAACCGAGTCCGGCGGGCTCCATGGAAGTCGTCTACATCTCCGGCCTCGATCCGGCAACGACGTACTACCTGGCCATCCGGACGAATGACGACAATTTCAATGACTCCGATCTTTCGAATGTCGTTGAAGTGACGACGCTCGCGGCGCCGGAGATCGCTGTCGCAGAATCGTCGTTCTCTGCTTCATTGCAGACGGGCGGTACCGAGACGCAGCAGCTCACGGTGAGCAACGCTGCCTCGTCCGAAAGCACGCTCGAGTACACGATCGTGCCTGACTTCATCTCCGTGCCGGCGCCCGCGTTGTCGAATACACGTTCGCGGGCGGCACAGGCTGTCGAGCGATTCTCTGCCTTCAAGGCGGATCGCGCACCGCAGCATAGCTACGGTGCCGTCTTCGGTCTGAATGATGATCAAGCGCGCGCGTGGAAACGTGCTCAAGCGCAGCGGCCCGTCGTTCGGTTGACCGAGCGCGGCGTTGCTCCGACGAACGTCGCGGATCGCCTGGTCGACGAAGACTTCGAGTCTGGCGTCCTGCCCGATGGCTGGACCCGCACGTCGAACGGCGTCGGCTGGCAGATCGGGGACAATCTGGGTAGCTCGTTCTTCGACATTCCGTCGCATACGACCTACGCAGCCACGAACGACGACGCCCCGGGTAGCGGCAACGATGGTAGCGACGACTACCTCATCACGCCCGCGCTCAATCTCGTTGGGTACTCGGCCGCCGTCCTGCGATTCCAGTCGTACTTCACGGGAGAGTTCGGCCAGCTCGCATTCATCGAGGTGAGTGTGGACGGCGGCGACACCTGGGACGTCATCGCAAGTCCTACGCCTGCGCTGGAATGGGTTGAGACCACGGTGGTGCTCGACGACTACGTCGGCAATCCCGACGTGCGGGTCGCGTTCCATTCCGATGATGCCGGTAGCTGGGCCAGTGGTTGGGCGATCGACGATGTCACGCTCGACGCTTACCTCGTCGGATGGCTTACGGTTAATCCGGAAGAGGGAGTACTCGATGACGGCGAAACCGCCGAACACGATGTCGTCTTCGACGCTTCGGGAATGACCGGTGGTACGTATGCCGTGGATGTTGAGGTCTTCAGCAACGACCCCGCAAACCCCGTTGTCTCCATTCCGGCAACGCTGGAAGTCGAGGCAATGGCCGCCATCGGCGGAGACATACCGGAAGAGATTGACTTCGGGTCGATCATCACCGGTGATATCGCGAGGGAATCGTTCACGATCCGCAACGCTGGAACGGCAACACTGGAGGTCACGAGCCTCTCGATCGATGACCCTGCGTTTTCGGTTGATCCGGCAAGTGCCTCCCTCGAGCCGGGCGAACGCCTGACCGTAGAGGTCACTTTCAATCCGGAGAGCGAAGGCGACTATACCGGCACGCTGACCCTCGAGACCAACGACGCGAACGCATCCGTGATCACGGTCGCGCTGAGCGGCAGTGCCACACCGGCGCCTGTGATGATCGTTGATCGGGATGAGGTTGACGCGACTCTTGAAATCGGGCAGACGCAACAGGAGCTGATTACGGTCAGCAACGAAGGCGGCACCGATCTCGAGTACACGGTTCGGGTCCAGGAGACGACCGGCATCGATCTCACGTTCACGAAGTCGGACATCGCTGCTCGCACGAGCTCGATGCGTCCGATCGAGACCGAAGCCCTCGCTGCACAGCGGCGCTACGACGGCCCAAGTGAAACGGGTACGCGTCCTTACCAGGCCGGTGATGCGATTTACACCCTCGATGACGGGACGTCCGAGAACGCTCTCGGTCTGACCAGCGGTGGTGACATCATGTGGCTCAATGCCTTCCAGGTGATCGAGGGTGCGGAGACGATCCGCTCCATCGACGTTGCGTGGGGCAATACGGGTAGCAGCGATGTCCCGAGTGGTCATCCGACGAGGGTCTTCATCTACAATGACCCGAATAACGACGGCGATCCGACCGACGCGGTAATGCTGACCGAGGCTGTAACCGAGGTCCAGAACCCGCACACGGATCAGTTCACCCGCGTGTACCTGGAGGATACACCCGTCGAAGGCGTGTTCTTCGTGGCAGCGCTCTATCAGAACCACGTCGCCAACCAGTTCCCGGCGCCGATGGATCAGTCGAGCACGCCGCAGGGTGCATCATGGGTCGTTGGAGAGTCCGTACCGGGCGGTTTTGACACCGCGAACCTCGGCAATAACGATTTGGCACCAACCAACATCGACGCCGCAGGCTTCCCCGGTAACTGGATGCTCCGCGCGGATGTCACCACCTCGAGCAACATCGGATGGCTGGCCGTCAATCCGGGCGAAGGCACGGTTGCGCCGGGTGGCAGCGATGAACTCGAAGTGACGTTTGACGCCGAAGGTGTCGATGTCGGCACCTACACCGCGGACATCGTCATCAGCAGCAACGACCCGGTCAACAGCCCGGCCGTTGTTCAGGCGTCGCTCTTCGTCACGAGCGCTCCCTATCCGTTCGACCTCGACCCCGAAAGCATCGAGCTCACGCTCGAGACGGACGAGATGACGACGGAGGAGATGACCATCACCAACACCACGGACAGCAGGCAGAGCTTCCGGATCGAAATTCGCGGGGCATCGGGTGAAGGCCCGGACCTGACGAATTCGCTGCCGGAGTTCGAGCGCCGTCTGATGGCCAAGGTGATGGAGTCGCTCAGCAAGCAGGTGACCGCGACGGCACCAACGGCAGCCCGAGACCCCGAAAGCGGCTCGGTACAGTTGCCGGAGAGCCTCGTTCGCCTGCTTGAAGACACTGGCGTAACAGCGTATAGCTCGAGCATCAGTGGATTCGGTGACTTCTTCGAACAGTTCGTCGCCTTCGACCTCGGCACACCTGCGGCCATGCAGCCGTTCGGCACGTCGCCGAACATGTATGCGGGAGACTTCGCCTTGGACAACGAGGCGACGTTCTACGCGGTGAATGATGCGGGCATGCTCCTGACCGTTGACGTCGAAACCGGCGCCACGACGCCGATCGGCACGCTGGCACCGGCCGGTGAGACGTTCACCGAGCTGGCGACGGATCCCACCGACGGCACGATGTTCGTGAGCTCGGCGACGGATCTGTACCGCCTCGATCCGAGCACGGCAACGACCACGCACGTCGGCTCGTTCGGCCTTAGCTCCCTCGGCATCATGATCGCCATCGCGATCGATGATGAAGGGCAGATGTGGGGCCACGAGATCTCCGACGACGTGATCTACCGCATCGACAAGGAGAGCGGTCAGACGACGCTGGTCGGACCGACCGGCGTAGACGCCAACTTCGCCCAGGGCATGGACTTCGACCCGATCACGGGCGAGCTCTACCTGGCATGGTACCAGGGTTCGGGTGTCGGCGGCCTGCGCGTCGTGGACCGCGAAACCGGTGCGTCGCAGCTCGTCGGTCCCTTCCAGGGCGATGAGCTCGGCTACCTTGCCATCCCGAGCCGCGGCTTCCTGTTCATGGATATCGACCTGATCTCCGGCACGCTGGCCCCGCACGGGTCGGTGACGCTCGATCTGGAAATCGACGCCACGGACATGTACGCCGGCACCTACACGGCTGAAGTCGTCGTAATCGCCGATGTCGCGGGTGAGCCGCAGGACGTAATTCCTGTGACCCTCACCGTACTTGCCGATCCCGAGATCGCCGTTAACCCGGATGAGATCGACTTCGGCGAGGAGTTCGTCAACGGCGAAACCACGGAGACCTTAACCGTCACGAACACCGGCCGCGACGTGCTCAACGTCTCGTCGGTGACGCTCGACGGCGAAGGCTTCCACCTCGATCCGGACGCAGAGACGAGCTTCTCGCTCGAACCGAATGCGTCGCGCAGCTTCGAGGTGACGTTCGCTCCGTTGTCGGTCGGTTCCTTTAGTGGTTCGGTCACGATCGCAAGTGACGCACCGAGTGGCGATGCCGTCGTATCCCTCACGGGTGAAGGCATTCCCGCACCGGTGGTCTCTGTCGATCCCGAATCCTTCTCGCTGCAGGCGTACGTAGGCCAGACCTACGAGCGCACGCTGACGATCACCAACGAAGGCGGAAGCCCGCTCGAGTGCGCGATCGTTGAGGAAGGAGTCGAGCAGACAGGCACGACGGCCATCTACGACAACGTCCTCCTGACTGAGGACTTCGAAGAAGGCTCGATGCCTGACGGCTGGAACGCCACGTCGAATGGTCAGGGCTGGCAGATTGACGACGATCTGAGCAGCCTCTTCTTCACCATCCCGCCCCATACCGTCTACGCAGGCGTCAACGACGACGACGCCGGTTCGGGCAACGATGGAAGTGAAGACTACCTGATCACTCCGTCGATGGACTTCAGCAACGTCTCGATGCCGATGCTCCAGTTCGCCTCCTTCTATACCGGCCAGTTCAGCCAGCTGGCCTGGGTGCGGGTAAGCACCGATGGAGGCACCAGCTGGGAGCTGTTGCACCAGATGACGGCTGCTGCGGAATGGACCAGCGTGTCTCTCGACCTGAGCGACTATGCCGGTGAGGCCGACGTTCGCGTCGCCTTCCATGCCGACGACGCCGGCGCATGGGCGAGCGGCTGGGCCATCGATGACGTGATGATCTTCGAGCGCTTCGAGTGGTTTACGTTCTCCGAGTGTGAGACCGTTGAGCCAGGCGAATCGCACGATGTCACGCTGAACTTCGACGCTCAGGGGCTGGCACCCGGTACGTACCAGGTCAATCTCGTGGTCAACACGAACGACCCGGTCACGCCGCAGGTGACGGTTCCGATCGAAGTCACGGTGATCAGCGAAGTCACACTGGCCGTTGATACCGACCTGATGCAGATTCTCGAGCCCAACCCGGACGACCGCGTCCACCCGGGCAGCGAGATTCTCCTTCCGGTGACGATCACGAGCCTGCGCGACCTGGAGGTCGAAAGCTTCCAGTTCACGATGGACTATGATCCGTCTTACCTGCAGTTCGAGGAGCTGGTAACTGAAGGCACGATCGGTGACGACGTGCAGATGGTGACCAACCTCACCGAGCCGGGTAGCCTGCACATCGCAGCGATCGAGGTGCCCAACGGCACGCTCACGATCAAACCCGCTGCGATCGAAGGCGACGGAATTATCCTCTACGTTCGATTCTCAGTTCTGGCAGAGGAGATCGGATCGACGCAAGTCAACCTGGTCGATGCTCTGCTGAACGAGGGCGCGCCGCCGGTAGGCGTTGAGGCTGGTACGATCGACATCGTGCCCCTCTACGGCGACGCCAGCCTCAATGTGGTCGTCAACGCGTTCGACGTGTCGACGGTCATGCGGAGAGTCGTTCATCTCGTCGATGACGAAGATTGGACGCCCGCAGCAGAGGCCGCGGCAGACGTCTCGGGTAACGGTGAGGTCAATGCCTTCGACGCTGCACTCATCCTGCAGTACGTGGTTGGCATGATCGACTGCTTCCCCGCAGACGACGCGTGCGAAGACGATGCAATGGTGGCTAAAGCGTCCAAAACGGGCGGTGCCGCTGCCATGGTTGCCTCGGATGCGGCTTACGCTGCAGTCAAGCTCGGCGCGATGCGCGAGGTCTCCGGACAGGAGAACTTGAGCGTGCCGGTGTCGATCGACAACGTCGAAGGAGACGTTCGCTCGGTGACGATGACGCTGACCTTTGACCCGGCCGTGACGGCGGTAGACGGAGTTACCTCCGCCCTGCCCGATGGCTGGCAGCTGGTCTCGAACATCGTTGACGGCGAAATCCACGTCGCCCTCGTCGGTTCGACGCCGCTCGTCGAAGGCGATATCGCCGAACTAACCGTACGGCGTCTGCAGCCGAACGCGGATATTAACATTGCCGGCACGATGCGCTTCAACGAAAGCGACGTGCGCACGATGGAGCAGATGACGCTGGAAGTCATTCCGGCCGAGTTCACGCTCCACGGCAACTATCCGAACCCGTTCGGACCTCGCACGACGGTTGCGTTTGACCTTCCGGAAGACGCTGAGGTGTCTCTCGAGGTCTACGACGTGATCGGTCGCCGCGTGATGGACATCAGGTCGGTCGAGATCCCGGCCGGTTCGAACAAGTCCATCGACATCGACGCAGGTTCACTCGCTTCAGGCATGTACGTCTACCGTTTGGTCGTACAAACCGAGAGCGGGAAGATCTCTGAGTCGGGCAAGATGGTTCTGGTCCGTTAATCTGACCATCCATCATAGCTGAAACCTTCGAATGCGCGGGGGGAATCGAGATCGTCTCGTTCCCCTCGCGCATCGAAGTTTTTTGCGGTTTTCGTCAAGCTCCTTATCATTGAGCCGGCGGCCGCCATAAATGAATTATGCCTTCGCGGTCATCCCTTAAATCTTCTCCATCACAAGGCTGTCGCATGAACCAGGCATGCCCAAACCCGAGGTAGACAATGTTTGGAAGTACCTGCCATCCCCTCGTCATCACCCTCCTATTCCTCGCATCGATTCCCTTGACCGCCCGTGCACAAGCGGTTGAGGTTGAGCTGCCGGATGTCTCCGGAGTACCCGGTGAGACTTTTGACATCCAGCTCAGCGCGGACTTCGACGACGAGGCGGGAGAAGTTCTCTCCTATGACTTCAAGCTCACGTACGACCCATCGAAGCTTATCATCACAGCGGTTGAAGATCCAGTTGACCGCTTCGACAACTTCCTCCGCAATCTCACCAAATCGGAAGCCGGCGAGGTGACCTTCGCCGCGGCGGCGATCAGCGGCGTCGATCCGGGCGTTCTCGTTGAGATCTCGCTGACACTACGGGACTACACCGCTCCCACGACTCCACTCACGCTGACGGGCAGTTTCGGCCTGATCACCAACGACGGCGAGGAGTATGTGCCGGTTGAAATGGCGGCGACAGTTACCGTCGCCGAACCGAATCAGGCGCCGGAAGCGGTTGATGACCAGGCGGAGGTGACGGAAGGCGAATCCGTCCTGATCGATGTTCTTCAGAACGACTCTGATCCGGATGGTGATGAGTTGCAGATCACGGAAGTCACAGATCCGGATAACGGAACCGCCGTCGTCGAATCCGAAGCGATTCTCTATACGCCTGATGCAGCATTCGTGGGTGAGGACGCGTTCAGCTACACGATCTCAGACGGCAGAGGTGGCGAAAGCACGGCCACGGTCACTGTGTTGGTGGTTGAAGCGCCGAATCTTCCGCCGCAGTTTGCATCGCCGCTGTTCATTCAGCCTACCGACGGCGCCACTGTTACAGTCGGCGGAACGGGGAGCGACCCCGGCGACCCGGCATCGATGCTGGTCTTCGAGTGGAACGAGGCCACTGATCCGGAAGGCGAAGAGATCAGTTACGAGTGGGAGATCTCAGCGAATGCCGATTTCGAGTCCGTGCTCGCGGGCTATAGCACGACATCGACTTCCATCGAAGTCAGCCATGAAACTGTGGCCGGATGGTTGGATGATCTCGCCGTGCCCGCCCTGGGATCCATCAGCCTGTATCACCGCCTGACGGCCGGCGATGGAGTCACAGACGTGGTCAGCACCGCGGCAAGCGTTGTGATCACACGCGGCGTCTTCGTCGGGATCGACAACGGCCTCACGAGCACCTTCGCACTGGCTCAGAACTATCCGAATCCGTTCAACCCCTCCACCACCATCGAGTACAGCGTCCCCGCGTCAGGCCACGTTACCTTGAGCGTTTATGATGCCCTCGGCAAGGAAGTGGCGCGACTGGTTGACGGACCCGAAGCTGCCGGAACGCGCGTCGTGCGTTTTGACGCATCCGAGCTCTCGAGCGGCATTTACGTCTACCGACTGAGCACCGGCGATCACGCCATGACGCGCTCGATGTTGCTCGTGAAGTGACCGATCATTGCCTGATGATCCGCCACGGGCCCGACGGAGCCGTTGAACGAGCTATCCTGCGATCTCATCCTTGAGTTCAGGCAACATCATCCCATGCTCGATCAGGTTTCGATGCAGCTCGAAGCTGCGGCTGAGATCGTGCCGGATGTGGCCCATCGGAGATGACTGCACGTAGTCGTAGAGGTAGTCGCGATACATTGGGTGCGCGCAATTCTCGATGATGAGGCGCGCGCGTTCGATCGGCCCGACGCCGCGTAGATCCGCGAGACCATGCTCGGTGGCAAGCACCTGCACCGAGTGCTCGTTATGATCGACGTGCGAGACCATTGGCACCACGGCCGAAATGCGCCCGCCCTTCGCCACGCTCGGGCACACGAGAATCGACAGATACGCGTTGCGCACGAAGTCGCCCGAGCCGCCGATGCCGTTCATGAGCTGCGTTCCGGTCACGTGGGTCGAGTTGGCGTTGCCGTAGATGTCCATCTCCAGCACCGTGTTGATGGCGATCACGCCAAGGCGCCGCACGACGCCCGGGTTGTTCGACATCTCCAGCGGACGCAGCACCACGCGCGGCGCGAAGAAATCCATCGCCTCGTAAACACGCTGGATCTGCGGCTCACTCAGCGTCAACGATGTCGTGCTGGCTCCGAGAAGTCGCTCGTTGAGCATGAGGTCGACCAGCGCATCCTGGAACACCTCGCTGTACATATAGAACGGCGGCACGTCGCTTTCGCCGAGACCGGACATCACGGCATTGGCCACATTACCGACGCCTGATTGCAGCGGCAGAAAATCCGGCGGGATTCGGTGCGCTTTCATCTCATCCATCAGGAAGCGAACCACATGCCCGGCGATCTTCCGGCTGATTTCGTCCGGCTCCGTGAATCCCGACACCAGATCCTCCTCATCCGTCTCCACGATCCCCACGATCTTCTGAGGATCGACAGCGGCGTAGGGCGTTCCAATTTTCGACATCGGATGATGGATGGGGATCGGACTGCGCTGCGGCGGAGGCGGAAGCATCGCGATGTCATGCATCTCCGGGAGACGCTTCGAGTGATGCCCATTCACCTCGATGATCACCTTCTCGGCGTGCCGGAGCAGACTGGGCGTGCTGCCGATTGAGTTCGAGAGGTAGACGCGCCCGTCCGACGTTACCGCGACCGCTTCCACCACCGCGACATCCAGATTTCCGAAGAATCCGAACTCGAGCATTTGGGGGACGTGCGACAGGTGCATGTCCACGAACTCGGTCTCCTGGCTGTTGATGCGCTTGCGCAGGCTGCGCGAGCTCTGGTACGGCGCGCGCCATGCAATGGCGTTGACCTCCGCGAGTGCATCATCCACGGCCGGTCCGGTAGAGGCGCCGGTAAGAACGCGTATCCGATAATTCTCGCCCCTGGCCTGCAGCGCCTTCACGCGCTCGGCCAGCGCTCGCGGCACCGCCTTTACGGCCCCGGCAGGCGTAAATCCGGAGAAACCGACTGTCGCTCCGTTGGGAATCATTTCCGCAGCTTCCTCAGGCGTGACGCGCGGTATGTTTCGGTTGTTGATCATCGCAATAGAAGTTTGATATCGTCGGTTTGCAGGTCCTATCCGGCGAAGTATGAGAGCAGCACGCCCGCCGCGACGGCCGATCCGATCACGCCCGCCACGTTTGGTCCCATGGCGTGCATCAGCAGGAAGTTCTGAGGGTCCTCGTCGTTCGCCACTTTCTGCACGACGCGGGCTGCCATCGGCACGGCGGAAACGCCTGCCGCTCCAATCAACGGATTGATGGGATCGCGTGAGAGTCTGTTCATCAGCTTTGCAAAAAGGACGCCGCCCGCTGTCGCGAGACTGAAGGCCACCACACCGAGGATGAAGATGTAGATCGTCTGCGGTGTCAGGAAGGTCGCGGCCTGCGTTTTGGCGCCGACCGTCACGCCCAGAAGGATCGTCACGATGTCGATGAACGACGTCGTCGCGGTCTTCGCAAGGCGATCGGTCACCATGCTCTCGCGCAGCAGGTTGCCGAAGAAGAGCATGCCAAGCAGCGGCAGCGCCCCGTTGGCGATGAACGCCGTGAGCAGGAAGGCGACGACCGGGAAAACGATGCGCAACGTTTTCGGCGCCTCACGGGCGGGCTTCATGCGGATGAGCCGCTCCTGCTTCGACGTCAGCAGCCGCATGATGGGCGGCTGAATGATCGGCACGAGCGCCATGTACGAATAGGCCGAAAGCGCGATAGCGCCGAGTAGATCGGGTGCGAGGTTGAGTGCGACGAAGATCGCCGTCGGACCATCCGCTCCGCCGATGATGCCGATCGCTCCTGCTTCGGCCGGCGTAAAGCCAAACTGGATGGCAGCGATAAGGGCACCGAAAATGCCGATCTGTGCGGCAGCTCCCATTAAGATCAGTCGCGGATTTGCGAGCAGCGGCCCGAAATCCGTCAGTGCACCGATCCCGAGGAATATGAGTGGTGGATAGAAGCCCCACTCGATGCCTCGGTAAAGCATCCAGAGCACGCTGGCGGTCCAGGAATCCTGGCTCTCGGGCGGCACCACGACAGGATAGCGGTTGTCCTCCGCCTGCTCGATGGCGAGCACCTGTCGCCCCTGCTGATGCGGGATGAGACCCGGCTCACTAACGTCGCCCTCGTAATACAGCTTCAGCTGCGTGTTGACCATCAGCGCTTCGCCGCCGGCCACGCGGTCCTGAAAGAGGTAGGGTCGGAAAGGCACGCGGTTCAGATGCCGCTCTTCGTCGACGGGCGTGTAGATGAGCTCCCATGGCTCGAAGCGCACCGTGTCGATCGTCGTCCCCTGCTCCGTCGCGTAGTACGCCAGTTCGGCCTGGCTCACCGGGCCGTCGTAGACGCCGACGCTGAGTTTGCTGGAGTCATATGGGATGTTGCCGAGCAGAATCCCGAAGCCGATCGGAATCAGCAGCAACGGTTCGTAGCCCTTTCGGATGGCCAGGAAGATGAAGAGAAGGCCGATCAAGATCATCACCCCGTTCGACCAGTGGAAGTGGCCGAAGCCGGAGTCGGCGAGATAGCCCCCGATCATTTCTAACATACGATTGGCCCGTTTAGACCTGGGTGTTGGCTGCGCGTGCGCCCGTCATTCAAACTCAACAAGCAGTTGGCCCTGCTTGACCGCATCGCCCGAGGCGACATGAACGGCCGCGATTTTGCCCGCCTGCGGTGAGGCGATGTTGGTCTCCATCTTCATCGCCTCCATCACCATCAGCACCTGGTTGAGGGAGACCTCCTCGCCCTTTGCGACGTTCACCTGCAGAATCGATCCGGCGATCGGGCTGCGGAGTCCTCGTTCCTCATCCGTTGCCGAGGCCGGCGCCTGCCGTGGCGCTTCAGCAGGGGCAGCGGGTGCCGCAGGTGCCGTCGGAGCCGGGCGCGACGCCGAAGGCGGTGCCGAGGCTGCCGCTTCGTCGAGCACCTCGACATCCACGTCGTAAACTTTGCCTTCAACGGTTATGCGCAGCTTCATAGCGATCTCTTGACGTTGTGTGAGGCATGAATCGTAGCGCGGCCGCGTGCGGCCCACGCTGAAATGGTGTTGTGGTTGATGAAGGTGATTCGCTGCACGCGCACCGGCCAGCCAACCGCCGCGTAGGCTGCCGCCGTAATTACGGCGATCGTTCGCGCATCGACGTCGCCCCCCGGCGGCATCGAATGTGCCGCCGACTTGACGGGACCGGCGACAACCTCCGCATGGCGCTCCCGAAACACTTTGCCGAGAAGCCAGATGAAGCCGCCGATCAGCATCAGCGCAACGAACACTACGGCAAAGCCCACGAGCGCCAGAACGTAGGCTTCTCCCTCACTCGCGGCGGTTGCGCCGCCGTGCTCCTGCAACTGGAGTAATAGTGCCGGAATCATGTGTCTGCTGATGTTCTCGAGATAAACGAACTCACGATTACCCGACTCTCAGAGCGGCATCAGACCGTGCTTTTTCTGCGGCCGGATGTCCCGTTTCGTGCGCAGCGTATCGAGTGCCATCGCGAGATAGCGACGCGTGTCTGCGGGCTCGATGATGTCGTCGACCATGCGACGGGCGGCAGCTACGTACGGCGTCGAGAACGTCTCGCGATACTCGTCGATCAGCTCGCGGCGCTTCGCGTGCTTGTCCTCTGCTGCTTCGATTTCCCGACGGAAGACCACGCTCGCCGCGCCCTCGGCGCCCATCACTGCGATCTCCGCGCTCGGCCAGGCGGCCACGCGATCCGCTCCGAGATCCTTACCGCACATGGCGAGGTAGGCGCCGCCGTAGGCCTTCCGAAGAATCACACTGATCTTCGGTACCGTCGCGGCGCTGTACGCGAACAGCATCTTGGCGCCGTGGCGGATGATGCCGCCGTACTCCTGCTTGACGCCCGGCATGAAGCCCGGCACGTCGACCAGGGTGACGAGTGGGATGTTGAAGGCGTTGCAGAACCTGATGAAGCGGGAGCTCTTGTCCGACGAGTCGATGTCGAGCACGCCCGCCTGATGCGCCGGGTTGTTCGCCACGATGCCGATCGTCCGACCGATCAGCCGGCCAAAGCCGATGATCAGGTTCTGGGCGAACGTCGCCTGCACCTCGAGGAAGTCCCCGTTGTCAACGATCCGGTGGATGACGTCATGCATGTCATACGGCTGCCGCGGATTGTCGGGGATGATGCTGTTGAATGCTTCATCAGGCTGGATGTCCACATCGAAAGGCACCTCCGGAGGATCTTCCAGGTTGTTCGAGGGAAGGAACGAGAGCAGCTTGCGGCAGATGCGGATGGCGTCCTCATCGTCATCGGCGACGAAGTGAACGACGCCCGAGTAGGTCATCTGCGCCTCCGGCCCGCCGAGCTGTTCGGGCGTGACGTCCTCCCCCGTCACCTGCTTGATCACCGATGGTCCGGTGATGAACATCTGGCTCTGGCGCGTCTGAATGATGAAGTCGGTTAGCGCCGGGCTATAGGCCGCGCCTCCGGCACACGGACCGCATATGAGGGAGATCTGCGGGACGACGCCTGAAAGCAGGGTGTTGTTGAAGAACACCCGCCCATATCCGCCGAGCGCATCGATGCCTTCCTGTATGCGCGCACCGCCCGAGTCGTTGATGACGATGAGCGGGCTGCCGGTCTTGAGCGAGTTCTTCGCCATCTCGACGATTTTATCGGCATGCACTTCGCCCACGGCGCCGCCGAGCGACGTGAAGTCCTGGCTGGCGATGTTGACCAGCCGGCCGTCGACGGTGCCGCAGCCGGTAACGACGCCGTCTGCCGGGACGTCTTTCTCCGCCATGCCGAACTCGACGGCGCGGTGTCTGGCAAAGCCGAACATCTCCTGGAAGGAGCCCGGATCGACCATCTCCGCGACGCGCTCGCGTGCCGAGAGCTTGCCTGCGCTGTGCTGCTTCTCGACGCGCTTTCGGCCGCCCATCTCGCCAAGCGCCTCCTTCCGCTGACGCAACTCGGCGATGCGCTCCGCCATGGTCAGCGGCCTGGTCTGCGTATTCTCACTCATCTATTTCCGCGTATTTGTAGCCGTGAAATGTCGTTGCCGTGACAGAGAAGCCGAATTATTCTGTTTCAGCGGCTCTTCTCTCTCCCACTCTCCCCGATCTCAACCCCTCACCCCGGCTCGCACAATTCCGTCAGCACACCGGCTGAACTCTTCGGATGGAGAAAAGCGATCTGCGTGTGGTGTGCGCCCGGGCGCGGCTGCTCGTCGATCAGGCGCACGCCTGCTGATTTCAGGTCATCCAGGCGCTGCTGGATGTCGTCCACCGTGTAGGCGATGTGGTGCATGCCTTCGCCGCGTTTTTCGATGAACTTGGCGACGGATGAATCAGAGGATGTCGGTTCGAGGAGTTCGAGTCGGACCTCATGGCCTTCGGGGCCGACGGCGAAGAACGCCACCTTCACCTGCTGATCGGTGACTTCCTCTATGCCGTCGAAACGTGCGCCGAGCACGCCCTCATAAAACGGTCGCTGCTCGTCGATCGATCGAACGGCGATGCCGATGTGGTTGATGGCTGTTGGCTTGATCATGTCGTTCATGGACCAATTAATGAGAAGCAGCACTTCACCCACTCCGCTCACCCTCTCAGAAGCTCTCCTGGTACTCGCCGAAGACGCCTCGCAGCGTGTTGCATATCTCGCCGACGCTGGCATAGGCGCGCACGGCATCCAGGATGAGCGGCATGAGGTTCGCGTCACCGCGTGCACCGTCTTCGATCGCATGTAGCGTTTCCTCGACGCGGGCGCCGTCGCGCTCGGACCTGACCTTTTGCAGGCGCGCGATCTGTGCGTTACCCACCTCCTCGTCGATTTTGAGCAGCTCCATCGGCGCGTCCTTCTCTGTCTTGAATTCGTTCACCCCCACCACGATGCGCTCCCGCTTCTCGACCGACTGCCCATAGTCGTAAGCCGCGCCCTCGATCTCGCGCTGGATGTATCCCTGCTCAATCGCCGCAACGACGCCGCCGAGTTCATCGATCTTGCGGATGTACTCCATGGCTTCCGCCTCCAGCGCGTCGGTCAGTTGCTCGACGTAGTAGGAGCCGGCCAGCGGGTCGATGGTGTTTGTGACGCCGGATTCGTGCGCGATGATTTGCTGCGTGCGCAGTGCGACGGTCACGCTTTCTTCGGTCGGAAGCGCCAGCGCCTCGTCCTTTGAGTTCGTGTGCAGGCTTTGCGTCCCGCCAAGAACGGCCGCCAGTGCCTGGAGCGTCACGCGCACGACGTTGTTGTCGGGCTGCTGGGCGGTCAGCGTCACGCCGCCGGTCTGCGTGTGGAAGCGCAGCATCCAACTCTTCGGATTCCTGGCATCGAAGCGCTCGCGCATGATCCGCGCATAGAGCCTTCTTGCGGCCCGAAACTTTGCAACCTCCTCCAGCAGGTCCGTGTGAGCGGCGAAGAAGAAGGCGAGGCGCGGCGCAAAGTCGTCGACGTCCAGCCCGGCCTTCATCGCCGTCTCGACATATGCGATGGCGTCGGCGAGCGTGAATCCGATCTCCTGCCCGGCCGTCGAGCCGGCTTCACGGATGTGATAACCGCTGATGGAGATCGTATTCCACTTCGGCACCTCCTTCGTGCAGTAGGCGAAGATGTCGCTGATGATCCGCAGCGACGGTCGCGGCGGAAAAATGTAGGTGCCGCGCGCGATGTACTCCTTCAGGATGTCGTTCTGAATGGTGCCGGAGAGCTTATCTGCCGACACGCCTTGTTTCTCCGCAACCGCGATATACATCGCCAGAAGGACCGCCGCCGAGGCATTGATCGTCATCGACGTCGAGACCTTGTCGAGCGGGATGCCATCGAAGAGCGCTTCCATGTCGGCGAGCGTGTCGATGGCAACGCCGACCTTCCCGATCTCGCTCGCAGCGATGGATTCATCCGAATCGTATCCGATCTGCGTCGGCAGGTCGAAAGCAACCGAGAGCCCGGTCGTGCCCTGCGAGAGCAGGTACTTGTAGCGCTTGTTGGATTCCTCGGCCGTCGCGAATCCCGCGTACTGGCGCATCGTCCAGAGGCGGCCGCGGTACATCGTCGGCTGCACGCCACGTGTGAAGGGATACTCGCCGGGGAAGCCTAGCTTCTCCTCGTATCCGTCACCGTCTGACTGCTCGGGCAGATAGAGCCGGTCGACGGGCCGGCCCGACACGGTCTGGAACTCCTTCCTGCGCTCGGGGAAGCGCTCGAGCGCCTTGTTCACCGCTGCCTCGTAACGCTTCCGGCCTTCTTCTATTGACGTCGTGATGTCGTTCATATCCCTGGTGCTCTGTTCAATGATGCCCTGACGATGAGGTCATTCATGCGCACGCTAGCCGCGGTTCTGGTCGAAAAGCTTTTGTGCGAGGTCGGATACCGTAAGCTCGCCGGTAAGGACGCGGTGCAGATCCGCCTGTAATCCATTCTGTGAGAGCGCGGTGACGAGTCGGAGCCGTGCTTCCTCCAACACGGCATCGCGCACCTCATCAACAACCCTCTCATCCCTCAGCGACTGCCACCGCTCCGCCTTCTGGTCCATCCGCTCCTCGATCACATCCAACAGCTCCGTAATCCCCGTCTGCTCCGTCGCGCTTACGAGGTAAATCTCGGGCGGAGCTTCATCCCCACTTGATCTCCGATCGAAACCGAGGCTGATCGTGCTCTGGAGGGTGCCTTTGAGTCGATCGGCGCCGGGCGTGTCTGCCTTGTTTATCGCGAAGAGGTCGGCGATTTCGAGCAGACCCGCCTTCAGCATCTGGACGGCATCGCCCTGCCCCGGCGCCAGCACGACGAGCACTTCGTCCGCCACGCCCGCAATTTCGACTTCGCTCTGACCGACGCCGACCGTCTCAATGATCACGAGGTCGCATCCGATCAATCCCATAACTCGCAGTGCGCCGCGCACGCCGAGGGAAAGGCCGCCGAGGTGTCCGCGCGAGGCAAGGGAACGGATGAAGACCTTCGGGTCCAGCGCATGACGCATCATCCGCACGCGATCCCCGAGAACGGCGCCGCCGGTGAACGGCGACGACGGGTCGACCGCGATGGCACCGACCTTTCGATCGGGATGCCGATGGCGATACTCCGCAACCAGCGCGTCGGTGAGGGTGGATTTCCCGCTCCCGGGCGCGCCGGTGATTCCGAGTACGAGGCGCGGCCATGGCCATGCTTCCGCATCGAGGTGGCGGAAGACTTCAGGCAGCCGGTGCGGCTCAGCTTCAAGTATGCTCATCAGCCGAGCGGCGGCGCGTGTCTGGCGGGCGCCTCCTCCGTGATCAGCCGCGGCGTCGACGAGTTGTTTGAGGTCGTTGCGCATGAGCCTGTTCAACTCTCATCCATAGCGGGCCGATCGAGAAGGTCCTTCACCATTTCGACGATGTCGTCGGCGGGTGTGCCGGGCGTAAAGACAGCCGCCACGCCTTTCTCCTTCAGGACGGGAATGTCATCCGACGGTATTGTGCCGCCCCCGAAAACGACGATGTCTTCGGCGCCTTTCTCCCTCAGGAGTTCCACAATCTGGGGGAAGAGCGTGTTGTGCGCACCCGATAGAAGTGAAAGTCCGATAGCAGCCACGTCCTCCTGAATGGCGGCTTCCACGATCTGCTCGGGGCTGCGCCGGATGCCGGTATATATTACCTCAAAGCCGGCATCGCGGAGGATGTGAGCGACGTACTTGGCGCCGCGGTCATGCCCGTCCAGGCCGGGCTTGCCGATGAGGACGCGCTTGTTCTGTAAAGCGGCCATGTTAAAGTCTGATCTCGTGACGGTCGGTACATCCGATTCGATGCGCCGGCTATCAACTTCATCCGACGCCGCTGCAAGTATAGGATGCTCGAGAACGAAGCGCTCGCGGGACAATGCCGGGGAAGGCGTAGTGCCAATCCCATGTTAGCATGTAGGGGAACGCCGTACCCCGATGACCTTACGGGGCAACCAGTTGCTGAGTATCAGGCTCGTATCCCGACTTGTGAAGCAACTCGATGAGGTGTTGCCGAAGCGTTGCGTTGTCGGGATCGGCGCGCAGGCGGACGCTCCACCGACGGATGAGGTCATCTTCCTGGCCGGCCTCGAGCGAGAGGCGGATCAGGGCGCGATAGGCATCCGGCGCCGACTCGTCGAGTGAGAGCGCACGCTCCCAGGAGAGGATGGCCTGATTAAGATCACCGTGCTCTTCGTGTAAGCCGGCAAGAACCACATGTCCCTCACGAAGCGCGGGAGCCGCCCTGATTGCACGCTCGAAGTGGTCGATTGCGGCCGGCTGATCTTCATGAGCCAGGTAATAGCGTCCGATGAGGTAGAGCAGGCGGCCGCTTCCTCGGTACTGGTCCTGGAGGTCGCGCAGAACGGGCTCTGTAAGCTCTCGGGGAAACTCGCCCGAAAAGAACGAGAACGCATCCGTTGCGATCTCGTCGAGGTAATCGAGCTCATCGGTCGCCCGAGACTGACGGCCCTGCAATCCGTCGAAGCTCGGGCCCGTCTGCCCGCCCATCCGGGCCATGAGCTCGGTTTGGGCTCGCTCTACGGATTCCAGGCTCTGCTGCAGCGCGAATTCGGCGTATTTGAACGCGAGATCCTCATCCCCATCCTCAGCGGCCATCCGCGCCAGTGCCAGGGGCGGCAGCGGGTGGCGGCGGCTGTAATCGAGTGCCATCTCGAAGTGTCGCTGCGCGAGTTGCCGGTCGCCAATCGCCTCGTTCACACGACCGAGCGGTACGTGGACGTCGCGGCTTCCGAGCTCGAGCAACTCTTCATATTGATCGCGGGCCCGTACCCACTGCTCGGTCCGCTCAAGTAGCTCTCCGAGCAGACCAAGTGCTTCGGTGTGGCCGGGCTCCTGGCCGATGATCTGCTCATAGACCGATATGGCCCGGTCGATCTGATCCTCGGCTTCGAACGTTGCGGCGATTCTGAGTAGCGGGCCAATGTCGCCGGGCCGGAGCACGTACAGCGAATCGTATACAGCGCGCGCGGCCTCGAAGTCGCTTCGTGTTTCGTGGAGTGCGGCGATCTGGAGCGGCACGTCGCGATCCTCGGGGAATGCCTCCTCCATGCGTTCGAGGACGTCCATCATGCCGGGTACGTTCATCATCGAACGGTTCAACTGCAGGAGGGAGTCGTAGAGACGCCGCTCGTTGGGAAAGCGCTCGAACAGTTCGCCGAATACCTCCTGCGCGTCGGCCAGCCTCGAGTTCGCCATCAGGGCCTGCGCGTGCGAGAGTCCGATGTCGAGGTCGGCGGGATTGCGCCGATACAGTCGCTCGGTTTCGTCGACGACTGCGCCGGCATCACCTTTCTCAACAAGCGCATGAAGGCGAAGGCGCTGCAGTCCATCATCATTGGGGAAACGCTCAAGGCCTCGACGAGCCGCATCCAGAAGCTCATCCCACTGCTGCGTCTGCGCATACGCATAGGCAAGGCTTCTGTGGATCTGGACGTCATCGGAAAGACGCCGACGCGCTTCGCGAAAGT
>CAZKDQ010000012.1:31365-35032 GCA_964551345.1 uncultured Rhodothermales bacterium
TTAACGCGCTCCGGTCGTCTCGACCATGCGAACGGCCCGGCTCGGACGGCTCTCGTTTCCGGAGGAATCCACAGCCCGCACCTGGTAGAACGGACGCTCGGCCGAGCGCGAGACCGATGTCTCCGTTGCCTCGACCGGCTGCGCATTGAGACGCTCGTAGATGCCCGTCGGCAGATCGGAGCGGTAGATGTTGTATCCCGCTATGTCCGACACCGGCGAGCGTTCCCAGCGGAGCATCACCTCCGAGCCCTGGCGGAACGCCTGCACGTTGCGAACGGCCGGCGGCGCGTCGAAATCGCGCATCTGCAGAACCGCCTCGTGTGAGGGCGCGCTCTCGTTGCCCAGCGAATCGATTGCGGTTGCCGAGTAGTGGTAGGTCTCTCCGGCCCGGACGCTGTCGTCCTGCACGATCAAATTCGTCGACGTAACCCGCGCGATGGGTGTTGCATCGGCCTCAGCGCCTGTGCGTCGGCGCACCACATACTCGGCCACATCGCCGGCGGTCGAGGCCGACCAGCGAACGACGGCGCGAAGGCCGCTCTCGTTGAGCGCCACCAGCTCGCCCGGCGGTGGCGGAGGTGTCAGGTCCGGAATCTGGAAATCCACAAAAACCGTGTCGCTGAAGTTGCGCGCGCTGTCGGCCGCCACAACGCCGAAGCGGTAGAAAGCGCCCTCGGCAAAACCGATCGCGTCTCCACCCTGCGGATCCTCGATTCCTCGATCGCGAAATTCCGTACCACGGACCGCGTCGTTATTGACCTGTTCGAATCCGATGCCTTGCCGGCCGTCGAGGCGGCGACGGAGGATCACGTACGTCTCGAGATCCGGCGCGATCGACGGAACGCTCCACGAAAGGTGCACCGCGCCGTCCTCCGGCAGGAAGCTCGCCACGAGGTCCTCCGGCGACGGCGGCGGCTCAAAATCGCTCACCTGCGCCATCACCGGGTTCGAGGGGGTGCTCGCGTTGCCGCTCTCGTCGATCGCCGTCACCTGGTAGAAGTACGTCCGGCGCCCCACGGTCGTCGTGTCGTGGAAAACGTTCTCGAGCACGCCCAGTGGTTCGGCGTTCAGGCGCTGGAACTCGGCCTCCAGGCGCGGCGCGCGGTAGACGTGGTAGCCCGCCGCGTCCGGCTCGGGCGAGACGCGCCAGGAGAGCTCCGCCGAAGCATCGGCATCGACGGCGAAGACCTGCACGTCGCGAGGCGTATCCGGCGGCACGTTGTCGCGCACGAAGTACTCGAGAGGTGCGCTCAAAAGCTCCTCGCCCGTCACCGCAACCGCCGAAACCGAGAACGTCTCGGTGACGCCGGTGGCGGGCACCGTCAAGTTGTAGCTGAACGCCGACTCCGCCGCGTTGCGAAGCACGATGACGTCGTCGGTGAGCACCTCGGGACCGAAGTCGCTCTCGCGGTAGACGTTGAAGCGGATGATGCCGTCGTCCTGGCTCGTGGATGGATAGTGCCAGGTGAGCGTGACCTCGTCTCCCTCGTGATCGGCCGCAAGGCGGGTAGGTGCCGGCGCATCCAGCCGTGCGAGCCTCACCTGAGCTTCGATCGTCTCACCCGTCGGATCGCGAAAGTCGTCCACGATCTCGAAGCGGTAGGTGACCGTCTGCCCGATGGGCGCATCCCGGTCGATGGCCAGCCGTCCGAGGGCGCGAGCGACGTCCGGATAGGCGAACGTGGCTAGAAGCCCCAGCGTGCGGTCGCCGCGGAGACGCATCAGGACCTCGAAGGCCGAGTCGGCGTCGAGGTTGCGCCGCACCGGCTCGTAGCGATCGCCGACGGCCACGGCAAACTCATCACCGGTCTGCACCGCGGTGACGGGCTCCTCGGTAACGAGCGTCGCATTCCCCTGCCCATCGACGCGGTAGAGCATCGCGCCGTAGCCCGGCGGCAGCAGCGCGGTATGGTAGACGAAGGCGCTGTCGCCGCGAACGACGACGCGCACCGCAGAATCACTCTGAGCTGAAGCGTCGATCACGACACTTCCGAATAGTACAGTCGCCAACGCCATCAACACTCCGGCGCGGTAGACTCGGGACCAGCGCAATGTCGTCCGTTTCAAAACAGCCATAATCAATTTATTGGAACGGGTTCATTATTCCGGGTCCCAGCAGAGGGCTGCCAGGGAAACCTACATGCACGCCTGGAGGAGTTGTATACGTCACGGGAGGCGTATATGTGATCGGTGGAGGAATGTACAAGATGGGTGGGGTACAACCGCTGATACAATGCTCAGTGACACGCTGCAGCCCTGCTCCATTCGTCAATCGGATCTGTACGCGATTCGGCACACTACCGGATGCAAACTGACGCGTCCTTGTGTAATTGCTCTTGCGAGTCACCTTCCCATAGATGGATGCAAACGACTGCCACGATTCCCAGGAGGAACCTGACGAGAAGCGATATTCGACGCCAAGAATTCCCGACTCGGGATCATGAACGCCTTCGACTTTCAGGGTGAGGCGAACTCCGCCCCCCGTTGTGGCCTGTGTCGAGCTCGTGATCGACGGCTTCAGTGGCTCTGTGGCGTCAAGGATGATCGGACCGACGCGGCTATCAGCAACTGAATGGTGGCCCTGCTGGTTAATCGTACGGATGTAGATGAAGAACTCACCATCCGTCGACGCACGCCGTGAGTGCAATTCTTGCAAGAGATTGACGCGATGGTGCGGCGCGACTTCCTGCTCGTACGCGAGATAGCAGCCAACTTCATCCGGAAGGGTCGGATTTCCGAACGCGTCGGTATATAGCATGAAGAGGCCGCCCTCCGGTGTTCCACACTTAGGTCCGAAGTCGATCGAGCCGTTGCTCGGGAACGGCCGAACCCAGCTCTCGAGGCCAATTCCCGACATCCGAGAAATGGCGTACTGGTAACCCTGGACGCTCGTCTCAAGGTCGTAGCCGGGCCGCGTAATGTAGACATCGATGGCGCCGCCATCGACGACTGCTTTCAGGTTGGGATGGCGCGGTGCCGTCGGGTCTACCGGCCGTATCGGGCCGATCGTTAGGACGTCGCCCCGCGAACCGGCATTATTAATTGCTCGAACATGTACGTACACGTCGTTTGTGTAGCGAACCGGCAGACCTGAAATCGTGGCGTTCAGGTTCTTCGTCCGCCTGATGGCCGACCGGGTGACCGGACCGAGATAGAACACACCGGGCGGCGGTGTTGCGAATTCCTCGAAAGCGCCCTCAGGGTCGGCACCCGTGGTGACCACGTACTCGTACTCCTTGATGCCGGAGTCGGTATCAGAAGCCTCGATCCATCGAACCACGAAGCTCGGTTGCACCGGCTGCGTGTTTGCCAGCATTGGTCCGAGATACGATGGAGGCGACATAACGGACTGACCGGTGTATGTCTGACTCGAGGTTGCAATCTGCGGCGTACCGAGATCGGCTACCGGATTTCCTTCGGCGGGTGCGGTAGGCGGCGTCGAATCGAAGACCACTCCTCTGGAATCACTCTGCACGCTTCCGATGAGACCTGCGCCGTTCCTCGCCCTGACACTCACGAAGTACGGAACACCTTCTTCCAGCATCAGGCCGTGTACGGTAATTTTGCGAATGGCGTTGCCAAGCACGCCTTCCTGCCCCTGCTCGAGCAAGGGAACGCCTACGGCCTCGGTCCAGTCGCGCACGTCACTGCCGCCGGACGTGGTGCC
>CAZKDQ010000012.1:35132-42177 GCA_964551345.1 uncultured Rhodothermales bacterium
TCGACTCATCTGCCTGATCCGCAAAGGTGTGCAGGCTCAACGTCGTACTGCGACCGTTGCTGACGTAATCTCCCGATGTATAGATGTTCGTGCTGGAGCCCCGCTGGAATCGATAGGACACCTGTGCGACCTCTTCAGAATGACTTATCGACGCATTGATATCGGCCGTACCTGTGTATCCGCTCGTGCGACGATCGACGGAGACACCATTGATGGTTGGCGGCGCGAGCGCCCGGAGGAGCGACTGCCGCATCCCTTCATGCTGGTCTATCGCAGCGTCGGTCGCACCCTCATCCAGACCCTGTGATCCGCGCCTCCACGAGATGTACTCCTCGAGCATGCCGTGAACGGTCGCGGCCATCTCGGTCTGAAGCAGATAGATTCGATCGACCGATTTCGTCAGTGCGAGATGTCCATCCTGGATAGGGGTGAGGACGCCCTCCATCAAGGAGCGATTCTGCCGCGCAGACGACTCCAGTTGTTCGCTCCAGAGCTGCAGCCCTTCCCTCGGAACGTCGTGCCAGAGGGTGACGCCGACACTCTTGAACTCGCGCGCCAGCAGATCAAAGCGCCCCTGCTGCCGGTAGCCCGTGATGGTATTACAGAAGCCCGATACCTCCGCGTTCTGCTGCGAGCTGTCGAACGTTTCGTCGCCGAGGCGGCGCAGTTGCTGAATCCAGAAGAACCGGTTGCAAGCAAGTAGGTCGGCATGGATATGTCTACCAGACGATGTGTAATCGGCCATCATCACGTCCATCAGCGATTCGAAATGATGCTTTGCATAAGCACCGCTGGTAAATGCAGCCTGCCGACCGGTCGCCCAGTCGCGGTTTCTCCAGAGTGAATCCGCCTGCGCGGCGAACGCGCGCTGGACATCGGCCGTAAGCTCGGCATACGATGACGCCACGTGGTTGACCGTCGTCGAACGGCGCATCCACGACGTCTCGTCGAAGACGACGCTGCCGGATACCAGGTCCGTGAGCTGTCCGAGATTGTGCGCCGCAGACTGTATGGCCTCGCGATACTGGTCATCGAGGGCATCGACCTCCTGCTTGAGATCGGCCAGGGCGTTCACCTGCTGCTCATCGCGCTGCGTGTCGATGTGGAAGGACGGCGCCGAAGTCATCCGTCTTTCGTCGCCCTCACCCGAATACGTTGCCGGGGAATAAGCGGTGAGCGGCGATTGCAGTTGCATATCGGCGAACTTGTCTGCTGCCTCGCTCTGCCATTCGATGGCCCGGACCTCCAGATCCCGGAGGTATTGCTCGACGACGGCGGCCCGCTCCTGCAGATCAGCCACCGACCGCTCGATCGACCTGAACTCGGCGTCGATGTTCACCCCGGTAGACGGCCGATACCCCGTGAGAATATTCCGCGTCAGCCCCTGCATCCGACTCAGACTGCCATGTAGCTGCGAGCAGCCGGTCGCGTACAGCTTCTGCTCGTTACACAGCATCGATTCGGCATACCAGGCTCGATTGGATGCACTCGCACTGACCAGTTGCAAACCGGCCTGCCGGATCGTCTCGGGGTCGAACTCGAAGGGCGCGGTTCGGGCCGCCTCCATCGCCGCCGCCATTTCGTCGGCCCGGGCAATCATATCCTCCGCATGCTGCCGTGCGTCGGCCACCATCTGATCGTAGCGCGCATTGCTTCCGGTGCCTCCCTTCAGACGGCCCTGCTCCATGCTCGCCCAGATGCCGATACGACCCTCGAAAACGAACAGCACGCTCACGTACGCGGATGCGGCCATGTAAATCAGCTCATCCTCGCGGATGTAGGCGCCCTTGAGGTCGGCACCTGCGTCGACGATGCCGCCGAGCACCGACGCCGATACGGCAAGCTCACCATACGCCCCCAGTGCCGCATCAGGTACGTACCAGAACGACATCTCGGCGGCGGCCTTGACCTCGATGATGTAGATTTTCGGTGAGGCCAGACTGACTCTCAACTCACGGAGCAGCATGCCGTCGTTCGAGGCAATGAAGTCGCCACCCGCCTCGGCGATTCCGCTGAGCACGTCCAACTCGACGGAGCCGTCGATCATCCACAGGATGCCCTCGGGCCGGTCATAGGCCGCAAAGTTAACACCGGCGTTTCCGTCGAGTACTGATGGGAAGTCGATGGCCATCGCGGCTCCTCCCTCCAATCCCGACATCTGACCGTAGTGTACGTTCAGATAGAAGCCGGCCCGAATCTCATCGAGACTGAGATACTTCGCCTCGGCAAAGATGGATGAATGCTGGTTGGTGACGCGAAACAGCAGCGAGCCTTCCAGCATATAGACGCCCTGCCCGATCAGGCCGGCGCCTCCATGTAGCAGCGCTGCGAAACGGATATCATCGAGGGCGGGTTTTCGATCGGGCGGAACGAGGTCGTAGCCGCCGAGGAGGTTCTCGACGTCCGACAGGATCGCGGCGTCGGGGTAGTTGAAGAAGCCGCCGCCGACGGAGGTCAGCGTGACGATGCCGGGAATGATCGGGACGCCCGTCGTGCTCTCGAGACTGACGAAGAGGCCGAAGCTCGTTACCGGATTGGAGTCAACGACGCGGCGGCCCATCTGCCCGGCCACAGCAAGCCCGCCGATGCCGTCGACATCCGCCCGACCTGCCGCGCTCAACAGCACGTTGCCCTGCTCGTTGACGTACCGCATCGTGAGCGCCGCATCGACCATCCCTGAAAGGCTGATGTTGGCGTTGTAGATCTCGAACGCCGCGTCATCGCCGTTGCGGTAGTAGTAGATCGCATCCACGCCACCCTTCATCGCATCGGTGAGCGAGACCTCTGCGCCCGTCATGGCGAAGTAGGTCTCGGCCGTCTTCTGCTCGGTCTCCTCAGTTTCCGGATTGTAATATTCGAATGTGCCCGAGCCGTAATCGATCGCCCCGATCGAGAGACTCACGACTTCGACGATGGTGAGGTTCAAGCCCCCACTGCCGAGTCGTCCGTGGTCCGCGATGCCCTGCCGGTCGAGTGTCAGGTCCCGCCAGTCGGCCGAGGTGCTCGCAAGGCCTTCCATCTGGACGTCGACCTTGCCGCCGAGCACGAACTGCATGCCGCGCTCGGTGTGCTGATTCGTAGCGACCGAGATGTCGCTGATCGAGAGGAATCCGCCCAGGTCGAATTCATCGATCTCGGCCTGCGGGTTGATGGAGAGCCCGGTCTGGAAATCGACGTACAACCCCGCCGACGATGCCGTCATGCCACCCAGCGTGCCGAGGCGAATCTGATTCTCGACGCCTTCCTGGATGTAGATCGATCCGCTGGCGTAGACGGCCGGTTCGCGTAGCTGGCCTCCGTTGAAGGACAGGCCGGCTTCCTTGACATCGAGCAAGGCGAAACCGCCGAAGTCGATCTCGGTCGCGGGATTGTCGCCGCGCTCGTCCACCTGGTCGGCCATGTTCTCCGGCTCGCGGACGAATCGCATGTGGAGGGGCTCTTCCGACTCAATGTGGCCTTCGTTATTGACGGAGAAGAGGAAGGTGCTCGAGACACCGTCGGCAATCTCCGGCAGGTTCAATTCGCCGCCGATGTCGAGGAAGAGCGTGTTGGCATCGTCGGGTTTGCGAAGTGCCAGCACATCGATGCCGAGGGTCGGCTCCGGATTGTGTCCGATGATTGATAGCGGCTCCTGGCGCGCGGCAAGCAGGTTCACCGCACCGCCTCCGAGCGAAACGTTCCCACGCGTGTCGATCCGCAGGTCGCTGAAGCTGACGGCGTCCTGGTCGGCGCAAGCGGTCGGGTTTCCGTCGGTGCACATGAACGGCGTCAGCCACATCGAGCCATCGAGCGTCAAAGCGAGCGCGTCGGAATCTGCATCCCAGGCGACGCCGAGGTTGTCGTTGCGCAGCTTGAGGACATCGCCGAAGAGCGTCGTCTCCTGCCCAGAGAGTCCGGCGCCGGCGCTCGCAATGCGGATGCCCCTGGTACCCATCGCTAGATCCTCGATGGAGAGACGGAACTCACCGCCCAGGATCTCGGGAAGCGCAAGCATTCCGGAGAGCGTGAGCTCAACATGTCCATCGCCGATTTCGATCGAGGCGCCGCCTCCAGCGTCGGCGTCGAGATATAGATCGGCCAGGTTCAGCGAGAGCCGGCCCTTGCCCGCGTCGTCGCTCGGCAGCAGATTCGCGCAGGCATCGGCCCGCCAGAGGTCATTTTCGTATCCGAGAAGGAACGGCAGCGAGCCCGCGGTGTCGCCCATCGAACCCGTGATGCGGCTCGTGGCCTCACCGAAGATCCCGAAGCTATGTCCACCGTCCGGATCGAACGTCAGCCGGAGGCCGAAAAGCGCAAGACCGAGGTCGGCTTCGATCAACTGCGCAGGCGTCGCGCCCGAGATAGTACCACCAGCGCTGAAGGCAGTAGCAGCAATTGCGGATGGAGAATCCACCTCGCCTATCATCTGGCAGGTGTTGCCCGCGAAGGCCTCGCCCACAAGCACTTCACCTGTGAATCCTGATGACGTGATACCGAGATCCGCGAAGTTGATTGCCGTCTCACCGAGCTCGGCGGGCAGGTCGATGCGACCGTCGGTGGTGAGTGCGAAATCGCCGTCGTCGTTTCGCGCGTAGCGAATCGTCTCGAGTTGAAGCGGGATGCCGAGCGACTGCGTGAGCGCTTCGTTGACGCTCGCCTCAATCGAACCCGACATCACCTGCTGCATCGTGCTGTTGACGTGCAGATTGTCGAGTGTGAGGCTGAGGGTCGGATGGCTGCCGGGCTCGCCGAGCGCCGGGATGACGAGCTCGAGCGGCTGGAGCGAACTTCCGCTCTGAAGACTGCTGATTGTGTAGCCGCCCTCGACCTGCTGATAGCTGATGAGAATGTTGCCGTCCTCATCCCGCAATCTCAGATACGCAACATCTTCTGTGGGAAGGGGAAGGCGCTCCGGCACCACGGCGGCGATGATGCCGCCCGCGTCGAAGTGAAAACCGTTGGCATCGTAGTACGCGATGCGCGTGCCGTTAGCCGTTGAGAAGTCGGCGCGTCCTTGCTGGACCTTGACCGGTGAGAGTCCGAGCGCGAATGTCACGAAATCGGCGGAGAGGGAAGCATACGTCTCGCCTCCGTAGTGCAAGGCCGCCGTGCTCGAGCCCCCGACGTGGAGCCCCATCGGATCGAGTGTGACATTGGCCGGCACGTCGAGTCTGAGCGCGGCATCGCCCTCGACGGATGAGCCCGCATCCGTCACGGACCAACTCGGCGAGCCCGAGAGCCCGACTTCGAAAGCGAAGCCGCTCTCGACGTTCATGCTTCCATCCACCACAACCCACTCACGCGGATCGATGGCGAAGCTGTTGAACGTGATGCCGGCCGTTCCATCCCCCACCTGAAGCGCGCCGTTACCATCGATCACGACGCCTCGGTTGTCGATGGTAAGCTGTTGCGCCTGCATCTCGAAGACAGGATCCTCGGCGGGCAGGCCGAATCCGAACGAGCCCGTGAGGCTGAGCGAGCCGCTCAACAGCCGCCCGGTCAGAAGATCGAAGCGCACGGGACCCGAGGCGGTGATATCGCCGCTCGTTCCGCTCAGAGAGGCGATCGCCGAGCCGTCGAGCGTGGCTGACTGCGCGCCGTCCGTGGCGAGGTCGAACTCGAGCGTCGACGACGGGAATTCGAGCGATGCCGGCCCGAAGGCGATGCTGCCGCATGCCGCGAAATCCGAGACGCTTCCACGAAGTGCGCCTGGATTCTCGTACCGCAGGCTCATCTGCATGTCCGGGCACACTGTCGAGGGCTCCGTCTCGAAGAAGGACGGCAACTCAAAGCGTCCATCCAGATCGAACGAGAAGCCCTGCACCGGCGAGAAACCGCTCTCGTCGATGGTCAGCTCGCCCGCGATCGTCGAAAGTATGAGCCCCGCCGACTCGCCGATCGCAAGCCGAGGCTCGGCGCCGGGGATAAACGAGAAGGCCTCGAGCGCGCCGGTGAACATGCCGCGATTGAACCCGGCGTTGTAGACCGAGAACTCGACATCCGAAAGCGACGGATAGGCGTTGATCGAGATGCCGAGGCTGATGTTCAGCGCATCGAACAGATCGGCGTCGGGCTCGATCACCGGTGCTGCGATGAGCTCCGTGGATGCGAACAGGATGTCATCGTAGGGCGAACGTCCAGCGCCGAGCAGCTGCAGATCCGCATAGTTCACCTGTACATCCCGGATCAGCTCGATTCCGATCAGGCGCAGGTCGATCGGGCCGACGGTGAGCATCTGGCTGTCGTCGAGTGCCGGCACCGTGCCGCCATGAACCGTTTGCGCGGGCAGCGAAAGGCTCGTCTCCGATATCTCGACGCCCTTCAGGTTGATCCCGAAGGCATCGCCGCCATCCACACTCAATCCAAGCCCAAAATCGACCGCGAGGCGGAATTCAAAACCGGATTCCGGTGTGTAGCTGAAATGCTTCAGCTCCGTAATCCCATCAAAATCGAACTGCAGCGTGCCGAGGTCGAGCGACGGACCTTCGAGATCCGTGCCGGCGATAAACTGCAGCACATCGGTGCGGTGCGGCTGGTGCCGGAGTGCAACCTGTGCAGACGCGAGCTCGGTGTCGCCGTCGTTCACCGAAACGGCGCCGGCTACGGTCCAGTCGTACGCCGCCTGCCCGCCGCGCGGCATCGTGAACGAGCCGGAGACCGACTCGATGTCGACCCCTACGAGGCCGTTTCCGGCAACATCGATTCGATGGCTGACGCCGTCGAGATCCACCATCCCCGAGAGATCGCCCGTGCTCGATATGGCAAGCGTCACGTCGCTTCCGACAAGCGACTCGGCGAACACGTGGAGCGCACCGGACAGAATCAACTGCGCGGCCGCGCCATCGCTCGACCCGGCGTAGCCGTACTTGACGGACCGGAGTGTCATCGGAATCCCCGCCGACCCGAGGTCGATCGGCGTGGGCGCTACGGCATCAATCAGGCCGTTTTCGAAGACGAAGCCATCGCCCGAGCGCCGCACGCGCACGTCGGTGAGCGTCGCCGCGATGCGGGGCGTGCCGTCGACATAGGGAAGGACGAGGTCGAGCGATTCGCCCGGCAACGTCTC